>NZ_LR733630.1:1947787-2255875 GCF_902506275.1 Exiguobacterium sp. 8A | reverse complement strand
GTGCCAGTTCATGTCGTACCGCTCCCGTTCTGTAAACTATCAATTCCTGTCCCATCATATCAGTTTCTGTGCATCCCGTGTAGCGCTTAGGGTGTGAAGAACGCAAAAATCTTCGGCCTGAACTCTCGTTCAGGCCGAAGTCATCTTACTTCCAACCTACTTCGTTAAAGATACGGATTGCCTCTTGTTGGTTTTCACCGAGTACAGAGAGATTGATATCCTGCTCTTTGAACTCACCCCATGACTGGAGAAGCTCATTCGGTTCAACCGACTCGTTGACTGGATATTCATAGTTCACACTCGCAAACTTCTCTTGAGCTGACGGTTCTGACATGAACTCCATCAATTTTTGAGCGTTTTCTGTATTTTTCGATGCTTTCGTCATCGCGATACCCGAAATGTTCACGTGTGTGCCTGTTGTATCTTGGTTCGGGAAGAAGACACCGAGTTGTTCAGCGACTTTCTTCTCTTCCTCGTCTTCAGAATTCAACATGAGCCCCATGTAGTACGTGTTCATGATGGCCACGTCCCCTTCGCCAGCGACGACTGCTTTCGCTTGGTCACGGTCGTTCCCTTGTGGGTCGCGTGCCATGTTGTTCACTAAGCCCTTCGCCCACTCTTTCGCTTCATCGACACCGTTCACTTCGATGAACGATGCGAGGAGTGAGATGTTGTACATGTTTTCCGATGGACGCACGAGAACTTTGCCGTTCCACTGTTCTTCCGTCAACGCTTCGTACGTCGACAAATCTTCTGGTTTCACGCGATCTTTTGAGTACACGATGACACGCGCACGTTTCGTCAAACCGAACCACTCGTTGTCTGTGTCACGATATTTTGCAGGAATGTTTGACTCAAGCTCATCGCTATCGACCGCTTGAAGATGTCCCGCTTCTTTCGCCTGATACAAGTTTCCAGCATCTGCAGTGATGAAGAGGTCAGCCTCTGTGCTCTCCCCTTCTGTGTTCAAACGCTCGAGAAGTTCGTCACTCTTCCCTTCCACCACGTTGACCTTGATGCCTGTTTCTTCTTCAAACTGTTTATATAATTGTTGATCGACATCGTAGTGGCGACTCGAGTAAACATTGACGACGTTCGAATCGTCTGAGCCTTCATTTGAAGTTGTCTCATCTGTGCTTGCACAAGCGGCAAGGAGCGATGTCGTTAACGCTGCTGAAATTCCTAAAGCTGCATATTTTTTGTTCATCTGTCATTCCCCCACGTTCGGTTATTTCTCTCTGGTAATGATAATTACTCTCAGTACCTATCATCACTGATAATCATTCTCACGTCAAGACTTTTCTGCAATCGCTATCATATTACATGTGCAATTCGTGACAGTTTTGAGGACATCATTTCTTGACTTTAAAAGAATACGAACGATATAGTAAAATCAAACAAACCGTCTGGTCGGTACAGAAAGAGGTGAAGATATGTCAAACCGATCGAACGTTACAAAGCAAAAGCTGTTGGATGCGGCAACCGACATCATCATGAACCACGGCGTGCATCAACTTACCTTAGATGAAGTCGCCAAGACTGCGGGTGTATCTAAAGGGGGACTTCTTTATCATTATCCTTCAAAAGAAGCGTTGATGACGGCGATGGTCGAACGATTACAACAAGAACAAAACGAGCTATATGCTTCATTGCAAGATGAAGGCCATGGACCTGTCGAGGCATTCGTTCGTCTATTTGATGAAACGAAGTTGCATCCTGAGCGTGCTGCCATCCAAATCGACGTCGAGAAGATGATTGCATTTCTCACGTTGTTCGAAGTCGACCAAGAGTACGCCAATCGTTGGAAACATGATTTAGATACGTTCTTCGCACAGTTCCAACAAACGGCTGATCCGGTGGAAACGATGATCATTCGTTATGCACTCGAAGGTATGATGATGTCCGAACACTTCGGTGTCGGTGTTCCCCCTACCGAACTCAAACAAGCGATTATCGCACGCTTGATTGAACGAGCCCACGACATCGATCGTGAGTCATAAAACAACATAATAATAGAGGAGATTAAAAACCCATGCAGAAAATCACGTCCTTCTCCGTCAACAACAAGTTTGCGGTTTGGTTGATGACGATCATCTTGACGGCCGCCGGTCTTTTCGCCGGTCTGACGATGAAGCTCGAGACGTTACCGGACATTACGACTCCGACCGTCTCGGTCACAACCATTTATCCAGGTGCATCCCCTGAGCAAGTGCTCGAAGAAGTCAGCACCGTGTTAGAAGATCGTCTTCAGAATTTAAATGGTGTGGAACAAGTTCGTTCTTCGTCATTCCAAAACGCTTCGAACATCCAAATCGATTATGATTTCAGTACCGATATGGATGAAGCGGAACAACAAGTCAAAGATGCGTTAAGTAACGTCGAACTACCTGAATCGGCACAAGAACCACAAGTGTCGCGTCTCAGTTTCGACGCTTTCCCGGTAATCGGGGCTGCCATCTCGGATGAGAGTCTTGATTTGGCCGAATTGACAAAACTCGTCGAGGAAGAAGTGCAGCCTGCTCTTGAAGGAGTGGAAGGTGCGCAAACCGTCCAAATTGCCGGACAAGAGATTCGCCGCGTCGAACTTCAATTCGACCAAGAAGCGCTCGCAGAATACAATTTGACAGAAGATACGGTCAAACAATTGATTCAAGCGAATGACGCTCGAATTGCGCTCGGGTTATATGAATTAGGTGATACGGAGCAAGCGGTCGTCATCGACGGCAAGTCGGAGACGCTCGAAGCGTTCCGCGACATCCAAATCCCTTACTCACCAGCACAATCAACGCCGACGACACCGTCTGCCCCGACTGAATTGCCACCTAGTCAAACGCCAGACGTGCCAACAGAGGTCCCGACGGAAACACCATCGGCATTACCACCGAACGTTCCGACGACGGTTCCGACTGTCGCGTTGAGTGAACTTGCGACAATCGAGGACAAAGGAATCGAAGAATCGATTTCTCGCTCGAACGGTGAACGTTCAATCGGCGTACAAGTGACGAAGACACAAGATGCGAACACGGTCGATGTCGTCAACGCCGTCAAAGAAGTATTGAATGACTTCGAAGCTGAAAACGATACGGCGAATGTATCAATCACACTCGACCAAGGACAACCGATTGAAGAGTCGGTCGAAACCATGTTGTCTAAAGCATTACTTGGTGGGTTGTTCGCTATCCTCATCATCTTAGTGTTCTTACGTAACTTCCGATCGACGATCATCGCCGTCATCTCGATCCCGTTGTCGCTTCTCATGGCACTCATCGTCTTGAAGCAGTTGGATATCACGTTGAACATCATGACGCTCGGTGCGATGACCGTTGCGATTGGGCGCGTCGTCGATGACTCCATCGTCGTCATCGAGAACATTTACCGTCGACTCACGCGTTCGAACGAACCACTTCGCGGTAAAGAGTTGATTATCGCGGCAACAAAAGAAGTATTCATCCCGATCGCCTCGTCGACCATCGTCACGATTGCAGTATTCTTGCCGCTTGGATTTGTCACTGGTTTTGTCGGTGAACTGTTCTTGCCGTTCGCATTGACGGTCGTCTTCGCATTACTCGCTTCGTTACTCGTGGCAATCACGGTCGTACCAATGATGGCCGACTCGTTCTTTAAAAACCGCGACAAGTTGAAGCCAGAAGAAGGTCCAGGCAAGCTCGCGGAATGGTATCGTGGCGTCTTGAACTGGTCACTGAACCATAAACTCGTCGTGTTCGGTCTCGCGACTGCCCTATTGATTGGTAGCTTTGCCCTTGTCCCAGCGATTGGGGTCAACTTCTTGAATCAGGATTCGGAGAAGACGTTGTTCGTCACGTTCGACCCAGAACCTGGTCAAACACTTGAAGATTCGATTGCCGCAGCAGAAGTGGCAGAAGAATACTTCATGGAAGAACAACCGAACGCAACCGATGTTCAGTTCACGGTCGGTGGAGAGAACCCGCTGAACCCCGGAAACAACAAACAAGGAATCTTCATCGTTCAATATGATCCAGATACGGAAGACTTCGCGGATGTGAAGTTAGCTGATATCGAGAAATTGAACGAACTCGCTTCGAACGGGGAATGGAAAGAACAAGACTTCTCAGGTGGCGGCGCAACGAGCGGTGTCACATACAACGTCTATGCCAACTCACTTGAAGATTTAGAAGCCATCGTGCCGACTTTCATCGAAACGATTGAAGAGGAAACGGATTATGTCCGTCAAGCGACATCTGACTTACGTGAGTCCTATGTACAATACACGTTCAACGTCGACCAACAGGCCGCTGCAGAAGCCGGTGTGTCGGCAGGTCAAATCGCGCAAGTCATCAGTCAGTTCCAGGCACCAGAAAGTCCACTTGCGAGTGTCACAGTGGATGACAAACAGTTAGACGTCGTCATCCCGAACGAGCAAGTGACGTATGACAGTGTCGATGACCTGCAAGCACAAGAAATCACGACACCGTTCGGACCACGCCCGATTTCAGACTTCATTGAAATCGAAGAAGGCACAACACCGGACACACTCGTCGAGCGCGACGGAAAACTGCTTGCGCAAGTAAGTGTTGAACTCAGCACAGATAAAGCGACAGAAGCGTCTGCTGCGATTGAAGAACGCGTATCGGACATCGAGCTCCCTTCTGGCGTCTCGTATGATGTCGGCGGTGTAACGGAACAGATTCAAGAATCGTTCACACAGCTCGGTCTTGCGATGCTCGCCGCGATCGCCATCGTCTACTTGGTTCTCGTCATCACATTCGGAGGGGCACTCACGCCATTCGTCGTGTTGTTCTCACTTCCGTATGCGATTATCGGGGGACTCGTCGCCCTTCTCATCACGGGTGAAACGATTTCGGTTTCTGCCTTGATCGGGGCACTCATGTTGATCGGGATTGTCGTCACGAACGCCATCGTTTTGATTGACCGCGTCATTCATAAAGAAGAAGCTGGTTTATCAACACGTGAAGCGTTACTTGAGGCAGCGGGCACACGCCTTCGCCCAATCTTGATGACCGCACTCGCGACAATCGGTGCACTCGCACCACTCGCACTCGGTCTCGAGGGTGGCGCACTCATCTCGAAAGGTCTCGGGGTCACCGTGATTGGCGGACTCACAAGTTCGACACTTCTCACGTTGCTCATCGTACCGATCGTCTATGAGTTCTTCGCACGATTCCGTAAGAAAAAACAAGCGTAATCAAAAGAGAGTCGACTCATTCGAGTCGGCTCCCTTTTTTGCGTTCAATAACACTGCATAATGATTTCGGTTTCTCCAAACCGTTTGGCACGGAGAGCATCTTCCGGAATGAGAAAATAGAGAATACCTGCATCCCCGAACATGACGTCTAACTCTTCAGACGTGTCCATTTGAAACAATAGGAAAGGATGATCGAATCGTTCCCCATATGTTTCTTGTATCTCTTCAAAAACGTCACCTTGCACTTCACTCGGATGTCCACCGATTGCATGAAGTTCTTCTTGTTCGAATCGTTCGAGTAACCGATCGTACATCTCTTCGTCGAGCAGCTCATATAAACTATATTCATTCTCTGCATAGCTTTCTTTAAAGGAAACGGCACGTTCATTTAATGCTTCTCCAACTCGCACTCGCTCAAGTTTCGATTCTTCAGTAAACAGAACACGCCAAAGATGACGTTCATCCACATCTCCCCAAGGTTGTTCTTCTAAATCATAGAAGAAAGACAACAAACCTTCTTTCGGGAGTGCATCTACGGATTCAAACTCAGCCAAATCACTTAAACGAAACTGAGCTAAAAACGTCATATTCTCTCCAGGATGCAAGTCTGCGTGTGGTAAGTCAGGATATCCGCCAAACTTAGAATGGCCAACCGCTACTTCTTCCCTTGTTGTCCGTGGCAAAGTTGTCAAATTGACCCGCTTTGTGAACGCATGTAAAATGTCTTCCCTGTTTTGTAATCCATGCTCTTGAATAAATTGCTCAATCGTTTTTAGTTCCATCTCGGCACCCCGCTTGTTTATGATAGATGTAGTATAGCATCCCGAACGTATGTACCCCTTATATTTTTTGTAATACCCTATTCTTGACCTCTCTCGTTGAATTTGAGAAGATTCATACGTTTTGAATGACGTGAAAGGAAGTCATGTATATGAAATTATTAAAATGGATTATCGGGCTCTCACTCTTGTTTGGGTTGAGCACGCTCGGAAACTGGATTGTTGAGACGTTCTCGTGGAAAGTACCAGGCAGCGTCATCGGCATGGTGCTCTTGCTCGTCCTCTTGTTGACAAAAGTCATTCGCGTGGAATGGATTGAGGACAGTGCTGGATATTTAACGAAGCACCTCGCCTTCTTCTTCATCCCGATTGCCGTCGGCCTTATGGCATACGGTACGTTGTTAAAAGCTGCCGGTATTCCGCTCCTAATCACGTTACTCGCCAGCATGGCGGTCGGGATGATTTTGACGGCGCTCGTTTCCGGGAAAGAAGGTGAGGCATCATGACATACATTTGGATCGGGTTGACGATTCTCGTGTATTCGCTCAGTCGTCAACTTTCGAAAAAGTGGGCATCTCCGTTCACCAATGTCGTCTTCTTAAGTACAGCGATTCTGATTCTCATGTTACTCGTGACAGGACAGTCCTATGATACGTATAAACCAGCCACCGACATCATCACCATCTTACTTGGTCCGGCGACGGTCGCCCTCGGGTTACCACTCTATCGCAACTTACCCGTACTACTCGCCCGGGCAAAACGGGCCCTGAGTGCCATCGTACTCGGGTCACTCTCTACGATTTTTGTGGCTGTACTTTTCGGCAAACTGTTTTCGTTTACCGAAAACGTATTGATTGCGCTATCGGTCAAGTCGGCCACGTCCCCGATCGCCCTTGAGTTGGCTCGACAGCTAGAAGGAGATGCGACACTTGCCGCCTCGATTGCTGTTGCCTGCGGTATTTTAGGGGCGATGCTTGGACCGGTACTCTTGACATGGATCCGTATGGACGACCCGTTCACGCGTGGACTCACACTCGGGACGATCAGTCATGGAATCGGGACCGCTCAAGCGGCAACGGAACATCCGTTGTCTGGTGCAACTGGTGGTGCTGCGATGGGGTTGACGGCCATCTTCACATCGTTTATCTTGCCACTTCTTTTTCCCATCTTATTTTAAGTTTCTCCTCTCCTTGTTCATTCACAATAGGTAATAAAACATATTATAATGAAAAGAGACGCTTGCCTTCTTTTGTGTGATCCGAGGAGGAAAAACAATGGGACGTGTACAAGATCAAGTCGCTTTGGTAACAGGTGGCGCGCGAGGAATGGGGGCATCCCATGTCAAGGCATTGGTCGATGAAGGCGCACTGGTCGTATTCACCGACATTTTGAGCAGCGAGGGCGAGGCATTGGAAAAAGAGTTGCATGGAAAAGCGATTTTTATGAAGCATGACGTGACCAAACTAGAAGACTGGGAAGCGATTGTCAAAGCAACTGAAGAAACATTCGGACCAATCACTATTCTGGTGAACAATGCGGGAATTGCTGTAACCCCAACAATCGATGAACTCTCTGAAGCGGAATATCGGAAAGTAATCGACATTAACCAAGTTGGCGTCTTTCTTGGAATGAAAACGGTCATTCCTTCGATGCGAAAAGCCGGTCATGGTTCCATTATCAACATCTCTTCAATATCGGGAATTTTAGGGATGGGCGGAGCCGCCTACGTCGCTTCCAAATTTGCGGTTCGTGGTATGACAAAAGCAGTTGCTCTTGAAGTGGCGGCTGACGGCATCCGCGTCAACTCCATTCACCCAGGATTGATCGAGACACCAATGATCATGCAACCTGGCGTTGAAGAGGTAGTACAGCAAATGGCTGAAACGGTTCCTCTGAAACGAATCGGAAAACCTCAAGACGTATCCCACCTCGTTTTGTTTCTCGGTTCAAACGAATCGAGTTACTTCACCGGCGCCGAATTCGTCATCGATGGCGGGGTAATCATTCAGTAAATCAGAAGGCGACCATTCATTTGGTCGCCTTTTTTCAAACTATTTTGATACTTTATACGACTGCCCTCATGCTAAACTGAATATGTTGAGTAAAGACTTAGGGAGGTTTTTAGATGCAAGACAAATTAATTGAACGCTTAATGACTTACGCGAAGATCGATACACAGTCTGACTTCACGAGTACGACAACACCATCGACGGCCAAACAATGGGATTTGATTCGTCATTTGGAGAAAGAATTAAAAGAACTCGGACTGACAGACGTCGAGACGGATGAATACGGCTATCTATTCGCCACACTTCCAAGTAACGTCGATTATGACGTCCCGACAATCGGATTCCTCGCTCATGTGGATACAGCGACCGACTTCACAGGAACGAACGTGTCCCCTCAACTCGTCGAGCATTATGAAGGTGGCGACATCGTCTTGAACGAGTCATTGAATGTCGTCTTATCACCAAAAGACTTCCCAGAACTTGATGGGTATGTCGGGCATACGCTCATGACAACGGATGGTACGACACTCCTTGGTGCGGATGATAAGGCAGGGATTGCTGAAATCGTTACAGCCGTTGAATACTTATTGGCCCATCCTGAGATTCCACACGGGACGGTTCGCATCGCCTTCACACCAGATGAAGAAATCGGCCGTGGACCACATAAATTCGATGTCGCCCGATTCAATGCAGACTTCGCTTATACGATGGACGGCGGACCACTCGGAGAGTTGCAGTATGAGAGCTTCAACGCAGCCGGTGCGACCATCACCTTCCACGGAACGAACGTACACCCAGGTAGCGCGAAAAATAAGATGGTGAACTCGATGAAGCTCGCGATGGCGTTCCAAAATCGGTTACCTGCTGATGAGGCACCAGAACGGACGAGCAATTATGAAGGATTCTTCCATTTGAACGGCTTCACTGGGGACGTCGAGAAGACGACGCTTCAATACATCATCCGCGATCACGACAAACAGAAGTTTGAAGCGCGTAAAGCGTTGATGGAGAAGCTTGTCCTCGAATGGAAACAAAAATACGGGGAAGCACGGATTGAACTCCAAATGGAAGACCAGTATTACAACATGGCCGAGAAAATCGAACCAGTCAAACACATCGTCGATACCGTCGCTGATGTCATGCGCGGCCTTGGCATCGAACCGAAAATCGAACCGATTCGTGGTGGCACAGACGGATCGCAACTTTCTTACATGGGTCTTCCAACACCGAACATCTTCACAGGTGGAGAGAACTATCACGGGAAGTTCGAATATATCTCTGTGAACAATATGGAAAAAGCGACAACGGTCATCATCGAAACACTTCGCACATTCGCGAAGCGCGCACAAGCATAACACATGCGCCTCCAATCGTTCTCTTTTACACTAGAGACATTGGAGGCGATTTTTGATGAAACATACATTTAGCATGAACCTCGGTTGGGATGGCGGACGAAATGACGTCGGCACCCTCGAGGCCGAGCGATTAAAGACACAGATTTCAATCCCACCCGAAATGGACGGTCCGGGAGTCGGAACGAATCCGGATGAGATGCTCCTCGGGGCAGCGGCAACGTGTTATATCATCACCCTCGCAGCCGTACTTGGACGGAGTGACCTGACTCATCGTGGTATCACGATTAATGCAGAGGGCATCGTCGATGTGACGAACGGCATCTTCACTTACGAGACGATTCGCTATGCGACAACGATTCATGTACCTACAGAGATGACCGACCGAGACATCACGCTTGTCGAGCGCATCGCGAAAAAAGCGAAAGATCAATGTATGATTTCACGCGCACTCGCAGGAAATGTAGCATTTGAGTTGAATACCGTCATTTCACGTAAAAGTGGCAATGATTTTATTTGAAGAACCTTTGAAAAAAGCGATAATTGTAAACAGACGTAATCGCTTTGTCATGGACGTACTCGTTGATGATTTGCTCGCGCCTTGCCATTGTCCTGTAACAGGAAGGATTGGAGATATTATATTTGAAAACATCCCCTGCCTCGTCTCAGAAACCTATGACTCGAATCGTAAAACTCACTTTACAGTCGAAGCCATTTCAGTCGATGGTGAACAATGGATTGGAATCAATCAAGGTCGTGTCAACGACTATGTTGAAGCTTTCTTACTCGAGAACCAGCTTGATGCTTTCTCAACCCCGAGGGGAATCAAACGTGAAATAGTAATTGGCGGTGCACGAATCGATTTTCAGATTGATGGAATCTTCATGGAAGTGAAGGCTCCGCTCAGCGAACTACTCACTATTCCTCTCCCACACTTTAAACGTAGACGATTGAAACGACCCATCGAGACAGAACGGTTGATTCGTCATCTCCACGCTCTGATTTCCACTCTACCCCAAACCGGAAGAGCAGTCCTCTTATATGTTTTTTTATATGACGCACCAATTTATACCGGTAATTCCAACCGAAAACAAGACCATCTAATTCGTCAATTGATTAACGATGCGATACCTTCCGGATTAGAAATATGGCAACTGAACTGCACTATTTCCCCTGAAGGAATTCGTTTACTTCGTTGCTTTGACACAACGTCTCACTTCAAGTAACCAAATGTATTAAGTGAGACGTTATGTTTTTACTAAACATATGATATGTTGGGAATTACCGAATAGAGTCATTTTTCACTTCCACTTTTTACGCGACTGCGCGTTTTTCAAAAACGTGATACAATACACGTCGTAAACTAATCAGAAAAACGAGGGATACCATACATGATTACAGTAAATAACGTCAGCCTACAATTTGGCGGTCGCAAGTTGTTTGAAGAGGTGAACATCAAGTTCACGCCAGGCAACTGTTACGGATTGATCGGTGCGAACGGTGCCGGAAAATCGACATTCTTAAAGATTTTATCAGGTGAACAAGATACGACGACGGGTGATGTCAGCATCACACCAGGCGAACGTCTCGCCGTCCTCAAACAGGACCACTACGCGTATGAGGACAGTGCAGTTCTCGAGACCGTCATCATGGGTCACGAGCGTCTCTACAAAGTAATGAAAGAAAAAGACGCCATCTACATGAAAGAAGACTTCTCAGATGAAGACGGGATGCGCGCAGCTGAACTCGAAGGGGAATTCGCTGAGTTGAACGGTTGGGAAGCAGAGTCGGAAGCCTCGATGGTCCTCCAAGGTCTCGGTATCTCTGAAGCGCTCCACCAGAAACAAATGAGCGAACTCACAGGTGGGGAGAAAGTCAAAGTCCTTCTTGCCCAAGCGCTCTTCGGTAAGCCAGATATCCTCCTCTTAGACGAGCCGACTAACGGACTTGACTTAAAAGCGATTCAATGGTTAGAAGAATTCTTGATCAACTTTGAAAACACAGTCATCGTCGTTTCCCACGACCGTCACTTCTTGAACAAAGTCTGTACGCACATGGCCGACCTCGACTTTGGAAAAATCCAATTGTATGTCGGGAACTACGACTTCTGGTATGAGTCTAGCCAACTCGCTACACGTATGGCGGCAGACCAGAACAAGAAGAAAGAAGAGAAAATCAAAGAGCTTCAAAACTTTATCGCACGTTTCAGCTCGAACGCATCGAAAGCACGTCAAGCGACGTCGCGTAAGAAGTTGCTCGATAAAATCACACTTGATGACATCCGTCCGTCGTCACGTCGTTATCCATTCGTCGGATTCACGATGGAGCGCGAGATCGGAAACGATGTTCTCTATGTCGATAACGTATCGAAGACAATCGATGGTGTAAAAGTACTCGACAACGTCACGTTCTCACTCAACAAGACGGACAAAGTCGCATTCGTCGGTCGTTCGGACGTTGCCATCACGACACTCTTCAAAATTCTCATGGGTGAGATGGAGCCAGACACAGGATCAGTCAAATGGGGCGTAACGACGACTCAGTCATACTTCCCGAAAGACAACTCAGAATACTTCGAGGGCTCAGAAAAGAGCATCCTTGACTGGTTGCGCCAGTTCTCGCCTGCCGATGAGTCAGACACGTTCCTTCGTGGATTCCTCGGCCGCATGCTCTTCTCAGGTGAAGAAGTCATGAAGAAGGCGTCTGTACTCTCAGGGGGAGAAAAAGTACGCTGCATGCTCTCGAAGATGATGCTTTCAAATTCGAACGTGCTCGTCCTCGACGATCCGACGAACCACTTGGACCTCGAATCGATCACAGCACTTAACAACGGTCTCGAGTCGTTCAAAGGCGTACTCCTCTTCAGCTCACATGACCATCAGCTCATCTCGACGATTGCGACACGCATCATTGAAGTGACACCGAATGGCATCGTGGATAAAGAAGCAACATACGATGAGTACTTGGAGAACGAGGCGCTTCAACAACAAGTTGAATCCCTTTACCAAAATGCATAATAAAAAATCGGCTCAAACGCGAGCCGATTTTTTATTTAACGTTTATCGTTTCCATCACGTGCTCATGAATGTCATGACCTTTCGTGACATGGACTTGAACGTTGTATGCGCCTGATTCAGCAAAAGTGTGTGCACCTTTATACATCCCAGCATCTGCTTCCTCCAACTTCACCCATTCATGCTTCTCTGCCCCATCTTGGAAGATTTCGAGCTGTACGTCCGCTCCAGCGAACATCTCGTCTTCAATCATGACGTGTACCATGAATGGTTGTTCTTCCCCTGCTGTCGCCTCTTTCGGGTCAAGCGTGATATCCGCTCCAGCGTGGTGATGATGCTCACTCTCTTCTTCTGCTTCAGCAGCCGTTTCTGGATGTCCAACCGTCACGTTTGTCGTCGGCATGGTGTGCATCGAACGCGCTGTCACGTGAACCTGAACCGTATAGACCGCTTCTTCCGCGAACGTCGTCTCCGCTTCATAGATACCGTCTTTCGTGAGTGACGCCTTGATCATCTCACTTTCTTCCTTCGCACCATTCTTCCATACCTCGAACTTGATTTCATCCGCATCGTCTACAGGTTGACCATCTTGCGTGACTGTTACTGATAAAGGTACCGCCTCTCCCTTTTCAGCCGTTGCCTCTACCGTCAACTCTGCCTCGACCGGTTCCATTGACTGTGGAACAGCCGCGCTCTCCGCTTCTTTCTCCGTACCACACGCACCGAGTACGAATAACCCGATGAGTCCAAACACGACCCCAAACCGTGTCATCATCTTTTTCATCATAAGTCCTCCTTATAAATCGCTTACATCTTTCACACATTGTTCATGATACCATCTCTTTCCAAAAAGAGTGTGAGCATTCTGTGATATATCCCACGATACATTCTCACAAATTTCACACATATAGTTGAATCAAAATTTATTGAGTACATTTCCGAATTTTAGTCCATCATTTCTAAAAAGGGGTATATAAAATATATCAAGGTCAATCATTTGGAAAGTCTTAACATCAAGAGAGTTACATCATGAATGGAGGCGAATTCAGATGAAACGTAAGGTCATTCGTGGGGCGATGGCACTGTTCATCTTATTGGCGATGGTGATCACACAATCGATTTCCGTCAGTGCCGCCGCTTCAAAATTTGTCACGAGCGTGAACACGACGAGCAAGGTCGTCGCATTGACGTTCGATGACGGGGCAGACGGGGCGAACACGAACAAGATTTTAGACATTTTAGCAAAAAACAATGTCAAAGCCACTTTCTTTTTAACGGGGTCGGGCGCAAATAACCATCCACAGTACATTAAAAATATCGCCGCAAAAGGACATCAACTCGGAAATCACTCGTATACACACCCTGACTTCACCAAACTGGCTGCCACGCAGATGAAATCCGAACTCGACCGCACGGAAGCTTTGATTAAATCGTTGACCGGAAAAACGACAAAACCGATTTTCAGAGCCCCGTTTGGTGCAGTGAATAGTACCGTATTGAGCGGTGTCGGGGCTGCAGGATACGGATACACGATTCAATGGAACATTGATACGATTGACTGGAAAGGGTTGACCGCGAGCCAAATCAACACGAAAGTTCAGACTAACATCAAACCGGGTTCAATCGTCTTGATGCATACCGGAGCCGGGGCCCCGGGTACACCGCTCGCACTCCCAACGATGATTTCACAACTCAAAGCAAAAGGGTACAAATTTGTCACGGTCTCACAATTACTTGCATATCAAAACACATCGACGAACAAAACGTATACCGTGAAGTCAGGTGATACGTTGTACAGTATCGCACGGACATACGGAGTCACCGTCTCGGCGCTTGCTGCCGCCAACAACATTACGAACTACAGCTTGATTTATGTAGGACAAGTGCTCATCATTCCAGGAACGACCGTTACACCACCTACGACGACCGTGAAATACACTGTGAAATCGGGCGACACACTCTACAAGATTGCGACGATGTACAATACGACCGTCGCAAAAATCGCAGCCGCCAATAACATCACAAACGTCAACTCCATCTATGTCGGACAAGTGCTCATCATTCCAGGAACGACCGTTACACCACCTACGACGACTGTGAAATATACGGTGAAATCGGGCGACACACTCTACAAGATTGCGACGATGTACAATACGACCGTCGCAAAAATCGCAGCCGCCAATAACATCACAAACGTCAACTCCATCTATGTCGGACAAGTGTTGACCATTCCGAAATGATTGCCTCGTGAATCTTTTCCTCAGCTTGTGACGTATCGTATACAAACAGGAAAAGAGGAAACGCTATGACTCGAACCGTAATCCGTGTCAGTACTACCGCATTCATCGGACTTTTGGTTTCAATTGCCACATTCTCGATTTTGATTTGGCTCGGTTATGAACAAGCACTCACATCCGGTGAGCCGATTCAATTCTTAACGCGGGACATTTATCAATTCGAGAACGGAATCGGGGTCGCCAACCAGAATCAGATGGCCATTCTCGGTGCCGGATTCATGGGCCTTGCCGTTCTCATTGGAGAGATCGGGATACGTCTTAAACGAAAGTAACCGCTGCATACGCAACGGTTACTTTTTTAATGCTGATGTTCACCACCATGGTCGTGTGAGTGAACGATTGGTTGCTGCAATTGGTCGATTTGGTCTTGCGGTACATCACCGACAATCATCCATGCGGACGGCGTATAGACCTTCTGCCCTTCATGGACCATGCCGTTCACTTGGTAGATTCCCTGATCGAGTTTCACGCTCGTCACGAGATAGCCATCCTTTTCTGTCACTTCATACGTCCGGGTCTCTTCCGAATCGTAAGGCGTGACTTGAATATGGCTTTCCGTCACACGTTCATCATTCGATACTTTCATCGCAAGCGTCGTCGAGCCAACTTCTATACGTTCAGGTACGATCAGTTGAATCCCAATCGGATCAATGGTGCGTTCTACTGGTTGAAGTTGACACGCGCTTAACCAAATTGTCGCTAGGATGACAGGAATGACTGCTTTAAATCGTTTCATGCTGCCACCTCCGCTTTCAACTTCCGGCGACCAATCAACCAATCAAATAGGAGAACGACAAGAATACTGATTCCTGCGAGCGGTAATGTCACACCTAGAAGTAAAATCAAGATACCGACGATTCGTTTAATGCGTTCGTCCTCAAACCGCTTCATCTGTTCAATGGATCCGACTTTTCGTTTGCGCCACATCATGAACGAGCTGATGACCACGAAAATGAGACCTAGACAAAGCGCGACACCGACCAATTGATTGAGTAAACCGAACAGGCGACCTTCATGGAACGCGATTCCAACCGTAATCAGTTTTCCGAGAATCCCGTAATCTGCGTATGTCACAGAGCTGAGTGTTTCACCACTATATTGATCTAAGTTCACCGTCGATTCTTTAAATGGATGACCTGCTGCCGATGTGACAGTATAGACGCCTGTTTCGCCTTCTGGAAGCGAGATTGTGTACGGTCGATCAATCGTGGACTTGTTCACCACCTGATTTAAATCAATCGGCAACATCGTACTTGGAGAAGACGTTGGAACGAGATCTGCTTGGGTCGCCCAAGGTACGTCTTCTGCCACCTCTTTTGTCGTCACGGTCGATTCTGGCTTGGCGCCAAACGCATAGGCATACATCGGTGCTCCCGTGTTTGTCGACGAGGAAACCCACTGCAACATCGCACCCGAAACGGATGACCAAGCCAACCCTGAACTGATAATGAGCACGAGGCCTAGCGATGACCACAAAGCGACGCTACCGTGCATCTGCTTCCACCACTGTCGTCCTTTCCCAAGCTTCGGCATAAGCATCCGAAGCGGATTCTTACCACGCGGCCAAAACAAGAATGTCCCCGTAATAAGAAGAATGATTGCCCAGGACGCCGCGAGTTCGACGACCCAGTTCCCGATTTGACCACCTAATAGTGTGCCATGAATCACAACTAATAAATCCATGCTACCTTCAGCAGACCGCGTTCCTAAAACTTCTGTAGTTTCCGGATGAATATATGTATACATCATCTCGTCTTTGTTCATCCAACCGATTCGAGTCGATTCGCCTTCATCCGGCAAACGAATCGATGTGATCATCGCATCCGGATATTCCGTCATGAATGATTCCTTTTGGACTTCAATCGGCTGTTCTTCCGTGAAAGTTGCCGTCATCATGTCTTTGTATTGCATCTTCGTTATTTGCGGTTCAAATAAATAAATGCTTCCTGTCACAGCCAGGATAATAAAAATTGGTGCAAATATGAGACCTGCATAAAAGTGCCAACGCCATACCGCTTGATACCAAGCGTTGCGTTTATTCAATCGTTCCCCTTGCATGATGCTTCCCCCTTTATCATTGTGTCCAACTTGTGAACAGATTGAGTATACAAGGAATGGAAACGGTTTATTCTTACTATTTGTGACAACTATTCGTCGAATTGGAGAAGTGAAAATGAACTTTGGTTCATCTTTTTTTCACATATTCATCAATCTATCTCACATACTTTCACATAAAGAAAGAGACACCAACAAGTTGGCGTCTCCAAAATATGATCAATTTGTGAACTGCTCTGCTTCTGTCGACCCAGCCAGTGCAGTCGTTGATGATTGCCCACCTGAGATGACGAGCGAGACTTCATCGAAGTAACCCGTTCCGACTTCACGCTGATGACGTGTCGCCGTGTAACCATGTACTTCAGCCGCAAATTCTGCTTGTTGTAATTCTGAGTACGCTGCCATGCCACGGTCTTTGTAACCGCGTGCGAGCTCGAACATGCCGAAGTTGAGCGCGTGGAATCCAGCGAGTGTGACGAACTGGAACTTGTATCCCATTGCGCCGATTTCTTGTTGGAACGTAGCAATCTCTTCGTCTGACAACTTCTTCTTCCAGTTGAACGATGGCGAGCAGTTGTAAGCGAGAAGTTTGCCTGGAAACTTCGCATGAATCGCTTCGGCAAATTGACGCGCCTCTGCCAGATCTGGTTCAGAAGTCTCGCACCAGACGAGGTCTGCATATGGTGCATAAGCGAGACCGCGAGCGATGGCTTGCTCGATACCAGCTTCCGTACGATAGAAGCCTTCCGGCGTACGCTCTCCAATGATGAACGGATGATCGATTGGGTCGATGTCGCTCGTGATCAAGTTCGCAGCGTGCGCATCTGTCCGCGCTACGATGATTGTCGGGACGCCCATGACGTCTGCCGCGAGTCGAGCCGAAATCAAGTTTTTCACAGCTGTCTGGGTCGGGAGTAACACCTTCCCACCGAGGTGACCACATTTCTTCTCAGACGAGAGCTGGTCTTCGAGGTGAACGCCGGCAGCCCCTGCTTCGATCATCGCCTTCGTCAATTCGAATACGTTGAGCACCCCGCCGAATCCAGCCTCCATATCGGCGACAATCGGTGCGAACCAATGTGTGTCGCCTTTTCCTTCCGCCGTTTGAATTTGATCGGCACGTTGAAGTGCCTGATTGATTCGTTTAACGACACTTGGAACCGAGTTGGCCGGATATAGACTCTGGTCCGGATACATGTGACCCGACAGGTTCGCATCTGCCGCTACTTGCCAGCCGCTCAAGTAAATCGCTTCAAGTCCTGCCTTCACTTGCTGAATGGCTTGGTTTCCTGTCAACGCGCCAAGTGCATGCACGTAGTCACGCTCGTGCATCAATTGCCATAAGCGTTCCGCTCCTTTTGTCGCGAGTGTCTGTTCAATCACGATGGATCCTCGTAATTTCATGACGTCTTCTACAGAGTATGGACGTTCTACCCCTTCAAATCGTTCTGACTTCCAGCTGTTCACCAATTCTTCGCGTTGTTTCATCGATAACCCCTCCTGTATTATATTAACTTCAATAAATTTGATTTGTTATATAACAGATGATGCAAAACAAATGGTTTAGTCAAGGTAAGCACAACACTCCAATGCTGCCTTGAACGTCGAATGCTCCATCCCGCAGCAACGGCAAACATTTTCTTCGTCCCGATCTTCCGGCTTGCGGAAAACGACAACTTCATCGATCGGCTCTTTCATGATTTGGAGCGACCCATCTGTCCGGTCCAAGACGAGACGCATCAAGTCGTTGCCGTATACGAATGCTGTGTTCGCCAAAGATGCTGTCGATTCTCCAGATACGATGCGGCGGACGACCCAACGTTCAATCAACTGTTCGCTTTCCATTTTTTTCGTTGTCATGATGAGGTTCCTCCTTTAAGGTTTAACTCCACAGTTTGACGTTTCATAAATTCACGGCGACGACGATGCAAGATTGGTTCCGTGTACCCGTTCGGTTGTTTCAACCCATGAAATACAAGTTCGTGGGCAGCCTGATAGGCGATCGATTGATCGACGTCCGGTGTCATCGGCCGGTAATTCGAGTCTGACTCGTTTTGCTCATCGACGACTCGTGCCATCCGATAAAGGGTGACCTCGACTTGTTCTGCTGAACAAATGCCGTGATGCAACCAGTTGGCCACGTGTTGGCTCGAAATCCGGAGTGTCGCCCGGTCTTCCATCAGTCCGACATGGTGAATATCCGGCACTTTCGAACAACCGACACCTTGTTCGACCCAACGAACGACGTACCCGAGCAATCCTTGCAAATTGTTCTCAAGCTCTTCTTTGATCTCTTCTTGCGAATAGATGCGCGTCGCGAGTGGAATCTCAAGGAGCTGTTGTCGTTCATGTTTTAAAACAGGCTGTTTCAACAATTCTCGCTGTACATCAAAAGCATCGAGTTGATGATAGTGCATCGCATGGAGCGTCGCCGCGGTCGGTGAAGGCACCCATGCCGTCGTTGCCCCGGACCGTACATGTGCCATTTTTTCACGCATCATGTCCTGCATCCGATCGGGCATCGCCCACATCCCTTTTCCGATTTGTGCTTGATGATGGAACCCACTCTCGAGACCGATCGATACATTCAACCGTTCATATGCAGCGAGCCAAGGTGACGTCTTCATTTCTCCCTTCCGACGCATCGGTCCGAGCGTCATCGAAGAATGAATCTCGTCTCCCGTCCGGTCAAGGAAGCCCGTGTTGATGAAGACGACCCGTTCTTTTACTTGCGCGATACAATTTTTCAAGTTGAGCGACGTTCGTCTTTCTTCATCCATCACGCCGACTTTTAACGTATAGCGAGGAAGGTCCAGCAGATTTTCCACGGCATCAAACAAAACATTGGTGAATGCCACTTCTTCAGAGCCGTGCATTTTCGGCTTGACGATGTAAATCGATCCTTCCCGAGAGTTGAGACGACGATGAAGATGGCGACTTGCAATCAATGAAGTAAAGATGGCATCAACGATCCCCTCTGGTACCTCGCGACCTTCTGCATCAAGAATCAAGTCCGTCGTCATCAAGTGTCCAACGTTCCGAATGAACAAGAGCGCGCGTCCTGGGAGGACGACTTCCGCCCCACCTTTTCCAATCAAACGCTTGTCTTCGTTTAAACGCCGAGAGAGTCGCTTCCCGTCTTTTTGGAACGAGGCTTCAAGCGTCCCATCCATTAGACCGAGCCAATTACGATACAGATGAACTTTGTCTTCTGCGCAAACGGCTGCGACCGAGTCTTCGCAATCCACAATAGCGGAGAGGGCTGATTCAAGCTCGATGTCCATCAGTCCAGCAGGATCGACTTTGCCGACTGGATGTTCGCGGTCGAATTGAAGTTCGACGTGCAAGGCATGGTGCTGGAGCATCAATGTCTTCAACTCGTTCGGTTCGCCGGTATAACCGACGAAGGAATCATAAGCGAATAAATGCTCCTCGTCTCCAATCACCGCGTAGGCGACGTCGTCACGAACGACATATCGTGATACGTCTCTGTGTGACCCTGATGGTAGCGGGAACGTGTCATCCAGAAACTGTTTCGCTAACCGAATGACCTCATTACCGCGAACGGGATTATATGCTCTCCCCTTTTCCATACCGTCTGTCTCGTCAATCATGTCCGTCCCATAAAGAGCGTCGTAGAGACTTCCCCATCTGGCGTTGGCGGCATTGAGTGCATATCTGGCATTGTCTAACGGTACGACGAGTTGCGGTCCCGCTTGATGAGCGATTTCGCGATCGACATTCAACACGTCGATATTAAAATCTTCGACGACCGGTTCGATATAGCCGATCGACGTTAAAAATGTCTCGTATTCGATTGGATCGACTTCGTCTTGCCTACTGTACCATTCCTGTAACAATCGCTCGAATGTCTTGCGTTGCTCTAGAAGTGTCTGATTCACTGGAATGAAACGCTCTAGAAGCGATTCGACCCCTTCCCAAAAATCATTGATTTCATGAGGTTCAAGAACGTTTTTATTCACAAATTCGAGCAGTTTCTCATGAATATGATACTTATCTAGTCGTTCATAGTGTTCCAAGCGTTCACATCCTCCTTTAATCATTGTTATATATCAGTTGGTTATAATATAGACTATTATATAACAGTTTGACAACCTATTTTTTAAAACTTTTTATTTGAAATATCGTCAGGATGGGTTTACTATACATTGTGTGACCCATCAATGATTGAGTCATCAATGATTTGAGGAGGCGATGTGCATGCGAGATTCTTGCTCGCTTCGTGATCAAATTCTCTATCACATCATCACTGTACAAAAAGAATTAGGGCAATTATTCGACTCTGAAATGGACGGGCTCAGCTTGAGTCGCTACGACATTTTAAGCAACTTGTATCACGTCGGTCCATTGCGGCAACGTGAATTGCAACAGCGCGTCGATGTCGACCATGCCGCCATCACCCGACACCTGAAACAATTAGAGACACAAGGACTCATCACGCGGAGACGCTGTGAACAAGATAACCGTGTCATCTATGTTGAGTTGACAGACGAGGGTCGTGAACAAATTGCACATTGGACTGAGCAAAAAGAGTGCTTAACGGACCGACTTTTTGTCAACATGAAGGTAGAGGATCAACAACAGTTACTAGCATCACTCACGATGTTACAAGATACTATTGACCATGAAAGGAAGACTACAATATGAACACTGCTACACAAAAAGACTTTATGGAGATTGTCAAAGGACGCCGCTCGATTCGTGTATACGATGAGAACGTCAATATCTCAAAAGAAGAAATGACACAAATTCTTGAAGAAGCGACAACAGCTCCTTCATCCCTTAACTTACAGCCATGGCGCTTCGTCGTCATCGATAGCGCAGAAGGAAAAGAAACACTCCTTCCACTCGCAAGCTTCAACAAACGCCAAGTGGAAACATCTTCAGCTGTGATCGCCCTCTTCGCCGACTATCAAATGGCAGATTACACAGAAGAGATTTTCGATACAGCAGTAGAGCGCGGTATGATGCCGGCTGAAGTCCGCGACCGTCAAGTCGACATGATCAAAGGCATCTTCAAAGATGCACCGAAAGAAATGATCAAAGATAGCATCATGCTCGATTCAGGTCTTGTAGCGATGCAACTCATGCTCGTCGCACGTGCACACGGATATGACACAAACCCAATCGGCGGATACGACAAAGCGAACATCGCTGAAGCGTTCGGTCTCGACAAAGAACGTTACCTTCCAGTCATGCTTCTCTCAATCGGGAAAGCAGCAGAAGAAGGGTACCCATCAGTACGCTTCCCAGTCGACCGCATCACAGACTGGAAATAATTCAAAAGGTTCAATCGCTGAGGCGATTGAACCTTTTTTCATCCGATATATTTGACGACCTCGTTGAAATCACGACGTGTTTTCGGTGCGAAATCACGCGCCCGATATCCGAATGCGACCATGACTGAAAGTGACCATTCGCCTCGTTCCATCACACCTTCTGAGATGAGCAACTCATCGATTTCCTCTTGATTGAACCCTTCAATTGGGCATGAATCGATCTCGATTTGTGCGGCAGCCGTCATCATGTTTCCGAGCGGAATATATGTCTGACGCTTGATCCATTCCTGGAAGACACGCTCATCGTCTAAAAGACGGTAGTCGTCCTCCTGGAACTCCTGTACCCGTTTCACGCGTTGTGCGTATTCTTCTTCCGTCCGGCCCTGTACCCCCGTCACGATATGACGAATATAGTCCGAATCGTAACGCATGGCTTTCGGTGTTCTTGCGAGGATCAATACAAAGTGACTGGCAGTCAGTGCCTGACCTTGCGCTCCCCATGCATGATCTTTAATCTTTTGGAGTAAATCTTCCCGACGCACCACGACGAATTGCCATGGCTCGAATCCGAACGAACTCGGCGAAAGACGTCCCGTCTCTAAGATGAACTCCATGTCCTCTTCTTTGATTTTACGATCCGCATCGAACGCTTTCGTCGCTTGACGCCAACGATATGCCTCTAAAATGTCTTTCTTTTTCATCGTACTCACTCCTCCATCACCAAGATGATTCCATCATATCAAACCGGTAAATCAAAAATCGCTCATGAAGATTCTTCAGCGGGAGTCGAACGGTCTGTACATATTGAAAAGGCGTCTCGTCGTTCAAATAATGGAGGTATTCATCCGCCGGATAATATAGAATCACGTCGACCGGACGAGGGACCGTTTCAACAGATTCGATAATGTTGGCAATCACTTGGCGGAAGACGTTCACCGAGAACGGATTAAAGAAGTAGAATCGATTCGCATCCGGTGGAATCATGAATCCCTCCGCGAATCCCTGTTCCAATTGAACACTTCCCCGATTACGATGTTTCTTCGTATAGCTCATCCAATTTTGAAGTGCCTCCTCATGAAATCCACCGTCCATCTCGACACCAATCGCCCTCACACGAAACGTATACGCTAAATAGAACGGCAGACGTCCTTTTCCCGAACCGAAATCCACGATGGTATCTGTGGACTCTAACGGATACGCATCCCGAAGCAAATCGAGTGCTTCGTAAGGAGTCGGTTCATAACGGTGATATTCGGCTGAGGACGGGAATCCTTGCTGAGGTTTGGCCGTCTCGATTTGTAACAGTTGCTCATACTGCTGTTCGTTCATGATGAACCTCTTTCTTGAATGGATTGAAAGAATGGATGTCGCTCCATTTCTCTCGTGAACGACGTCTGTTCTTGATAGGCGACATACAACAGATAAATCGGAACCACTATTTTGAACCAACTTGGGAGAAGAATCACGCTCGTGATCCCGAGCGGAATGAGTCGAAACCATAAATTCCGATGACTCGGCGTTCTAAAGTACATAAGGAGTGCCATCGTCCGTCTGACGGTGCCGAAGCGATTCGGTCTCGGTCGATACAGGGGACGTTTCCGCTCACTCGTCTTCTCGATGGCTCCTGACGTCGTCAACAGGACACGATCGAATGAGGCACGCTCACGTTCTCCGATTTCAATTTCTCGACCGACACTCGGATGTTTCGACATCCATCCTTCCCCTACGTATAACGCAAATGTGACCATGATGCTTCCGATCAACACACTAAGCAATATCGACTCAATCAATAACGCATACACGCCTACAAAAGCAAGGAGTACGATTAAAAATCGCTTCATGAGATGGGCGTGTCGGAGACGTAGATGATACTGGACCCATACGTGACACCAAGCGAGTAGAAAAAGTGCAGCCCCAAACGCGAGAATCTCGCCCACGTCCCTTCCTTTTACGTATAGAATCGGTGCAAGCAACAGCAGATAGCATCCATATTGAATCACGTGTTGCGTAAGTTGATACCAAACCGAATACCTTTTTAAATCCCGAATCATGCTCCGGTTTGACACAAGGATGAGATCGGCACGCTCAATCCAGACAAACATACGGTCTTGCCACATGAACCATCCAATCAGAAGTGCCCAGAGAAAATAAGGGATGTCACCTAACCAGGGGAAGTTCCCTTCCCAGACTTGCCAGTAGGAATAGCCTGCCCATATTAGAAGAGGAAGGACACCGTATAAAAAAATCGTCCAGTCAACAATCAATCGGACCGTCTTCCATTGCTGTTTTATGTACCGGGAGACACGCATCCAAAACAATCGTTTCGCAATCATCGCATCGCCACATCTTCCATCATGTCAAACAAGGTCATCCCCTCTGTATCGAGCGCTTCACGAATCTCCACTTTCGTCCCACTCGCGAGCAGTTGTCCATCATCAATCCATACGAATCGGTCGCATAATCGCTCGGCCGTATCAAGAACGTGTGTGACTAATAAGACACTTGCCCCCCTCGTACGCTCCGCTTCTAACAGTCGAAGTAACTGAATCGTCGTCGTCGCATCCAATCCGATAAATGGTTCATCGACAATCAATACCCGCGCTTCTTGAATGAGTGCCAATAGAATCATCGCCTTCTGTTTCATCCCTTTTGAAAAAGAGGAGAGATACCGATCGGTCACATGCTCTAACCGGAATAGCTGTAGCAACTCCTCCGTTTTTTCTGTTGAATCGATTCCCGTTAATTCTTGGACGAGTGCAATATGTTCAGATAGCGTCAAATAATCATAGTAGACCGGTTGTTCCGGGATAAACGCATAGCGTTCCATCTCGACCGTTCCCTTCATCCAAGGAATCGTTCCGGTAAGACAGGCGATGGTGGTCGTTTTTCCCGCACCATTCGACCCAATCACCCCTAAAATCTCACCTGCCCGTACATCAAACGAAATGTCTTGGATGACGGGCTCGTTTATCTCGTATCCTGCTTGTTCAATTTTCACATCCACGATGGGTCCTCCTTACGAAAAAGTCGCCATCGCGGCGACTTTTACTTCACAATATTGACCGATGAAAACACAAATTTATCGTATCGATGACGGGCAAACGAATACTCGAACGGTTTCCCGTTACTTAAATAGACCACTTGCTCGACTTCGATAATCGGTTCAGTGATATCATTCTTCAAGTAAGCTTGGTCGTACTCATCCGGTTTATCTGCTCGAATCACTTTATGCGAGCTTGTAATCGTATAACCCAGATCTTCTTGAATATACGCATACACGGATTTTTCCAAAATTTCACGTGTGATTCCTGTAATGAGGTTAGCAACCATGTACGTCAATTCGATGACATACGGCTCATCGTCTACGTAACGCACACGACGTATTTCATAGACCGGTTCTGTCAGCTCAATCATGAGATGATTGGCGACTTCTTGACACGGAAACTTCACCTCAAAATTGAGGACTTCACTTCGTAACGAGCGATCTCCGATTACTTGAGTCAGCCCTCTCGTTTCTTTGCTAATCACGTTGATGCGATCTTTTTGGAAGCTCGACTGTAAAATGAATGTTCCTTTACCACGTTTACGATAAATCAGCCCTTCCATGACGAGAATCTCAAGCGCACGTTTCATCGTCATTCGGCTCACCCCAAACTCTTGGGCCAAATGGATTTCATCAGGTAATGCATGTTCTAGCGGATAAACGTGTTCAATAATTCTTTTACGAATTTCATCAGCAATGGTTTCATATTTCGGTTTTTTCTTAGTAGACATATAGCACCTCATGTATAGACATATATGTACAATATATCAAAAAAAGCTGACAAAGAGTAGTCTTTGTCAGCTTACTTCATTATTCTGTAAAACCATTAGCGTCAATCAACTGTTTAAACCAGTGCCCTGATTTTTTTACAGTACGCTGTTGCGTATCTAAGTCAATACCTACAAATCCATAGCGATTTTTATAAGCATTGCTCCATGACCAATTGTCCATGAACGTCCAAAGATGATAGCCTTTTACGTTCGAACCCTCTTCAATCGCTTGATGCATCCATTTCAGATGTTCGCGAATGAAATCAATTCGATAATCGTCTTGGACACTTCCGTTCTCGTCACGATAACGCTCTTCACCCTCGACACCCATTCCATTCTCTGAAATGAAGCATGGAATATTACCATAGTTTTCTTTTAGATTGATTAATATATCATAGATTCCTTTTTCGTAAATTTCCCATCCACGATATGGATTCATTTTACGTCCAGGCATCTCATAAAAATCAAATAAGTTTTCCGGTAAGAATGGTGCGTCCGGATTCGGCAGTGATGCTTTTGCTTTCACGCGACGCGGCTGGTAATAGTTGATGCCAAGCAGGTCGACTGTATGTTCTCGAATGAGTTCAAGATCGCCTATTTCCATCTGTGGCATCGCATCTTCCGACTTCAGCACTTCTACTAATTCTTGAGGGAACGTGCCTAAAACAGATGGATCGAGGAACGAGCGGTTGAATATCGCATCGGCAATGCGCGCTGCGCTCAAATCAGCTGGGTGCTGACTTCTCGGATATGAGGGTGTCAGATTTAAGATGATCCCGATTTGCCCTGATTGTCCCATGTCACGATACGCTTCGATTGCCATCGCACTCGATAAGATCGAGTGGTACGCTACTTGGACAGCTCGCTTGAAATCAACAACGTTTGGATAATGAAAGTCATATAAATATCCACCCTCTACCGGTACAATCGGTTCATTATGCGTGAACCACTTCTCGACGCGGTCACCAAACAACTCAAAGCATGTCTTCGCAAAGGTGACATATGCCTCCACGACTTCCCGTGACTCCCAACCACCTTGTTCTTGAAGCGCCATCGGCATATCGAAGTGATACAGATTGATGAACGGTTCGATACCATGATCGATTAAGCAATTGATGACATTGTTGTAAAATGTGATTGCCTCTTCATTTACTTCCCCGACACCTTGTGGAAAAAGACGTGACCATGAAATGGAGAAACGGAACGTGTTATGCCCGAGTTCTTTCATCAATGCGATATCTTCTTCATACAAATGATAGAAGTTTGAAGCCTCTGTTGCGCTTATGCCATTGAAAAAGCGATTCGGCTCTTGCATGTACCAGTAATCCCAGATGTTCAATCCTTTTCCACCTTCAAAAGCAGCACCTTCCATCTGTGTAGCAGAAGAAGCCGTTCCCCACCAAAAATCTGTCGGAAATTGATAGGTCTTTTGCTCTTTCATTCGTGTTTGTGTCGGGTTCGTCATCTTTTATCTCTCCCTTATTTCTATTTTCTCTATTTGTTTACACTGCTTCTTGTTTATCTGTTGATTCTTCTAACTCTTTTTTCAAGTTCATGCGGTCGATAAATTTCAAGAACGGGAACCAAATCGCCAAAATAATGAAGAAGTTCACGATTTGAAGAAGACCTCCGGCAAGCGAGTTCGTCGCCATGATACCACTCAAGAACATTGGGACAGTCCATGGAACAGCGACACCCGTTGGTGGTGGGACTAAGCCTGTCGACATCGCGAAGTATGTGACCGTTACCGTCACGAGCGGTGCGACAATCCAAGGAATCATGATGAGCGGGTTCATAACGATTGGAAGTCCGAAGATGACCGGCTCGTTTACGTTGAATAGTCCAGGTCCGAGAGATAGTTTCCCGATTTGTTTCAACTGTTTCGATTTCAAGAACAACAAGATGGCCACGACGACAGCAAGTGTAGATCCGGAACCACCAAGCCCTACCGTGTAAATTTCAATGAACTGTTTACTGATAATGTTCGGAACATCTCCAGTCGAGGTATAAGCCGTCAAGTTCTCCACAGATAATGTGTTCCAAATTGGGTCCATCACCGAGTTGACGATGACCTGACCGTGAAGTCCGAAGAACCAAAATAGCTGAACGAAGAAGATTGCAATCAACGTTGGAATGAGACCATTCCCTAATGTCACAAGCGGTTGCTGAACGACGTTGAAAATGACGTCATGAAGATTCGTATTGAATAAGTTCGTCACGATGATGTTGAATGTTAAAAATACAGTCAAGGTTAATAATGCAGGAACAAGTGCTGAGAATGATTTCGCAACAGCTGGCGGTACTCCATCCGGCATCTTAATCGTCCAGTTCTTTTGAACGACAAATCGATAAATCTCACCGGACAGGAATCCGGTAATCATCGCAAGGAACATCCCTTTCGCTCCAAGGCGATCCAACGGAAGGACATTCCCGACTGCCTCTGACATACCGTCAACTTCAATCAAGAAAGGCGTTAAGAGAAGGAAAGACACGAGCGAGATTGCTCCTCCGAAGACAGCCTCGACTTGATAACTTTTCGATAGATAATACCCGATACCGAAGACGACAAAGATAGACATAATCCCCATCGTTGCAGATGGTGCGTTTCCGAGTGATGTTTTAAATACACTGAGTGTACTCTCGGACATGAAACGGTCGAGGAACGGCAGGTTTGCAATGACGACGATGATTGACCCAAACATGGTAATCGGGAAAGCGAGCATGAATGCATCTCGCAATACTTGTAAATAGCGACTGTTGTTTAAATAGGTCGCCATCGGCATGAGCAGTTTACTGATCATGTTGAACATCTTATTGTCCTGTGACATATGATTCACCCTTCTTGATTAGGATTTACAATCTTTTGTTCGACCATTTCGACCAAACCCGCTGTCAAATCAAGCATTGTTTGCGTAGACATTAAATGGTCCTCTGCATGAAGAAGCAATAAAGAGACGTCTGTTTTTTCTCCATTCGCTTCTCTTTGGATTTGTGAAAAGTGTGTTTGATGTGCTTCTTTTAATTGTCCACGTGCCTCATCAATCTTTTCTTCGAACGTTTCATAAGAACTCGTTTTATACAGTTGAATCGCTTCCTGAATCGTACTTCTCGCATTGCCACTGTGCAAAATCATCATGAATGCCATTTGCTCCAAGGTTAACTCGTCTACCTGTTCCACGTTGTTCACCCCATTAATTTCATCGCTTGTTCGTATGCAGCTTTTCCATTCGCCGTGCCGTATGCCATCATATCGATCACTTCAATCGGTGTTGATGTTTGCGCTTTCAATTTATCCAACAAGAAACGCATTTGTGGACCAATCAAAATCACATCTGCCTCGTCCATCTCGGTTACGACCTGATCTTGACCGACTGCCCAAATCTTCGCCTCATCCCCGATTGATGTGGCATGATCTTTCATCTTCGTTACGAGTAAACTCGTCGACATCCCTGAACTACACGCTAATAAGATTTTCTTCATGTGTCCTCACTCCTTATTTGAAATCGGTTACATGTTTTATTATACACATGATTTATTTCATGTCTATACTTGATTTAAACTTTGTTTAGTTTTTAAATTCATAAGTGTATATCAAATTAACAGGAGGACAGGATATGAGCGCTATTCTTTTAAAACCACACTATCAACAGCGACTTTGGGGAGGGGAGCGTCTGAAGCAATTTGGTTTCGATTTCAATGACCCTTCGATCGGTGAAGCTTGGACGGCTTCTGCATTAGAAAAAGGTAGTTCAGCCGTTGCTTCCGGACCCTACGTTGGTCTTTCTTTGCGTGAACTCTATCAACAATATCCAGAGTTGTTTCAAATTAAAGCGGATGTGTTTCCGCTACTGATTAAATGGATTGATGCGAACGATGATTTGTCTATTCAAGTTCATCCTGATGATTCGTTAGCGGAACAACTCGAAAACGAATCATATGGAAAAAATGAGTGTTGGTATATTCTCGATGCTCCAGCAAATGCGACACTCATTTATGGTCACTCCTATGCCACCTCAGAAGACTTCAACAAAGCGCTTGAAACAGGCGATTTGGAAAACGGCTTGATACGAAAATCGATTCATGCCGGTGATTTTTTCTATGTCCCAGCTGGAACGGTCCATGCATTGACAAAAGGGGTATGCGTACTGGAAATTCAACAAAGTTCGGACACAACCTATCGTCTATATGATTACGAGCGACTGGATGTGACGACCGGTCGTCCACGTGAACTTCACGTAGAAAAGGGCATTCTCGCTTCTTTCGTCCCTCACCTTGGCTATAGTGAACCAATCCGTCAACTCGATCACTTTCGAACACGTTTGACGAAGAATCCATTCTTCTTCGTGGAAAAATGGCATGTTACAGCGAAAGAAAAAATTTCGACCGACACGTTCCGGTTACTATCTGTCGTGCAAGGAACATTAATCATTGATGAGATGGAAGTACCTACGGGCGGTACACTCCTTCTCCCGGCCAATGAGTCGTTCTTGATTGAGGGAGAAGCGATTTGTCTAGTGACTGGTGTTCCTTCCGATGAAAAACAAGCTGTCCGAATCGGGATTGATTTAGGAGGGACGAACACTCGGATTGCGGCTGTTTCACTCAAAGGTGAAGTACTGAAACAACTCACGTTTAACACGCAGCCTCAACTTCCTTTCGAAGAGACACTAAAATCTATTGAGACTGCGATTAATCAATTCAATGTTGAATTCGATATCCAGCATGTTGGAATTGTGGCTCCCGGTCCACTCGATTTGAAACAAGGGATGTTTTTAACGCCTCCAAACCTCCCGAATTGGCACAATCAAAAAATCGTTGAGCCTTTAACACAGCGCCTCGGCTTTTCTGTCACCCTTGAAAACGATGCGAATGCGGCAGCTCTCGCAGAAGCCAAATTTGGGGCAGGAAAAGGTTTCAATGCTGTTTTTTATGTAACAGTCAGCACTGGAATCGGTGGCGGTTATGTCTATAAACATCAAATCATTCGAGGGGCGAACGGCAGTGCCGGTGAAATCGGAAATATGATTATCCGTTCGAACGGACCAGTTCACCCTGTACTGAATCGAGGCTCTCTCGAATCACTCGCAAGTGGTACCGCGCTCATGAGTCGCGCAAGCGAAAAAGGATATACAAACGTCCCTTCGCTATTATCAGATGACGAGTACCGCCATCACTTCGTCGAGGAACTGGCTAGCGGACTAGCTAACATCATTCATACCGTCGATCCTGATATGATTGTATTAGGAGGCGGCGTCATGATGTCGGCCTCATTATTTTGGAACGAATTACAACAAGCAGTCTCGAATAAAATGTATCCACATGCTAGTGGAAAAACGCGTCTCTGCCTCACTCAATTGTCAGGAGATGCGGGTGTGATCGGCGCTGCCTTTGTCGAAGCATAATGAGGTTTGAAAAAAACGGACATTCACGATGAATGTCCGTTTTTTTCGTATACAGAAATGTGAAATAAATCAACATTATACTTTGCGAATCATCTACAGTTTCTTTTCTAGATTGAGTTAGATTCGTTTACTTTAGCGTGGTAACGTGAAATGATAATGATAACAACTCTTTAAAGTGAGGTGACGGTGTGTCTACCACAGAGCACGAACAAGCGACATCTATTTTGCATCACCTCTTTACCGCCTCTTCTTTTGTCGGAATCGATTTCGGTTCTGGTCCGAACCATCATCTTCTCTATTTCAGTCGTCAAGGACTGGAATCTTGGATCTCCATCGAGGGACCGTGGCATGTCCATGCGACGCAAAATACGTTTGACGAAGGTGAACAACTCGAACAGCTCATGCGCTTAAGAAGAGAGCGCATCCATCAAGTACTCCTCGGTGACGAACACCCCCACCTCGAACTGGAATTTGAATCCGGATCCCTTCTCTTCATCAATGGATATCAAGAACACTTTGAGTGCTGGCAAGCAGGGGACGCGAGACCACTTGGTGGAGACGCCTATCTGTTGGTCGCGATGCCACAAGGGGAGCTCGCAATCTTTGCGGATGGAGACGACGAATGAACACTTGGATGGAAATTATCTTGTATATGTTGATTGCTGGGGGCATTAGTCTCGCGATCATCTTATTGCGAAAAATCACGAAAGCATGAAAAAGCGGCCGAGGCCGCTTTTTCATTTGACTGATTCTTCTTCGTATAAGCTCGCACCTTGTGAACGAATCACCTCTTGATACCAGAAGAACGACTCTTTCCGTTTTCGTTCTAACGTACCGGTACCGTCGTCATGTCGATCCACGTAAATGAAACCATACCGTTTGCTGTACTCACCTGTCGAGGCACTCACTAAATCGATACACCCCCAACTCGTGTATCCCATCACTTCGACTCCATCGTCGATTGCATCCATCATCCCTTTCAAGTGATCACGTAAGTAATCGATGCGATAGTCATCATGAATCGTTCCGTCCGACTCAATTTTGTCATAAGCACCTAGCCCGTTTTCAACGATGAATAATGGGAGCTCATAACGCTCATATAACTTGTTCAAGATGACGCGGAGTCCTGTCGGATCAATTTCCCATCCCCAGTCACTCGCCTGTAAGTATGGATTCTTGACCCCGCTCATAATATTACCTTCCGCCTCATCCTGACCTTTTTCAGCCTTTTCAGTGCGCGACATGTAGTAACTGAGTGAGAAGAAGTCGACAGTATTCTCTTTGAGGATATCAAGGTCGCCATCTTCCATGGCGAGTTCAATGCCATTGTCTCGGAAGAATCGTTTCGCAAAGCTCGGATATTTGCCGCGTACATGGACGTCTCCGCAGAAGAAGTTCATCATCCGTTCTGCATCGTGAGCATACCAAACATCATCCGGGTTTGAACTATACGGATAAACCGGAGCCGCAATGAGCATACATCCGATTTGCATCGATGGGTCAATCTCTCTGGCCGCCTTTGTCGCAAGGGCACTTGCGACCAGTTGGTGATGCAATCCTTGATAGGTGAGCTGTAACGTATTCTCTTCTTCCCGAACCGCAATCCCTAGACTGAGCATCGGCATGAACTGTGCCCCGTTGATTTCGTTGAACGTCAACCAGTATTTGACCTTCCCTTTATAACGTTCGAACAAGACACGACTGTATCGTTCAAAGTATGTGACTAAGCGACGGTCTCGCCATCCCCCATAATGCTTCGCAAGATGTAGGGGCATCTCATAGTGGGAGATGGTCACGAGTGGTTCAATGCCTTGGGCGACTAATTCATCGATCACACGATCATAGAATTGGAGTCCCTCCTCATTCGGTTCCACTTCATCTCCGTTCGGGAAAATTCGTGACCACGCAATTGACATGCGGAACGTCTTGAATCCCATTTCCTTAAAGAGGGCAATATCTTCTTTATAACGATGATAGAAGTCGATTCCTTCATGGTTCGGGTATGAATACTCTTCATGTAATTCAAAATCAAACGTCGGATCATGGATAATCTTCATTCGCTGTTTTCCGCCTGGCATCACGTCAGCAATCGAAAGTCCTTTACCACCTTCTTGATAACCACCTTCTAACTGATTGGCCGCAGTAGCCCCGCCCCATAGAAATTCACTTGATACTTGTTTCATACTGTCTCCTCCTTTGTTATACAATGACACGCAATACGCCATGATTGGCTTCAACCACACCTGTGTAAACCGGTAAGACATCGAGATAATGTTCGGTGTTTGTTACGATAATCGGGGTGATGGTGTCATACCCTTCACGAGCGATAGCATCTATATCGAATCGGACGAGCAGTTCTCCTTCTGTCACTTTCTGACCGTCCGTAACGACCGTTTCAAAATACTGTCCATTTAGCTTGACCGTATCTAATCCAATGTGAATCAATACTTCCACACCTGTATCAGATCGAAGACCGATTGCATGCTTCGATGGATAGACCGTGACGATTTCTCCGTCAAACGGTGCATATACCGCGCCTTCTGAAGGCATGATCGCAATCCCTTTCCCCATCGCCCCGCTTGAGAACACTTCATCACGAACCGATTCAAGCGACACGACTTCTCCTTTCAATGGAGCCGATACAGGAAAGCCGACTTGTTCAGAGATTGATTGTACAACCACTTTTTCTGTCGACTCGACGGCCGTTTCTTCTTTGTGGAAGACCATCGTCAAGACGAGAGCGACTACTGTTGCAACCGCCATTCCGATAAATGCTCCATAGAAGGCTAAATCGACACCCGTTGGAGGAATCATGACTGGGATGCTAAAGATTCCGAGGCCTCCCATCGCATAAGCCGCCGTACCGAACAAACCTCCTACGACACCACCAGCCGCTCCACCCACAACCCCAAACACAAATGGTTTTTTACGGGGAAGCGTCAAGCCATAGATAGCCGGCTCCGTAATTCCAAACACACCTGCAATCGTGGAAGATGTTCCTAACCCTTTCACTTTCGGGTTTTTGGCTTTTAAGGTAATCGCTAGAACTGCCCCTACTTGACCGAACGTGGCCATCAATACACCGACAACAATCGTATCCGTACCAACAACCGATAAGTTATTGATGATAATTGGTACAAGTCCCCAATGGAGACCGAACATGACAAGCACTTGCCAGAACGCACCGATGAACGCGATGGCGATGGTTGGGCTCAACTCATACAAGAACGAGTAACCATTCGCTAAACCTTGACTCGCATACGTCGCAACTGGTCCAATTGCTAAAAACGTCAACGGGACAACGAGTAACAACGCCATCATCGGTGTTGTGAAGTTTCGTACAGCTTCATGCGTATGACGGTTAAAGAATGTTTCGACTTTTGAAGAAACGTATGTTGCCAAAATAATCGGGATAACCGAAGACGCATAACTCATTAAAACGACAGGCACATTGAGGAACGTCAAGGCCTCCCCGGCTCCTTGAATGGCCACAATCGATGGATAGACAAGCGCCCCACCGATAATCATCCCAATATACGGGTTCCCACCAAATTTCTTAGCCGCCGAATGTCCTAAGATCACGGGTAGGAAGTAAAATAGTGCATCCGCCGCGGCATTCAAGACGACATATGTGCCCATTTCTTCTGTCAATAGTCCAAACGCGACAAGGATGGCGAGTAACCCTTTCAACAGACCACTACCTGCCATCGGTCCGAGAATCGGCGTAAAGATTCCAGCAATCACATCAATCAATCGGTTGAATACTCCTGATTTTTCTTCATCATCAGTCGAAGATGTCTGGAAACCACCAACATCGACAACCTCTTTGTAGACGTATGGTACATTGTTCCCGATGACGACTTGAAATTGTCCTCCACTTTGAACAACCGTGATGATGCCATCTTGTTCCTTCAGCGTAGTCGCATTTGCCTTTGATTCATCTTTTAATTTGAAACGCAGTCGTGTCGCACAGTGAAAGACACTTTTGACGTTATCTTTCCCACCGACATGCTGCACAATCGTCTCTGCCAGTTGTTTATATTGGTCCATCTTATTCACTCCTCATGTTTTTGGATAAAAAGAAAAACCTAAATCACTACACAAATAAAGGTGTAGTCATTTAGGTTTGGCCTGCGTCATCAGTAACCATCCTTAGGATCGACGTTCTTTCATTAAGTTTTCGATATGAATCATCATATACAGCCGTTCGTCCATCGATACATCATAACGATATTTCGTCGCAATCAATCCAGCGATTTTTTCAACGCATTCGAACGCTTCCGGATATCTCTGCTTCACCATCAAGAACAAGGTTTCGTCACCTGTGGACTTGACCTTTTCCCCCGACGCGAGGCGCTGCACAAAGTACTTTAAATGAGTCAAAAATCGAGAATAGGCGTATGACTCTTCATCCAGCTCGATTTGAAAATGATACGTGATAATGGTCAAAATGGCTTGGGTGGCTTTTGTCATCTCCGTTACGAGATGCAGGTTTTCACCTTTCACACCAGACATCGTCGCATTGACGAGATGTAAGGCAATCGCAACGGCCTCATCTTCATCCAGGTTGACCTCGTGTTGCGCATTGATCAATTTTACCGCTTCTTTGCCGACAGCGAACTCTGGAGCATAAAATCGTTTCACTTCCCAAACGAGAGGGTTACGAATCTGGATTCCATCCTGATACCGACTAAGCGCGAAATGAAGGTGGTCCGCTAGCGTCACGTAGAGCGAATCATGAATAGGTTGTTTTAATCGCTCTTCGGCTAATTTGACAATCTGTTTCACCGTCTCCATCTCATCCGTCGGCATTTCATTTAAAAAGTGAACGAAACGCTCATAGCTTTCTTTACTCTCGAGCGTAAAGATTTTTTCGATTCGCGTCTGGTCAATCGGATCGCCTGGCCGTTTTTGAAATGCAATCCCGCGCCCCATCACGACCTGTTCTTGACCGTTCGCATCAATTGCTACGACGTTATTATTGAACACTTTTGAAATCTGCATGGTCTCCTCACCTCACTCTCATTCGACTGAACTAAAAAGAAAAAAACCTAAATTCACACCAACGTCCAACATACAGTCGTGGCGTCAATTTAGGTTTTGCCTGCATCACCAGTAACAATCCTAAAGTGGATTTTCTTCTTTTCGATATAAGCATACTCCCTATAAATCTTGACGTCAACATAAAAAGTAAACCGCTTACATCGTGACCGTTTTTTACTCTTCAAACAAGATTCGCTGCATCCGTTCCGGTGCCTGTAAATAGTCACGCATCACCCTCACGTGTTCGAGGTCGTCAAACGACGTCGGGGAGAGTCCCGTTTCCACTTGTAAAATCATCGCACCCGGATACGACATCAAGATGGGTGAATGACTCGCGATGATAAATTGACTCCCGGACTGGACAAGTTCATGCATGCGTGCGAGCATCGTCAGTTGGCGCATCGGAGACAATGCGGCCTCTGGCTCATCCAAAATGTAGAGACCATCTCCACGAAATCGGTGTAGCATGAGGGAGAGAAACGCTTCACCGTGTGATTGTTCATGAAGGGAACGCCCACCATACGACTCATAAAATCGTTCAAGATCAGGACCTGATTTCGCCATTTCGTCCACATAACTCGACAGCTGGTATGCCGTTTCAGCACGTAAGAAAAAACCATCTTTCGGACGATACGGGCCTCGAATCGGACGAAGCGCTTCATACAAGGAACTATGCGTCGACTCTGTTTCAAATTGGAAGGAAGGTGCCCCGCCTTCTGGATTGAATCCGGCCGCCACGGCCATCCCTTCAATCAACGTCGATTTCCCGCTCCCATTCTCCCCGACAAGAAACGTGACTGGATGATGAAACGATAGTTCATCGAGTGTCTGAAAAATCGGTAACGTATACGGATAGCCTGTCGAACGGATTCGTTCCCTCTCTAACCGTACCCCACGCAAAAATAAAGTCATGTCCATTCGATCCAAAATGTTGCCCCCTTATCTGAATCGACGCCATAAGAAAGTCCTTGTGCGTCAAGAAGTAATTTCGTGATAGCGAGACCTAAACCATGGCCGTTGGAGCGATCTCCTTTCACATACATATCCCATATCGCATGCTGAATGGAAGGATCAACCCCGTTTCCTTCGTCGGTCACTTCTAATCGCTTCGGGGTTAGAGTGATGGTGATTCTTCCCCCGACAGGGCTCGCCTCATACGCATTGCTTATGAAATTTGAGAGCACTCGTTCCATCGCCAATCGATCAGCTTGGATTGATACCGTTTCGAGTCGGAGGTCGAGTGTCACGTCTTTTTGTCGGAACAACTCAGACATGCGTGGCGTCAACCGACGAACCAATTCATCCAGTTGAATCGATTCCATTTCAAGTGGAATCGAACCTGCGGACAATTTAGAGTATTCGAGCATCTGATTGACGAGTCGGTCAATCCGGTCCACTTCCTCGGTAATGCTTTTACCGGTTGTGGCCATCTCTGTTTCATGGACGACACCGAGCTCTAATAGTTCCGCCTCGTTTCGAACGATAGCGAGCGGTGTACGCACATCGTGTGTGACCCCAGAGATAAATGATTTTTGAAGCGCCTCTTTTTCTTGAAGTGACGTGTTCATCTGTCCGATGGTGACGGTCAAATCCCCAATCTCATCGTTCGTCACGCTCGGCAAGCTAATATCGTGTCGCCCCTCCATAATGGATGCGGTCGCTTGTTTCAACTCGACGAGCGGTTGCGTGAGCCGACGACTCATCCAATACGTGACAGCGATTGCGACAAGTAGGGCCAGAATAAACCCACCCGCTAAGATGAGGTAGATTTGCTGGAATTGTGGATTTGAAAACGGAACGGGACTATATGTCACGATTTGAATGTCCCCTTCTTCTTTCAGATACGTCAAGAAGCGGGTACCATTTACACCCACTTCGTCCTGAATCGCTAAATCATTCGGATCGAGGTTGATTGGCATCATGCGATGCATCCGTCCGCCTCGTTCGAACTCGATACGCTGCCCATTTTGAAATACAAGCACGTCAAGTTGCCCCGGGATTCCACGGCTCTCTTGAATGGCTTCATACACAATCGCCGCCTCGCGCTCCAATTGTGCGTACGTCTCCTCTTCTGCGAAGCGTCCAATCAATAATGACGTGAGTCCGAATGTTAAAAGTGCCATCACTGCAAGTGGTAGAATGGCCGTCCAAAGTAACTTCTTCATTAATCGATTCATGACAGTTCCTCTAATCGATAACCGACCCGGTGCACCGTCTTCAACTGTTCTTTCAAGGTCGGCGATTTGTCACGCAGTTGTTTAATGTGGGTGTCGACCGTTCGTGTATCTCCGACGAATGCGTAGTCCCACACCTCATCGAGCAAACGGTTCCGGTCTAACGCCTCCCCGACATGTTTCCAAAGATACAGTAACAACTCATACTCTTTGTTCGTTAATCGAAGCGGATGTCCGTTCTCTTGTACCATTCTCGATTTGACGTCGATGGTGAGCGTTCCAAATTGAATCATATCGGTTTGTTTGACGAGACGTTTCAGTCGAATCTCCAACTCTTTTAAAACGATGGGTTTGACTAAATAATCGTCTGCGCCAAGTTCCAATCCGAACACGCGATCATCCGCCTCACCACGAGCCGTCGTCAGAATAATAGCAGGTGCGGGCTGTTGCGCTTTTAATGTCGGAATCAAGGTCCAACCTTCTCCGTCAGGGAGTCGAACATCCAATAAAACTGCATCAAACCGTTGATGCAACTGTTGTTTCGCCTCACTCAAAGTCATCGCCACGGTCACCTCAAATCCGGAATATGTTAAAAAGCGGGACATGCCGTCCGCCAGTTTTAGTTCATCTTCCACAACGAGTACGTTCATCTCATATCGCCTCCACATCCATTATATCGTACCCATCAAACGTCCCACCGTTTCCCAAAGACAATTTGCAGAAATCTTGCAACTCCCTCACAACTTCCGAAGCGTTCAGTCCTACACTTGAAGTAACAAAGGAGGAGATACACATGAAATCAACAAAACTCGCAATCGCCTTAGCCGGTCTATTGGTCGTCTCAGGCACAGGCGTATATGCCGCGACGAATGACACGACGACTGATGAATCGACAACGACAGCATCCACACAATGCGAACGTGGTGAACGAGGTCCTGGCATGTTCGGTGATCGGGAAGCGGGTCATGCCGCTCTCATCGAAGCGCTCGGTTTAACGCAAGAAGAAGTGGATGCGGCTCGCGAAAACGGGCAATCTCTCCCTGAACTCGCAGAAGAAAAAGGGATTTCAATTGAAGCGTTCATCGACGCGATCATGACGTCCCATGAAGAAAAACTCGCAACCGCTGTGGAAGAAGGAAACTTGACGCAAGAAGACGCGGATCAAATCCTTGCGGACCACGAAGAACGGTTTGCCGATGTGACAAGTTACGATGACTTGGAAGATATTCGTGGTATGCGCGGTGGACGTGAAGGTGGTCGCCATGGTCACGGTCCACACCATGACGACTCAACTTCTTCAGATGACGATGCTTCAACAGAGAGCGACAGCAACGTAGAAAATCAAAGCAATAGCTTATAAGTCAAAAGGGCAGCCACTCGCGGTGGCCGCCCTTTCTAAATGAATCTAGACATTTTATTTCCGGTTAGATTGCTCTTGTTTCTTCCTTTCTCGGATCTCTTTCTCTACTCGTCGTAACGCTTTCTTTGATCCTCGAGCAAAGTCGTGGGCTTCCTTACGTTCCTGATACGTCGTGAATAACGTATCTAAATCATAGTCAGCCGGATAGAGTTCTGTTGCACGTGCCTCAAGACGAACGCGGCGGCTCGGCAACTCTACATATTCCACATCTACGAACACTCGGACATGTCGACGCGATGCATCAAACGAATAGACAAGACCGCCTTGATTCGTCTCTAACAAGCGGACACGGTCACCTTTTTCAAAATGCTCTGTTTCTTCAAGCGGGGCCATCTCCACTTCTCGCGTAATTTTAGAATCATCGACTTTCGTAATATCATACGTTTTCTCGTTCATATAACGGGATGCCTGTTTCAGAATCGATTCCGGTAACTTCATCTTACGGGCGATAAAGAGGGCGTTGCTGTCGCCAGACTGTCCCATGAGCAGTCTGTATTTTGGTTCAAGCGTTTCCGGGTCAAACTGCATCGCAGCGTTCATGAAATCCGGGTGCGCTTCAGAATACGATTTGATTTCTCCGTAATGCGTCGACGCCACAACAATCGCGCCCCGTTTATATGCCGCTTCTAAGATGGCAATCGCAAGAGCGGCCCCTTCGTTCGGTTCCGTCCCGCTTCCGATTTCATCGAATAACAAGAGCGACCGTTTTCCAGCGGTCTGCATGATATTCGCCACATTGTACATGTGTGCAGAGAACGTACTGAGTGCCGACTCTAAATCCTGATTATCTCCGATATCGACGAACACCTCATCAAATGTCGAAATGACTGTATCGGTGTGAGCCGGGATATGCAGTCCCGTCATCGTCATGAGACTAAGGAGTCCAATCGTTTTCAAGACGACCGTCTTCCCTCCGGCGTTCGGTCCGGTGATGATCAAGCCGCGATAGTCTGTACCGATGGCAAAGTCGAGTGGAATGGCGCTTTCTAAAAGTGGATGACGTACTTGCTTCAATCGGATGCGACCGCTCGCATTGACGTGTGGTGTCACCCCATCAATCGACTGACTGTACTTCCCTTTGGCGAAGACCATATCGTACTGGGCGATGACATCGAGCGTCGATTCGATGTCAGGGAGGACTTCTGTCACCGCTCCCGTCAACGTCGCTAGCACTTGATACACCTCTACCGCTTCTTCTGTACGCTTGACGACAAGTTCAGCGTTTAACTTCGCGATCGCTTCCGGTTCGATAAAGACCGTCGTCCCACGATTCGATGTATCCACAATCGTCCCTGCCACTTTATGCTTATAGGAAGCTTTGATTGGGATGGTGAAGCGATCCTGTTTTTTCGTGACGAATCCGTCTTGGATCATCTCGCGATTGGCGGTGCTCTTTAAGAACTTGTTCAATCGTTCCTCGATTCGTCCTTCTAAAATGTCGACTTGCTTCCGAATCCGCTTCAACTCTTTTGATGCTTCATCGACGACCTGTCCGGCTCGAATCGATTGTGTGATGTCTTCTTCTAACGTCCGCCATTCGCCCATTCCTGCAGCATAAGCCGAAAGAAGCGGTGCAAAGAATTCATGCTCGAGCATGAATCGCTTGAGTTTGCGTGCCCCTCGTAAAAACTCGGCGACCGCTTCAAGCTCTGTTGCCTCGAGTTGGATGCCTCGTTGCAGTTTTCCGATAATGGTCTCCATGTCAGATACACCGATGAACGGGACGTGTGACGTCGCATCTAAAATCGCTCGGGCTTCGGATGTTTCTTGCAGGCGCTTCTTCACCGTCGTAATGTGGCTCGTTGGGCGTTGCTGTCTGAGTAATCGTCTCCCGAATCCGCTGATGCAGAAGCGTTCTACTTTCATCATCAATTCGTTGTATTGTAATTTTTCAAATGTTTGTTCGTTCATGTTTCTCTCTCCTCAAATGATAGAATCGAGATACCGCGCAAACAAAAAAGCGTCGGTCGATGACGACCAACGCAAAAAGACAGACGGGTGTCTGGCAGTTTTTGATGGGCGGTATCTGTAACGGAACATGACGGCATGACAAAAAGACGTGTCATCCGACATTTTTCAGTTCGTTAGGCAGATACAACCTCACTCATCAACATGCAACACCTTTCTTACTTAGATTCGCCCTTACTATACAATAGATTCATTCCCTTGTAAAATTTTAGAGAACGCTTTCAAAAAAAGACTTGTGTCTCAAACCAACACATGTTATGTTGAACGTGAAGAAACGAATAGCGATCACATGTGACTGATTCGATCAGGCATGGGGTAAGACGTACGGTGCATGCCACCCGTCTATACTCCATGCCTGTTTTGTTTTTCGGTGTTTTGTTTCAAGAAAGGATGTAGTAGACATGCTATGGAATAAGTTAATGAATCGACACAAACCGACACTGCACTCACCAATGGAAGGAGACGTCATTCCACTCGAACAAGTTGCGGACCCGGTCTTTAGTGAAAAAATGATGGGCGATGGCATTGCCATCACACCAACAGACGGTGCCGTCGTCTCACCGGCTGATGGAGAGATTGTACAAATCGCTCCAACAAAGCACGCCATCGGCATTCGGACCGAGGATGGGGCTGAGATTTTGATACACGTCGGACTCGATACCGTTGAACTCGAAGGTCGACCGTTTGATCTTCAAGTAGATGTGGGCGACCACGTCAAGACGGGACAGCTGTTACTCACAGCAGACTTGGCGCAAATTCATCAAGCTGGTAAGGACACGGTCACGCCAATGGTCGTGACGAATGGTGGCGCACTTGCCCATCATTACGCCTTCACGTTCACGAAGGAAGCTGTTCCGGGCAAAACGATTGTCGCCCGAGTGGAAGCGTGACTCCGGAATAAGGAGGACACATGATTAAAATCAAAAAGATTCTAAACAACAATGCGGTCATCGTCTCAGACGAGGGTGAAGAAAAGATTGCGATTGGCCCTGGCGTCGCGTTTAAAAAAGCGAAGAACGACATCGTCAATCCCCATAAAATCGAAAAGTTGTTCATCATGCCAGAGAATGACAAGTTCCAACAGTTATTGAGCCGGATTCCCGTTGAACACTTCACCGTTTCCGAGGACATTATCTCTTATGCGGAAAAACGTCTCGAGACATCGTTCAACGAACATATCCACATTGTCTTGACCGACCACATCTCGTTCGCCATCGAGCGGGAAATGGATGGCATCTCATTACGCAACAAACTGTTGAACGAGATTAAAATCCTCTATCGGAATGAATATGAGATTGGACTATGGGCGATTGAGCATATCGCTGAAAAGCTCAACGTCCAAATGCCGAAAGACGAAGCTGCGTTCATCGCGCTTCATATTCATACGATGAAAGTGAAAGGAGGTGATTTACGCAAGACGGTCAAACAGACAACAATTGTCCGCGACATGATTCAATCGATTTCACGACGACTCGATGTATCCATTGAAGAAGATGACTTATCCTACCAACGATTATTAACTCATTTACGGTTCGTCATGGATCGGGTCAACCATTACGATCATCATACGATTGATGAAGACATGCTCCGCATGATTCAGACGAAGTTCACGTCTGCCTATGCGTGTGCATCAGATGTCGCAAAAGAAATGGAAGAGACCTATGGCATCGTCTTGCCCGAGTCAGAACTTGGTTATATTACGCTTCACATCCAACGTCTACAAGATCAACACCATCAAAAAGGAGGAAATCAACAATGATGAACTTTTTCCAACGTCTCGGACGTTCCCTCATGTTACCGGTCGCCGTACTACCGGCTGCTGCCATTCTCATGGGGATTGGTTATTGGATTGACCCAGTCGGCTGGGGATCTGAAAACATTGCCGCTGCATTCTTAATTAAGGCAGGGGCCGCTATTATTGATAACATCCCAATTCTGTTCGCAGTCGGGGTCGCGCTCGGAATGGCTAAGAACCGTGACGGTTCAGCAGCACTAAGTGGACTCGTTGCCTTCTTGACGGTCACAACGCTTCTCTCCGCAGGAACGGTAGCATTGTTCCAAGGAATCGACGTAGAAGCCGTCAACCCGGCATTCGGTAAGATTGGGAATGCTTTTGTCGGGATTCTATCCGGTCTCGTCGCCGCTTCCATGTATAACCGCTTCAGTCAAGTCAAATTGCCAGATGCTCTCGCCTTCTTTAGTGGGAAGCGTCTCGTACCAATCATGACAGCCTTCTCGATGATTCTTGTATCGGTCGCTCTTTACTTCATCTGGCCGGTCGTCTATACAGGTCTCGTCGGTTTCGGTGAATCGATTTCAAAACTTGGCGCATTCGGTGCCGGACTTTACGGATTCTTTAACCGCCTCTTGATTCCAACCGGCCTTCACCACGCTCTCAACTCTGTATTCTGGTTCGACGTCGCAGGAATCAACGACATCGGAAACTTCTGGTCAGGTCAAGGTGAAAAAGGTGTAACGGGGATGTACCAAGCAGGTTACTTCCCAATCATGATGTTCGGTCTTCCGGCCGCAGCACTCGCGATGTACCACACAGCGAAAACGAAACGGAAAAAACAAGCCGCTTCACTTCTTCTCGCAGCGGCATTCGCTTCATTCTTCACAGGTGTAACAGAACCGCTCGAGTTCTCATTCATGTTCCTCGCTCCTGTTCTTTACCTTGTACACGCAGTCCTTACAGGAATTTCGCTCTTCGTTGCGGCAACGTTCCAATGGACAGCCGGCTTTGGATTCAGCGCAGGCTTGGTCGACTTTATCTTGAGCTCACGCTTGCCGCTTGCGAACCAACCGTATATGCTCATCGTTCAAGGTCTCGTGTTCGCAGTCATTTACTACGTCATCTTCCGCTTCATGATTGTGAAGCTCAACTTGGCGACGCCAGGCCGTGAACCAGATGAAGTCGTTGATGCGGTTGCAAGTGAGACAGCAGACGGTGAAACGAAAGTGGCTCCGGTCGCATCAGCTTCAGGTAGCGAATACTCAGCAATGGCACATATGATTTATGACGGTCTTGGCGGTGACAGCAACGTCACAGGCATCGAGTCGTGCATCACACGCCTACGCGTCGATGTCAAAGACATGGATACGGTCAACCAAGATCAAATCAAAAAAGCCGGTATTCCGGGAATCAAAGTCGTCAGTCCAAACCATATTCAAGTCATTGTCGGCACAAACGTTCAGTTCGTCCTCGATGAGATTGAAAAAATCCGTAGCCACCGCGCCGGATAAACGTCGAAAGCCACCTCATTCAGGTGGCTTTTCTTGTTTGGCTGCATATTGTTTATAAAATTGAATGAAATAGTAGAGGAAGATCCACGGTAAGATGTACTGTGTGAGCCACATGATGACACGCATCAACTGCCAAATTGGATTATTTAATATCAATCCCGATAAGAAAATGACGATACAAAAAATTATACTGAACCCTATGTATTTCTTTTTACTCAACTCATCCACCCCCTTATTTTCCCAGTTCAGTGTAACATAAAGAGCCTGCCGCAACCGGACAGGCTCTGACTACATTTGACGAAGTCGGGAAATGCGTTCGACTGGATCGGGATGTGTTGAGAATAGACCACTCACTTTTTTCTTGAGTGGATCGGAGAAGTAAAGTGGTGCCGAGGCACTCGACGCTTGCTCGACCGGTGTCTCGACGTTCGCAATCTTCTCAAGCGCTGAGGCGAGGGCATCCGGGTTTCGGGTCAGTTCCGCCCCACTCGCATCTGCCAAAAACTCACGATTCCGTGAAATCGCCATATTGATGAGCATCGCGATGAGCGGTGCCAACACCAGCAAGACGAGTCCGATGATCAAAAAGATGGGATTCTGGTTTTGATCGCGTCTTCCACCGATACTTCTGAAGAACAGCATGCGCGACCCGATATCGCTCATGATAGCGATGACTGAAACGAGTGCGAGCGTGACCGTCGAGAGTCGGACATCATAATTTTTAATATGCGCGACCTCGTGCGCAATCACCCCTTCTATTTCTTCTCGCGATAATCGATCCAACAGTCCCGTCGTGACGGCGACAGCCGCCTTTTCTGGCTTCAACCCCGTCGCAAATGCGTTTGGCGATGGGTCGTTGATGATAAAGATGCGCGGCATCGGCACTCGCGCGACCATCGCCATGTTTTCGACCGTATGCCATAAAAAGCGGTGTTCTTCCACCGATGTCACTTCTTGCGCCCGATTCATCTTCATGACGATGTTCGTGCTCGACATGATGACGATGCCGACATAAAACAACGAGAAAATAGGTGTGAAAATTAACCCTGGAACTGCGTCCCCGTAGTTGACGTAGGAAATCGCCGCCCCAACGAGAAGGACGAATAGGACAAACCCTGTGACGATGAAGACCGTCTTCACTTTATTCTTTCGAATCTGTTCATAGAGGAGCATACGCGCCACCTCGATTCATCAAAACGAAACGCGAACGTTCTCGCGCTCTTCGGCACGTGCCTCGAGCATATCGCGCTTTTCGAAATGATGGACGGAAGCGATGATGTTCGTCGGGACCGATTCGATTTTCGTGTTATATTTCATGACCGTATTATTATAGAGCTGGCGCGAATACGCCACTTTGTTTTCTGTCTGCGTCAATTCTTCCTGCAACATCTTGAAGTTCTCATTCGCCTTCAAATCTGGGTACGCCTCACGAAGCGCGAAGAGATTTTTCAGTGCTCCACTCAATTGATCGTTCACTGCCATCTGGTCTTGACGATTCGACTTTTCTCCGAGCTGGTTTCTCAGTTCGACGACCTTTGTAAGCGTTTCTTGTTCGTGTTTCGCATAGCCTTTCACCGTCTCGACCAAGTTCGGAATCAGATCATACCGCCGCTTCAACTGTACATCGATTTGAGCCCATGCCTCATCGACCCAATTTCGATATTTGACGAGCCCGTTGTACATCGAAAAATAGATGAGTACAAGCACGACAACCGCTACAATCGCAATAATCCACCCCATGTTGGCACCTCATTTCTTCATTTTCTCCTGTATTAATTCCCTTTACTCGTATAAGATAAGCTTAACTTTCATAACAATTTGTAAATGAATTCATTTCTTGACATGGTAACCACAAAGGAGTGTTCGCAATGATCGTCACGCATGCCGAAGTACGTTTGACCGAGTTGTTCGAAGAAATGGTGTCCCTAAGACGCCATTTTCACCAATATCCTGAACTGTCTTTTCAAGAAGTCGAAACACCAAAGATGATTGCCTCGTATCTCCGTGAACTTGGGATTGAAGTACGTGAGCACGTTGGCGGCAATGGGGTCGTCGGTCGAATCAAAGGCGGTGACGGTCCGACCATCGCATTACGTGCCGATTTTGACGCCCTTCCCATCCAAGATGTGAAAGATGTCCCGTATCGTTCAAAAGTGAACGGGGTCATGCATGCGTGTGGTCACGATGCCCACACGGCTACACTTCTCGTTTTAGCGAAAGTATTGACTGAGATGAGCCTTCCAGGAGACGTCGTGTTGATTCACCAGTTCGCAGAAGAATTGGCTCCAGGTGGTGCCAAACCGATGATTGAAGACGGCTGTCTCGACAACGTGGATTATATATACGGTGCGCACATTTGGACACCACTTCCGTTCGGAACGATTGGCGTGAAAACAGGTCCTGTCATGGCTGCGGCAGATCGCTTTGAATTGACCATTACAGGAAAAGGTGGACATGGCGCGATTCCGCAACATACAGTTGATGCCCTCATGGTTGCCGTGAACGTGGCAAATCATCTCCAACAGGTCGTCAGTCGGCGCATCGATCCGCTCGAACCTGCCGTGCTGACCATCGGTACGCTCCACTCCGGGCAAGCGTTCAACGTCATTGCCGAAGAAGCCAAATTATCTGGCACCGTGCGTACATTCACTCGGGAGACACAAGAAAAAATCATCTCCGATATGGAACGGATCATCCGTTCCGTCTGTGAGGCGAGTGATGCTGATTATGAATTGGAGTATATAAAAGGATATCCTGCTGTCGTGAATCATGTGACCGAAACGGAACTCGTCCGTGAGAGTGCGGTGGAGGTCGTTGGTGCAGACGGTGTCATTGAGATGGCACCGCTCATGGTCGGAGAAGATTTCGCTTATTATGTCGAGCGCGTTCCTGGTAGTTTTTTCTTCACAGGGGCAGGAAATCCCGAGCTCTCTGCAATCTTCCCGCACCATCATCCTCGCTTCGATGTGGATGAACGGGCGATGCTGCACACAGCTCAGGTCTTGTTAGGTGCTTTACAACGAACGTGGATGGTACACGAAAAAGAGGGCTGATGCATCGCATCAGTCCTCTTCTGTAATTGGTTCATGTAGTTCTGAGACAAGTACTTGGTCGACACGTTTTCCGTCCATATCCACGACTTCAAAGCGAAGACCGTACGCTTCGACCACATCCCCCCGTTTCGGAAAATCGCCGAGTGCGTAAATGACGAGTCCCGCGAGCGTATGATAGGAGTTGCGCCCTTCGTCGAATCGGTCATCCCGAATCTCGAACGTTCGCTTCAAATCCTCAATCCCGAGTAACCCATCCGCCAAATACGACCCATCTTCACGACGTACCACTTCTGGTGTATCCTCTTCAATCATCACCTCTCCGACGATTTCTTCTAAAATATCGAACAAGGTGACCATACCAAGGAATCCGCCGTATTCGTCTAAAACAAAGGCGATTTCCACACCATTTTTCTGCATCATTTGAAGCACCTGGCTCGCCTCTCGCTGTTTTGGAACGATGAGCGGCTGTTTGATGCGCTTCAAAATCTGTGACGGCTCACGCAGTGTCGGCAACGTCAAGATGTCACGTACGTCGATGTACCCGACAAAATCGTCAAGCGAGTCGCGTCCAACCGGTAACTTGTTATGTTTACTTTCATAGATCGATTTCTTCATATCGTCCATGTCATCTTCTAAGTCGACCCATTCGAGCGTCGTCCGTGGTTGCATGAGCTCATAAATCAATTGATCATGAAACGCAAAGACACGTTCGACTTGTCGAACTTCTTCATGAGCGAACTGCCCTTGCTGGGCGCCTTCAAACAAGAGTTGTTTGATCTCGAGCTCAGTCTCCCCACTCGTCTGTTCCGCCTTCAACCCTAACAATTTGAACAAAAAGAGTGTCGATTTCGATAAAATCCAAATGAACGGTTTCATCACTTTACTGAATAAATCGAGCGAAGGAATAATCGCCATCGTGACTTTCTCAGGCGAAACGAGCGCAATCCGTTTCGGGACCAATTCACCAATAATCAGGGATAGATACGTGATGATTGTAACGACGGCCACATAAGCAACGGTTCCGGCATACTGCGTACTCATCCCAGCTTGTTCAAACGCCGATGCGAGCGGTGCCGAGAAGCGCGCGCCCCCGTAGGCCCCGTTAATAATCCCAATCAATGTGATTCCGACTTGAACGGTCGACAACAAATCTGTCGGGTCTTTCGAATAATGAAGCGCAATCTTTGCACTTCGTTTCCCTCGATTTGCTTCAACCTCAAGTTTTGCAGGTTTCGATGAGATGAGCGCAATTTCTGTCATCGCAAAAATCCCGTTCAACACAATCAAAAACAAAACAATCAACAAATCAATCACTATGGAAGAATCCACTTTTTTCATCACCTCAGCTAATTTTTAAACCATACTGCTTCATTTTAACAAAAAATCGTTACCAACCTGTACCCGTTTTGCTCAGAAAAATAGCCACTCCTCAAGAAGTGGCTTCATTGACAGCTTGTTTGGCGATAGCCGCCGTCTGAGACTGTTTAAAGAGAATGACCCCGACAAGAAGGATGGTGAGCCCTACAATTTGTCCGGCCGATAACGTGATTTGAGGCATCCCGAAGGCGCCATATAAATCGACGACTAACGCCCAAATGAGTTGTGACACGAGAATGAGTGACACAGACAACGTGGGTCCGAGTAACTGGATGCTGCGCATGACACAGTACACGACCCCGACCCCAAGCAAACCACCAAGCCAATAGATTGGCGACAAGTCACGTAATCCAGCAAGGTTTCCTCCAAATAATAACAACGGGATGATGGATCCGACCAAACCAACGATAAAGACCAATACGGTGGTGGCCCAAGCCCCTAAATTTGTGTTCATTTTCGCGTTGACCGCCGCCTGTACGCTAATAAATGCCCCAGCCACAGCCGAACAGATGATACCAAAAATCATATAACCCCTCCTTACTCATAAAACATGCCGTTCGCACGTTCTTTCAATCGCTCACTATTTAAAATGATGACTTCTTTTCTCGTTCGTTTGACCAATCCTTCATCCACGAATGCCTGCAACGTTCGGTTCAAGTGACGATAACTCGTCCCTAGCCACTCTGCGACTTCTTTACGCTTCAGTTGACTCATCTCCGCTTGAAACAGTTCATTCCCTGATTCACTGAGTGAAATCAAGTAACCGGCCAAGCGCTCTTCTAGAGTCGACATGAGATGATTCGACGAGGCGTTCGCCTCAATGAATAATTTTTCGGACACGCCTCGTAACAGATGCTCCGTGAATTCGACCGTTCGATTATATCTTCGAAGCGCCTCGAAAGGGATGCGCAGACATGTTACGGGACCAACCGCTTCAACCGTATGCAATACATTGCGTCCGCTCGCATACTCGATATCTCCAATCAATGTTGGAGCAGCCTTCAGACGCAACAATCGCAATTTCCCTTCTTCACTGAGCGTATAAATTTTGACACGCCCTTCAAGGACGACGAATAAAGATTCGATGTGCTGATCGTTCGAACATAACATGGTCCCAGACGCATATGTCACTACGGACGAGGACTCAAGCGTTTCATTCGAAAACAGATGATTCCACTGCAATCGTGTCAGTGCATCCATAGTATTCATCATGTAAAGTGAACTCCTTAAGAAAATGTATAGATTCCGATTCCAACAACCATCAAGACGAGTCCCATGACCTGTCCCGTGTTCATCGGTTTCCGTTTGACACCAAACCAACCATTCAAATCGATGATGAAGGCTCCTACTAATTGTGCCACAAGCAATACACAGATTGCCCATGTGACCCCTAGTTGTTGAATCGCCGTCAATTCGCCGAAGACAACGAATACACCGAACAATCCTCCTAAACTATAATACCAAGGTACGCGCTTAAAGGCTGTCATGTCCGCATCTCGCTTGAAGAAGTAAATCGCAAGTGCCAACAGAAGTCCGACAAAATGAACGATGGTGACGGACATCCATGCGCCTACTGCATCTCCTAGTTTTGCATTAAAGATTCCTTGAAGGGCGATGAACGTCCCTGATAAGATGGCAAATAAAATTCCCATGTCATTCCCCTTTCTCTCCGTCTGACTTTACGAAAAGAAAGAAGACTTGAAAAGGACATATGTCCAAACACTAAAAAGCAACTTCGACATTCGAAGTTGCTTCACACGATTATCCGAGTAGCTTAACAAGTTCTTTCCCGACCGCTTCAGAAGACTGAGGGTTCTGACCAGTGACGAGACGTTCGTCAACTGCCACGTTCACCGCCCAGTTGTCAGCTCCTTTGAACTGCCCGCCTTGATTGCGTAGTCCCGTTTCAAGTAAGAACGGTACGGCAGAATCGAGTTGCATCTCTTTTTCTTCCGCATCGGTGAACCCTGTCACCTGTTTATCTTTAACGAGTGGCTCGTCGTTGCTGAGTTTCACATTGACCAATCCAATTGGTCCGTGACAAACTGCCCCGACAATATTTCCACTTTCGTATACGTTACGAATGACACGTTGTAATGTTTCATTCCCTGGGAAATCGACAACTGTCCCGTGACCTCCCGGTAAGAAGATTGCATCGTACGACTCGTCTGCGACTTGATCGAGACGGGCTGTGTCTTTAAGCAATTCCCGTGTGTTGAGAATGTCTTCTGACAAACCATCTTCTAAACTATTCGCATCGATTGGCACGTCTCCACCTTCGATACTCGCGACCGTCACTTTATACCCTTCTTTTTCGAACAATAAATAAGGGACGGCAAACTCTTCAAGCCATAATCCCGTTGCATGACCATTTGATAATTGATTTGCTGACGTTGTGACAATCAGTACATGTTTCGACATACTCAATTCCTCCTTCAAGAAAATCAACATACGACTCTAGTGTTCCCGATTCATCATCTGTTAAACCCGATGACCTGTCCGCTCACGACAAGGCGAAACTTTTTTTAACCTGGTTATTTATTCATCCTCCCTTTTTCTTACCACCTTCTATACTGAGGAAGAATTGCAATTCCAACCCATGAAGGAGACGTGTGCTATGACGAAACGAATGAACGACTGGGGATTTCTCATTGTCGTCGCCATCATCATCCTATTGCTTGTGCTTGGTCAGCTGCCGTTCTTCATGTAATCTTCACGTATATTCTTTACCAGTTGTAGTATGATTGCCTTGTAAGCACTTACACCAAACCTGATATGAAAGGATGGAGTTCACTATGTCAGAACGCATTTTCATCAGTCCGGCCAAGTATGTGCAAGGGAAACAAACGATTGATCGCATCGGAGAGTTTGTCGCTCACTTCGGTTCCAACGCTTTACTCATCGCGGATGACGTCGTATGGGAGTTGATCGGCGAACGGGTGACCCAGTCTCTGCAAGCGAGCCAGCTCAAGGCGACGAAAGCTGATTTCATCGGAGAAGCGTCGAAGCACGAAATCACTCGAATCGCTACAGACGCTAAGAAGCATGAAACAGCGTTTGTTATCGGTCTCGGCGGTGGGAAAACGCTCGATACAGCAAAAGCGGTCGCAGATGAATTGGATGCGCGTATCGTCATTGTACCGACCATCGCCTCTACGGATGCACCGACGAGCGCATTGTCGGTCATATATACAGAGGAAGGCAATTTCGAAAGCTACCGTTTCTATAAAAAGAATCCGGATCTCGTCCTTGTGGATACGGAATTGATTGCACAAGCACCGCCACGCTTCTTAGCGTCAGGTATTGCCGATGCATTGGCCACATGGGTGGAAGTGCGAAGTGTCCTGGCATTCGGAGGCAAGACGATGGCTGGCGGTGTCCCGACACTTGCAGCGGAGGCGATTGCCGAACGGTGTGAAGAGGTTCTGTTCACATACGGTATTCAAGCGTATGAAGCTGTCAAAGCAAAAGTCGTCACACCTGCGCTTGAAGCTGTTGTGGAAGCCAACACCTTATTGAGCGGGCTCGGCTTTGAAAGTGGTGGCTTGGCTGCAGCCCATGCCATTCACAATGGATTCACCGCACTTGAAGGAGACATCCACCATTTGACGCACGGTGAAAAAGTTGCATTTGGAACACTCGTGCAACTCGCACTCGAAGGACGCCCTCAAGAAGAGTTCGAGCAGTATGTTGCCTTTTATATGGCACTCGACTTACCGGTCACACTTGAAGATATCAAATTGAAAGATGCATCTCGAGACGATATCTTGAAGGTCGGGAAAGCGGCCACGGCAGATGGCGAAACGATTCATAGCGGTTTCGATGTTACACCTGAAGAAGTTGCTGACGCCATCATCGCTGCGGATCGCTATGCACGTCTTTATAAAGAACACCTATAAAAACAGCGAGACGAAGCTCACACGGCTTCGTCTCGCTGTTTTTTGTTCAGGAAGAATGATGAGAGAATTCCTACTCCCATACAACTGACCGTCAAAAGGAAGAACGTCAGCTGGTTCATATAGATGATATTCGTGAACTGGTTCCATCCTTCTGCGTACGACTCATTGGCTGATAAACGAATTCCTTCTCGAAGAGACGTCGCCTGTGATTGGTTGGTCATCCAAGCTATACCGGCCATGACGAAACTTCCTATCGCTAAACTGACCTTTCCAAACGGTCGCACAGAAGAGACGACTCGATGTGTCAAACGAATGGTGATCCAAATAAACAATAAAAGAAACGGCCATCCAATCAAGAGAACAATCCAGTATAGATTCCCTTCACCCGGTGTTTCCGAGTAAGGGGTCGTCAGCACTTCACCGAGCTTAAAGATTCCAAACGTGATCAACGTCACGATAAACCATGCTTTTATCAATTTCTCCATCTCAACACCTCGTCCTCAGTATAGCAAAAACACTGTATGCGTCTGCATACAGTGTTTATTCTTTCGGTCGGACGACGTAATAAATCAAAATGACGAGCCACGTCCACACCCCTGTGAAAATCCCGATAATCCCGACGATGAAAAAACCAAGCGGAATCATCGATTTCGTTCGATTATAGTCCTTCCACATATTCGATAGCCCTTTGATATTAAAATACAAAAAGGCAAAGAATAGGACGAGCAATAAAAGTGGTAAACCGACTAAAGCTTCCATTCGCTCACTCCTCTCTACGATCTCATTCGTTATTTTAATTGTAATGGATTTCTTGCTCACCTTCATCGGGCCCAAGCCGTATCCTCTTCCGACCTAAAGATGGATAAAAGATGCACAATCTATCAAGAAAACGGGAAAAGGAACATCATCTAACTCTCGAGGAGGCGTTTTGCCATGAAGTCCTTGCGTATCTTGATCATTTGTTTGCTGTTGTTTCAAGTGTCGCCGGTGACAGCGGCATCCTCGTCCCCACAACCAGGTTATACGATTAAAACGACGTATTTGTACGGTCGTGCCATGCAATCTTCTCCAATTCTTAAGACGCTACGAACGAACGTCCCGGTCCGCTACACGACCTATAACCGGAGCTGGTCGAACGTCTATATCGGAAATACGAAGTACTTCACTCCCTCTGCCAACTTGAAAGCCGGCATCCCTAAAATGCCTTCTGCAGACCGTTTACGACTAGTCAACAAGGCGAATGCACTCCCGTCCACTTACCGTTCCCCACAACTTGTCACATTAACCATTCCAACTGTTTATCAAAAAGGGAGTGAACGGACCTTGATGACAGCGGAAGCAGCTTACGCTCTGGCTAAACTATATTACGCCGGTCGGAAGCAAGGTCATACGTTATACGCCCTTAGCGCCTACCGATCTTACTCGACACAAAAGTCACTCTATGCCTATTACGTCAACACACGTGGGGTCGCATATGCTTCAAAATATGTGGCACGTCCCGGTCATAGTGAACATCAAACGGGTCTCGCCGTTGATATGACGAGTCAACGCATGCGTCTAGGGCTATATGAATCCTTCGACCGATCGCCTGAAGGGAAATGGATGCTTCAAAACGCCCATCTCTATGGATTTATCGTCCGCTATCCAAAAGGAAAAGAGAAAATCACGGGATACAATTACGAACCTTGGCATTTGCGTTATGTCGGTGTCACTGAAGCGACGATGATGAAGCAGAAGAACTGGGCGTTCGAAGAATGGTGGAGCAAACGTTGAGTGAGCATCCTTTTTCAGGCAATTCCCTGTTCACGTTATAATGGAGTCATCTTATTCGTATAGGGGGAAATGTGGGATGTGGATTGTGATGAACAAACTAGACGTTGAAAAAGGAAAGGCCGACGCGGTCAAAGCACGCTTCGAAACGACAAAAGGAATCGAAGCGATGGATGGCTTTGTCCGTATGCAAGTGTTGACGGATACGTCTGATGAGGCGATGGATCATGTCGTCATCATGACCACGTGGCGTGATGCAGACAGCTTTGAGAACTGGCGCGACAGCAATGCTTATAAGCACGCCCATAAGAAACGTGATGACGGGACTTCAGAAGTGAAACCAATCGTCCTCGGCAACACCGTTACCCAATATGAGGTCGCCATTGAACATCTCGCCTCAACGGAGCGCGTTCAATAAATCTTGAGGACGGATGATGCCGAGTAGCGGTTCATCCGGATTTCCGGTCTCTGTAATCAGAAGTGCGTCATATCGTGCGCCCTCTTTCATTTGCGTAAAGCAGTGCTGTGCCTCGATTACGGTCGCATCCTTTCGAATGAATCGATACCGGTGCATATGCGGATCGTGGTGGAGCACGTGCTTCACCCGAACTCCTTTGAGTGACAAGTTGGGCCCGTCGATTGTTTCGGCTAGCCAACTGGTCACTCCTTTTTTCGTCAACAGTCCGCGCCAAGACCCATTGTCATGATATACAGGGAATTGCGAATAATTTTTATCTCGAATCTCCCGGAGTACTTCCGTCAAAAAATCTTCCGACTGAAACGTCACCACCGATTTCGCAAACAATGGAATGACGAGACGTGGATGAAGGAGCTCTCGCTCTACTTCTAAAATCAATGCAACAAGCGACTCGTGTGGCTCCGCGATAATAAAATCAGGTTCACGCCGCTCATGGACGATGGCATTTCGTAGTTGACTCATCTGATGTAAATCTTCTTTATACCGGTCGATGATTGGATTTTGTTTCGCTAACCGATTCACCATGTTACTAAAACTGAAATGTTGCCCATCTCCCATCTCTCGACTCAAGTAGTCCTCGATTCGATGATAGGATGCCAAAAATTCTTCAGCACGACTCATGTGACCACCCTCCTTAACGATACATGTATACCCTCTTTTTTATCATTTGAGCAGGAAACCGTTTATTCATCCCGAATGACATAGAAATCATCTTAATTATGGAGGAGGGCTATCATGGCGACTTCGATTCATCCCACATCACCAACTTCACCGCAACCCACGTTTCGCGCAGGACTACGCGCCGGCATTCCCGTCGCCATCGGATATATCCCGATTGCGATTGCCTTCGGTCTTTTGGCACAATCTTTCAACTTGCCGAATGCTATCACATTATCGATGTCCTTTTTGATCTTTGCCGGGGCAAGTCAGTTCATTACGGTACAACTTCTGATGGCCGGTTCGATGTATTGGGAAATCATTTTGACGACGTTCATTCTAAACTCTCGCCATTTTTTAATGTCCGCCTCACTATCCCAACGGATTGAGAGTACATCTCGAAGACTATTGGCTACCATCGCGTTTGGTGTGACCGACGAAACGTTCAGCATCGCCTCTACTCGTCAAGAGGCCCGTTCCGGTATGTTCGTGCTCGGGTTGAATACAATCGCATTTCTTGCTTGGAATGTCGGGACGTGGATGGGGGTCTTCCTCGCCTTCGGTCTTCCAAGCACATTACAGGCGAGTATGGGGATTGCGCTATATGCGATGTTCATCGGGTTACTCGTTCCATCATTAACGACTCGTCCCGTCTTCGTCGTAGCAAGCTTAGCTATCATTATTCAAGCCATACTCCATTGGGTCATCACCCCGTTCTTCTCAATCTCAGATGGGATTCGAATCATCGTCGCGACCGTTGTCGCAGCCGGAATCGGTGCTTTCGTATTTAAGGAGGAAGAGGTCACATGATATCGTTGTTTCTACTCGTTCTAGGATTGGCACTTGTCACGTATCTCCCTCGCCTCGTCCCGCTACTCTGGCTAAAGGAATTGGCGTTACCGGCATATATGAAACGATTTCTTTCCTTCATCCCGTATGCGGTACTGGCTAGTTTGATTTTTCCGGGCGTCCTATCCTCCACGACCACCACCTCGTCTGCCTTATTCGGAGGAGTGGTTGCCACTTTCCTGGCGCTACTACGGGTCAACCTCGTCGTTGTCGTCATTGGAGCTGTATTCGGGGTATATGCCTTTCAAACTATATGACAAAGGAGCGGCACACGAGGTGCTGCTCCTTTTCTTATGCTGATATGGCCTGACGACGAAGCTGGACGAATACGTCCACAAATTCCGCGTCCCATTGTGTTCCCCGCCCGCTCTCCAATATGGAAAGCGCCTTTTCCACTGGCATCCCTGACCGATAGGGTCGATCTGATGTCATGGCATCATAAGCATCGGCAATCGCCATGATTCTTCCGAATAACGGAATGTCGACCGCATGTAAGCGGTCCGGGTATCCTTTCCCATCGATTCGTTCGTGGTGCGATCGAACTCCGGCTAAAATCGGTTGAAGCGATGCAGGTAAATGAATTTGACTCAAAATATGGATGCCAATGGTCGGATGTTCTTGAATTTTTGAAAACTCTTCGTCTGTCAGCTTCCCTTCTTTTAGTAGGACGTCATCTCGAATTCCAATTTTCCCGATGTCATGTAGAAGTGCCGACTTGTTGAGTAAATCGACTTGTGCATGCGGTAAGCCAATGGCGCGAGCAAGCTCAACGGAATACATCGCGACACGCTCCGAATGACCTGCTGTGTAGGGATCACGTGCATCGAGCGTTGCTGCGAATAAAATGAAGAGGCTGTCTAACAGCTGTGCGTTTTCTTGTTCACGAGCAGTTACCGTCTCAACCATTTGATTGAATCCCCCAATCAGTTGGGCGAACTCATCTAAGTACGGATTCTCGATTTTCTGAAGTTGTCCCGACTCCATCTGTTCGATGCCGGACGTCAAAAATCCAATCGGACGTTTGATGTTGTCATAGAGTAAGAAACTGCATAACACCGCAATTCCGACGATGATGACAAGAATCACGAGCGCCCAATTCCAATACGTATCCGTTCGAGTCGAAGTCGACAATTGGACACTCGACGCCAACATGAACAACATGATGGGAAAGATACCCGTAATGAGCATACTGATCAATAATTTAGTTCGGACACTAAATGATCGATACGTTGCATGAATAGGCAGATGATAAAGTTCGAGATGCCTTTCTTTCATGTATACAAGTAATGGTTCAACCGATCGAACCGTCAAAAAATATTCAATCAAGGCATGTAGTACCGCAATCATGACGGCCCCGATTGCAGCCAAGCCGATCAAACGATAAGGTAAGTCAATCCACCCCATCTGAATAAAAACGGAGGTTAAACCAATTGACGGGATGGATAATCCAAACAAATGAGGACCTAAAATCCGTTGTACCGTTAAAATCGGGAATCGACTTGCTTGTTCGAATGCCGACGTCAATTCGTCAATCGATGGGGATTCGGTCATAAAAAGCTGTCGGATCGGTCGAATGTGGCGACGGTATAAGAGTAGTTCTGAGAAAATCATAACTATCCCTGACCCCAACATGATGCCTAACAGTAGTAAAATCTCTCGAATGGACAGGTCAAGCGTTTGAAAAATAAAGACACCACCTACTCCAAAGACGGCCAAACCTGAGCCGATGATATAGTTCATCACGAGCGTCCGTTGAAAACGTTCAAACATTCCCCTCACCCCTACACTCTTTTCTTTTACTATCGACCAGATTTATGCTTGAGTTGAACACAAAAAAACGGATCTCCTTGTAGGAGACCCGTTCAAGCATCGATTATGGGCGTAACGGACCATCGTTATCATCAAGTGATCGATTGTCCTGATCCGGAGTGATGTTTTCATGGAACGGATTCGGTTCCGGTCCATCAACATGGTCAACTTTTGGATTTTGAACATCTCGCTTCAACTCGTGTTTCGATTGTTCCGCTTCATGTTTCGACTGCTCCACGCCTTGCTTCGCTTGTTGTTTTGCAACTTCCGCTTCGCGGCTCATCTGTTCTTTCTCCTGCTCGAGACCTTCTTTTGAAACTTCCGTTTCATCAATGCGTCGCTCTGCCTTTTTCAAATAACGTGCCGCCGTCTCGCGACCACCAAGACCGAAAGCAAGACCGAAGGCAAGGGCAACAGCTCCAAGAATAAGAAGGAATGCTGTATTGACAATCATCGGTGCGATGCCGAGCTGACTAATTGCCATGAAGAAGACGAGTCCGAGAATCGCATACTTCGCTACGTAGCGAAGCGCACTCGGTTGTCCAGCTCCATCAACAAGTACACTTCCAACTAAGCGCTCTGCCATGTTCGCCAACCAAAATCCGACTGCCAAGATAATGAGTGCTGCAATGACCATCGGCAAGTAAGCAAAGATGGCTGTTGCGAGGGATGCCATGAACTCAAGATTCGCGACTTGAAGCGCTTCGGATACGAAGAGCAAGATCACGATTACTTGGACAATGACACCGACCACTTGGGCAATTGACATCGAAGACGCACGTTCCCCGAAGCCCATTTTTTGAGCCAACGAGTTGACGCCAAGATTTTCAAGAAGTGATACAACGACCCCTTTCAACCATTTTGCAACGAACACCCCGACGAGGACGAGGACGACTGCAACGAGAATGTCTGGAATCATGACCAGTACATCATTGAGCATCGCAATCGCTGGTTCCGAGATCCCTCGAATATCGAGCGCCTCAAGTGCTGAAATGGTGACCGGAATCATGATGAAGATGAAGACGATTGTACCGATTGCTTTCGCAAGACTCGATCCCTTCACGTAATCAGATAGATGGAATCGCTCTGCCAAGCGATCTAGTCCTGCAGCTTCGAGGAATTTCGTCAAAATGTCGCGGACAATCTTCGCAACCACATACCCGATTGCAAAAATGAGCGCTGCTGCGACAAGTTTCGGAATGAATCCGAGGAAACTGTTCAATAAATCTTCGAATGGTCCGCTGACCCCACGAAGTCCAAGTGCATCAAGTACAGCAGGTAACGCCAATAAGAGCACGAGATAGAAGACGATGTTCGCGACCGTGTCGACCCACTTCGTTTGGTTGACACTTGTCGATTCTTGTCCCGTTTTTTCCATCAGCTTGCTCAAATTCAAACGATGTCCCGCCATCTGAATTCCCTTTTTCAATAAGGTGGCGATGACCCAAGCGACCAATAAAATCAAGCCGGCTTTGATGACACCGATAATCAATCCAGAGAACCCTTCATAAATCTGACTGAATGGCTGCGTAATGGCTGGAATGTTCATGAATTCAAAGATAATCAGGAATGCGAGGAGTAATACGCCAAAGAACACCACTTTTCCAATAATGCGTTCAGGCGTCCACTTTTCTCCTTTCTCCCCATCTTTTTTAATACCCGCCCGCTCATCCAATCGGGCTTTCTTCAATGCTTTACGTGTCACGTTTTCCAATACTTTCGCCAAGATATAACCGACTACGAGAATAACAATTGCCAGCAAAAGCTCTGGTAACCATGACATGAACGTATTGAAGTTATACGTTGTATTGTTCATCGAATCTTCCTCCTTTTCACATGAAATGATTGTTTTTATTTAACAGTGCTATTTCATACATACCTATATTTCAAAACCATCAAACCTGAACTGTAAGTCAATTCGTTTACAGACTATTACGATTCATTGGAAATGGGTACGTTATTAAGAGAGAAATCGTGTCAAATGATGCGAGATATGATACGAATAACAAGAGACGTCATGTTAGGAGGAATTTAGGATGAATATCGCTTTAGTGGCTCACGACAAGAAGAAAGATGATTTAATCGTCCTCATTAAAACTTACACCCATATACTAAAGAAACATCAGTTGTTTGCGACCGGTACAACGGGTAAGCGAATCGCTGAAGCGACCGGCTTGCCTGTCCATTGCTTCCGATCCGGACCGCTTGGAGGGGACCAAGAAATCGGTGCTGCCGTCGCACGCGGGGAGATGGATATGATCATCTTTTTCAGAGATCCATTAACTGCTCAACCTCATGAACCGGATGTGAGCGCATTGATGCGTCTTTGCGACGTCTACTCCATCCCGCTTTCGACAAATATGGGTGGAAGCGAAATTTTGATTCGAAGTATCGAGCAAGGTGATTTCGAGTCACTTAAACTTTCTCATAACGACGAACCTCCGGCTTGACCATGACAAACCAAGAAAGGAGAGGAATCTCCCTGGAACCGAATATGATTCACGACCCGAACGTCCAACAGTTCTTTAACGACGTGCGCCAGCGCCTCATCGAACTACTTGGAAATGAGGCAGAAGCGGATCGCCATCTACTCGCACTTGCTGGATATATCCGGCATGCAGAGAAAAGTGGTCAGTCGCTCGAAAGTCTTTTAAACCAAGATCCTCAGGAATACGCTCGTTTCCTCATTGAACAACCCGAAACAAATGAAGAATATCGTCGACGCTATCACGTGTTGATTGATGCCTCGGATGAATTAAAACCTCATGAAAAAGCGCAAGCAAACCGTGAATTCGATTGGGCCGTCAATCAATTGGACGAAGCCAAGCTTTCGTTAAAAGAAATCGAAGTGCGCGACCTTGCCTTCCTCGCCTACACAAAGATTGAAGCACTCAAATCGTCTCGTACGATTTGGAACCGCTTCGGCTGGCTACTAGGTATGATTTTGGCATTTGCCTACGCCAACTTACTGCTCGTGATTGACGATGTCTTTAGCGGTCGACTATTCACCGCCCCCATGTCGACGTATCCAATTGATTATCTGGCCTTCCTGTTACCCGTCCTCGTGACCGGTGCCATCTTCGGCATATTGACCCGTTTTCGACATTACATCCAGACGCTCGGTCGGCGTATTGCGTTCGCCTTGCTCATCGTTATCGTCTACATCATGTCTATTTTTCTGATTCAACCGCTCTTAATGACAATTGGTTGGTCATTCATCATTCAGTTGACCCCACTCTATGCGCTCATTTTAATGGCGATCAGTGGCTTTATGGCCATCTGGACATTAATCGAGTTCGTCTGGAAGAGTACACGTTGTTCTCTCGGAGACGATACGCTCATGCTTTATTACTAACCACGCCACTCCTCTTAGGAGATGGCGTTTTTTGTTTCGATTATGGCGAGAACGGAAATTACTCCTATTGTGACGCTTGTTTTAGATTGGAGATTCTAAAGGGGGTTATTCGATGTCAGATCGAAAAATGATTGGCTTGTTCCAGACCGAACAGGAAGTCATGCACAAAGTGGAAGAGCTGAAAGCTGCAGGGGAAGCTGAAAAAAATATGCATGTTGTCGCCAAGCGGGACGGGGAAATTTCTGCGTTACGTGACCACACGGATGTAAATGCCGAGTCCGGTATTCGTGACGTCAATTGGCTTGACCGTGTCAAAGCATTCCTACACGGAAGTGACCGCATTCGTGATGAGTTACGGAATATGGGGCTAAACGATGCCGAAGCGGAACAGTATTATGATGCAATCGATGAAGGACAGATTTTACTCTACATCGATCGACACTCGTACGACCGCTATCCGAACATGTATAAAAAAGACAGTGAGCTCGATCATGATAAAGGGGAAAAAGCGGATGGGATCGCCTTTGACGCGAAACCATTTAACGATCACGACGAGAATCCACGTGGCACAAAGGATGATCCGATTGTACGCGGTCATTCTGGATTAGAAGATCATCGCCGATTATAAGGAGGAACGACTATGAATGAGAAACGATTTATCAGCATGCACGATACGCAGGATGCAGCACTTGGGAAAATCGAGGAGTTGCGAGCGAAAGGTTATGAAGACTCACACATTTATGTCGTCACAAAACATGAAGACAACGTTTCGATTTTGAGACGTGATACAGATGTTCATACGGAAGCGACCCATCAAGCGAGCTGGTTCGATAAGGTTCGGGCGTTCCTCAGCGGTCATGAAGACGTGCACGCTGGTCTACGCAACATGGGACTGAGCGAAGAGGAAGTAAAACATCACTATGACGATGTAGAAGCCGGGAAAATCCTCGTTTATGTGGATGAAGACTTTGAACGTCGTCATCAAGACGGGGTGACAGTCGATTCGAAACCATATCAAGACGCATCATCGACTCATCTCGGTAGTCATACTGACGATGGATTGGAAATCGACTCAAAACCTTACCGTGAGGCTCAGACCGTCGACCCAAGCCATCCCGTAGACCCGGAGCAAGATAAACTGGATAAAGAAACGAAGAATCCAGATCGCGAGGAAAAACTACGTGGTCTCGATGATCGTGCTTATCGAAATGACGTAGAAGATCCGGATAATATCCGACGTTTCTAACATAGTAACAAAGAGCCTGACGCACCCGCGTCAGGCTCTTCTTACGTCAAACGATTCTTCGGTTCTTTCCCTTCGAGCACATTTGTGATGGCATCTCGATTCAATGCCATCATCGCCAGACGTGTCCGAATCGTTGCACTCCCGATATGCGGTAATGTCGTCACGTTCGGAAGCGTCAATAATGGATGACCGAGGTCGATTGGTTCTTTTGTGAATACGTCTAATCCCGCTCCCCAAATCTTCCTCGCTTTAAGTGCTTCATATAGCGCCTGTTCATCGATGATTTCTCCACGAGCCACATTGATGAAAATGGATGTTTCCTTCATCTTGGCAAACTCTTTAGCCCCGAGCATTCCCCGTGTCTCGTCCGTGAGCGGCGCGAGAACGACGACGAAATCAGATTGCGCCAACAGCTCATCGAGTTCCGCATAAGTGAAGCCATACATCGACTCCGACTCATGACGCCGTGTCCGGTTATGATATAGAACCTCCATATCAAATCCTCTTGCACGACGTGCGACCGCTTCACCGATTCGTCCCATGCCGATGATACCCAATTTCGCTTGATAAAGGTCCATCCCGACGTAGCCCATCGGCAGCCAGGACTTCCACTCCCCGGCGCGCAAGTCACGTTCCGCCTCTCCGAGACGTCGTGCCGTCATCATCATGAGGCCAAACGTCAAATCTGCTGTCGTTTCTGTCAAGACATCTGGTGTGTTGGTGACGATGACGCCATTCTCTTTCGCTGCGTTCAAATCAATATTGTTGTATCCGACCGCCAAATTGGAGACGACCTCTAACTGTGTGGCACGCTCAAACACTTCACGGTCAATCGTGTCGCTGAGCATGGTCCAGAGCGCATGCGCAGATGACGCTTCTTCTAAAAGAACCTCTCGCGGCACACTTTCCCCTTCATGCTCCCACATGCGCACATCATAGTGTTCGCGAAGCGGTTCGACTGCCTCTTCCGGCAAGCGACGCGTAATATAGATTCGCTTTTTCATTTTTCTCCCCCTCTCTACACTTACTTGTAGTCTAACAAATGGAAAGCGTTAAGAGGGTTGATCCGACTTCGGCTTTTGCTTCAAATACTGTTCAAACAGTGACCCGAACTCTTGATTTAACAATTGTTCAATCGTTTTCGATGAATCCATAGCGTTTCGATAGGCGATTTCGTTAATGGCGAGTCCGATGGCCCACGTGATTCCTGATGCGACGGTCGCATTGATGACACCGGCTGCGGCGTTCGCTCCCGGGAAAAACTTCATGACGTTCAAGAGAATCGTTTTCGATAACGTGCGACCGATTTGTGGAATGATCGTACTCCCAATGAGCGTCTTCAACAAATCATCACTCGCTTTGACACCCCAATAACGAAATAGATGGACGCTCATCGTCACCTGAATCGGCGTCAATGCCACGGCATCAGCAAATGGGAGCGGAACCGCAGCAGCCGTTCCCGCGCTTGCGACATAGCCTGAGATGATTCGATTCGCCTTCTTACGCTTTAACTTGAGCATCGTTTCACTCTCTGCATGAATCTCCATCAAGAGCCCTTCCTGTAAGGAAGCATCTAGCTGTTCCACCGACCACACAATCAACCGTTCCCAATCAACGTATTGACGCAATGTTTCATTGTTCAATATTTCCGAAGAAATGCTGACTTGGAAGATTGCATCTTCCGGAAGGATTCCATTCAGTTCATTCCGCAATGCCGTCAGTTCATCTAAATCGACCTGATCGATTTGTGTGAATACGACGGCGACAGCAGTCGATTCACGTAGACGGCGAATCAAGGCCTTGTCGAGTGGCGTGACACGCTTTGTCGCAGCGTTGATGGTATACCAGACGAGATGGATTCGTTTGGATGCTTCTTGCCGCTTTGCGTTCTCTACAAATCCGATGACTTCCTCTTCGTAATGTTGTTGCCGCGCACTCCCGATCTCATATCCTTCACTGTCGAACAAGGTGACTGCGATATCATCACTCGTATATTGATGAATTCCTCTTGTGACCGGTTCCCCGGCTGCCACTTTTGTCAAATCACGTCCAAATACGTAGTTTACAACAGAACTCTTTCCTGCTCCCGTTGCTCCCGCAATGAGGATGTTTGGTTTTTTGACATTGCCCCGTAACCGTTCGAGCTCTGTCTTTACATCATAATCCTTAAAATCAAATCGTTTCGTCGATTCCATTTACGTTTCCCCCTTATGAGTTGAGCGTGCGACCAAGCTGACGCATCTCACGTTCAAAGCCGCGCCGAATCTCTTCTTCAATTGTTTGCCTTACGGATGCGTATTGCTGTTCAATCGCTTTTTTGATTCCCCGTTCTGCCGTTCGACGCTTGAATGCCCAATAGATGAAATGCACCCCAGGAATCATTCCAAGAACCATCTTTCGAACGGTTTTTCCGAACGAATAGTCAAATCCGAGCTCGACTCGTCTCGTTCTAAACAACAGGTCTGCTTGTTCTCCGACGAGTGGGTACCGCTGCATGAGTTGGATATAATGACGTACCCCTTCTGCCATCGCCTCTTCCGTCGTCAAAGCGGCCTCTTCGAGCGTCTTTTCTAAATCTTTCTCTATTTTTCTAGCTTTCCAACTGATCATTGCTTGCGGGGTCAGCATCCGAATCGTCTCTGCCGAAGCGATACTCCGAATTCGCCAATCCTCTAACTCGTCTAGGAGATGATTCGTCAGATTGATGGGGAGTTTTCGTTCGATGTCTTTCCACAGGTTCGTCCGATTCCGCTTCCATACCTCTTCATACCCTTTTACCGGGACGCGTTTCCCTGTCAGTAATTTCTTTTCGACACTGTTGACACGGATGATGTCCTCTTCTTCAATCGGCAGTTCGCGTAACAAAACCCGTTCCATCGCCTCTGCCTTTTGTACACTCATCGGGTCGTCTTCGTTGAAGTTAGTCAGAATGAGGGTGACGTTGCTCCCCCGCTCATATAATGGCTTTAAAATCGCTTCGAGCTCATACGCCTCGACACGTCCTGACTGCACGGACAATAAGTAGTAAATCGTATGAAACCACTCTGCGATATCGAGCGCGCCTTCACGCTGATGGACGATGGAGAGGATCGCTTGGTGCCACTCTTCAGAGCGGTCCGCCTCGAGCCCCCACGTATCAAAAAAACGAAACAAGATGCCCCGTTCTAAATCGTAATACTCGTGTTCGTGAAGCCCTTCTTGAGTGACCGGACTTCCGGCACGCGATTCGGCGACGTCATGTCCATATATATAGTTGATGAACGCACTCTTTCCGACACCGGTCTTTCCAGCAATCAAAATATTTGAGACGAGCCCTGTCCGATCCATACGCTTCCTCCCTCATTCGTTGTATAGTTCAATTATACCGAACGGACCATTTTCAAACGTCCATCGAAAGGATGATTCTCATGCTTCACCATGTCGAACTTTACGTTTCGAACCTACATGACAGTATTCGTGCCTGGGAATGGCTCCTCTGTGAACAACTTGGGTACACGCTCTATCAATCATGGCCCGAAGGACGGAGTTATCGTTACGGCGAGACATATCTCGTGTTCGTTCAAACGGAAGAGGCCCACCTGACGCCACCTTATCACCGAAAAAAGACTGGTCTTAATCACTTGGCATTTCATGCGTCTTCCCTCGCACAACTAGAAGAAGTTCGGCAACAACTCGCATCCCACGGGTTTCGCCAATTGTACGCGGAACGCTTCCCCCACGCAGGTGGCCCAAACTATACAGCACTATTTTTTGAAGACCCGGACCGCATCAAAGTTGAACTCGTGGCAACGATGTGAACGGTTTCTTGAGAACTTCTTGAAAGTTTGTGAAAACAATTGCAAACTTGACGTCGACCTCCTAGACTGAAAGGGTCTAAAGGAGGTCTTTTCATGGAAAAGCAAGTCGTCGATTATATGGAAGAAGCCGCATTCAAGAAATCATCATTGCTTCAACATTCATTTCCTCAATACATGTTACGATCGATAATCGCCGGTTTTTTAATCGGGATTGGAGTCGTCTTCTCATTCACCGTCGGAAACATGTTCATCGATGTCCCCGGTACGATGCTGATTGCAGGCGCCAGTTTCTCGGTGGCACTCGTCTTCATTGTCTGGATGGGGGGAGAGTTGTTCACGAGCAACACCATGTATCTCTACACTGGTGCAAAACGAGGACGTGTCGCTTGGTTCGACCTCGTAAAGATATGGGGACTCAGTTGGGTCGGTAACTTGATTGGTGCCGTCTTGCTATCGCTTCTCGTCATCGGGGCTCATAGTATGGGTGACGTGACGGGTGACCATTTGCTCGCTGTCGTCGCCGCGAAGAAAATCGGTGGAGACGCCTTTGCTATTTTCTTGAAAGGAATCTTATGTAACGTGCTCGTCTGTTTGGCCATCTTCATGCCGCTCAAAACGAACAATGACGTCGCGAAGATTATGCTGACGATGCTTCCGGTCGTCGTATTCTTCGCTGCTGGATTCGAGCACTCGATTGCGAACATGGGCGTTTTCGCCCTCGCGCTCCACTATGTACCGTCGGACCTCGTCACCTTTAGCGGTGCCCTTTATAATCTCTTCTTCGCCACACTCGGTAATATTGTCGGTGGTGCGTTGTTCGTTGCAGGAAGTTACTTATACTTGAATAAGGCGGAGACGGAACAAACCGTCAAGCCGATACGTCATCATGCATAAAAAGACAGGGACCCCGATTAGCAGGGTCCCTGTTTGTTGCATTTCACGAATTATGATTTTGAAGCGTCGGCTGCTGCTGCTTGAACAGTACCTTGTGCCACTTCGTCTTCTTCCACATCCCAGCACTCTGTATTCTCGATACCGAGTTTACGAGCCGAGAAGCGTGGGTTGAGACCTTGAGCTCGTTGCTCTTCGTAATCTTTAAGAACTTTGAAGGCAACGCCACCGAGCAATGTGATTGCCGCGATGTTGATCAATGTCATCCCTGCCATGAAGAGGTCAGCGAGGCTCCATACGAATCCAAGGCTTGCGACCGCTCCGATGAAGACGAATGCCATTGTCGCAAGACGGAATCCAAGAACTGCACCTTTGCTCTTCTTAATGAATTCGATGTTCGTTTCACCGTAGTAGTAGCTTCCTGCGATCGAGCTGAAGGCGAACAAGAAGACGCTGACAGCGATGAATGCTGGAGCAAGTGCTCCGATTTGTTCAGTCAATGCGTTTTGAAGAAGGACAATCCCTTCACCATTTCCAGCAGCGTAGCTGTCTGAGAGAAGGATGATCGCTGCAGTTGCTGTACATACGATCAACGTATCCAAGAATACACCGAGTGATTGAAGGAAACCTTGTTTCGCAGGGTGCGATACTTCAGCAGCTGCTGCTGCGTTTGGTGCAGAACCCATACCTGCTTCGTTCGAGAAGAGTCCACGGCGTACACCCATTGAGATTGCAGCACCGATTGAACCACCGACTGCTTCGTTCAAACCAAATGCGCTTTGGAAAATCATAGCGAAGACGCCTGGAAGTTCAGCAAAGTTCACAACGACAACGTAGAGTGCGATGGCAAGGTAGAGAACAGCCATGACTGGTACGACGATCGCCGAGAAGTTCGCGACACGTTGTACACCACCAAAGATGACAAGACCAGTAAGAACAACTAAGATTGCTCCGCCGATCGCCGCATCGATTCCAAATGCGTTATCGAATGCTGCAGCGATTGTGTTCGATTGAACAGAGTTGAAGATGAGTCCGAATGTGACAGCAATGAGAACCGCAAATACGATTCCAAGTGCACGGTTGTTCAAACCTTTTTCGATGTAGTAAGCTGGACCACCGCGGTACGCGACATCGTCTTTCACTTTGTATACTTGAGCGAGCGTGCTTTCAATCATGGCTGTCGCACCACCAAGAAGGGCGACGATCCACATCCAGAAGACCGCTCCTGGTCCACCAAGTGTGACCGCTACCGTGACCCCGGCAAGGTTACCTGTACCGATTCGAGTCGCGGCACCGATAAAGAATGATTTCATTGAAGAAATACTCTTCCCGTCTTTTGAAAGTGTAACGTCCGATTTATCTGTCACCGTACGTAACATTTCTTTTAAGTAACGGAACTGCATAAAACGTGTTCTGACCGTGAAGTAGATCCCGGCTCCAACGAGAACGGCGATCAATACGTACGACCATAAGATGTTGTTCAAAAAGTCGACGCTTCCTTGTAACATACCTTGAATCGCTTCCATGAATAAGTTCCTCCCTGTTGTGTGAATCTGAAGTTGAGAATTTTTTATGATGTCTTAGTTCTGAATTATACAAAGATTCTGACAATTATCAATAATTTTTTTATAGGTCATTTCACTCTTTTTTCACATCATATAAGCGAGATCCCTTATTTATAAGCATTTAAAGCGCTTACATAAAAATGTTTAGAAATATTAAATCATGATTATAATTCACAATAACGAAATGAATAATCAAAAAAACAGCCACTCTTTTCGAGTAGCTGCGAGTTTAAATACCAGTACGTTTCTTCTGGTTATTTGGTTTTTTCGTCAATTGGCTCGTCAACGGTTTCTGTTTTGTACCATGCAAACCCGTCGGAACCTTCGTTTGATTTTGCTTCTTCTCTGCCAGCTTTTGTTTCATCGCCTCTTGAAAAGATAGTTTTTTCTCGCTCATCTTACTCACCTCCAGCTTCGATCACTTTCACACGACCGACCTGTCCATCGCTCAAACGCACTTTGATTCCGTGCGGATGACGTGGCGAGTTCGTTAATATATCTTGAACGACGCCTTTCGTCAGCTTTCCGCTTCGTTGATCTTGTTTTAAAACGATTTGGACGTGGAGTCCTGGGCGAATGTCAGCACGTTTCGTTCCATCCATACCCGACACCCCTTTCCATTTAGTCAATCTCTATCATATGCTCTTTTCCCTCATTTGTCACAGCCTATTCCAGATGCCGATCTGTCGCATCGTTTCTGTCATGTAACTTTGATTGGTCTGTAGCGTCTTTTCAGGAAACGAATCATAAAATCGAACGCTGACCCCTCGATGCGAAAAAATCACATCCAAGACATGGTTTCCTTCCACATCGCGGAGTCCGGCCGTCCCTTTCAAAGAATGAAATGCCTTGGCAAACGCCTCTCCAAAATCGAGGTACGCTTTCACAGAAATCGTAGCGTGTTGCTCATCCACCATCAAATCCAACTGTTCGCGATTGGCGCTTTCAATGACGACGCGTACGACCTCATTGTCATTGGAAAATTCAATCGTATGCATCCTCATCCCCACCTCTCCTCTAAAAGAGGTACCCTCTTAGGAAGGTACCTCTCTATCATAAACGATATAACCGTGCTGCGAATGGACGAAGCATAAACGTTTCCGTATCAATCGTCTCGGGGTCAATCTCATTCGTCATGACAAGCGTGGCGCCTGCAATTTCCGGAATGGTCACTTCTGCCGGATTGGCGGTCAAGTTGACGACCACGAAGAAGCGGTTGTTCTCAAACGTACGCTCATAGACGAAGGCTTGCTTATGTTCAGGCAAGACGTCACGATAACGACCATACGTAAACGTCTCCTCAGCTCGACGAAGACGGATCATCTCCTTATAGAACGACAGAATGGAGTGCTGGTCGTGTCGCTGTGCCTCGACGTTGAGCGTCTCATACTCTTCGTGAATCGGCATCCATGGGGTCGCCGTCGAGAAACCGGCATAAGGTGAGGCATCCCACTGGATCGGTGTCCGGACGTTATCACGAGATGTGCCCCATACTTGTTGCATCGAATCGATTTCACTCATCCCATTCGCGATGCGTTCAAAGTACTCGTTTTTCGTTGCGACATCATCATAGTCATGGATAGATGGGAGCGGCACATTCTTCATCCCAATCTCTTGTCCTTGATAAATGAATGGTGTCCCGTGCATGAAGAAGTACATCATCCCAAGTGCAGTGGCACTTTCACGCCAATAATGATGCTCATCCCCGACGAGAGATACCGCTCGCACCATGTCATGGTTTTCAATGTATAATGCGTTCCATCCAGTTTCGCGTAACCCCTGCTGCCATTTATCGAAGATTCGTTTCAGCTCGACGACATCGAGCGGGGCAAGACGCGACCGTCGCATGATATCGACATGATCAAAGTGAAAGGCCATATTCATCGCACCATTCTCTGGTCCCATCCATTGGTCGGCTTCTTCCGGCTCAATGCCATTCGTCTCCCCAACAGTCATAATGTCGTATTTGGAGAACGTTTCTCGCTTCATCTCTTGTAGATATTCATGGATTCCATCGATATTCGAGTACATCGAAAACGCCGTAACGATCGATTTCCCGTCCGGAGAAGGTAACATCGTCTCCGCCGGCATCTTTTTAATATGACTGATCGCATCGACACGGAATCCGTCTACTCCTTTATCGAGCCACCAGTTGATCATGTCATAGACAGCCGTCCGAACTTCACGATTCTCCCAGTTCAAATCGGGTTGTTTCTTCGAGAAGACGTGCAAGTAATATTGATTAGTCTGTTCATCATATTCCCAAGCGGACCCGCCAAAGATACTCGCCCAGTTACTCGGTGGCATCCCATCTTTCCCATCTCGCCAAATATACCAATCCCGTTTCGGATTGTCTTTCGAGCTTTTCGATTCAAGGAACCATGGATGCTCGTCCGACGTATGGTTGACAACGAGATCGAGCAACAGTTTCATCCCTCGTGCATGCACCGCCTCTAGTAAGGCATCAAAATCCTCCATCGTCCCAAACTCGTCCATAATGTCTTGATAGTCACTGATATCATATCCGTTATCATCATTTGGCGATTTGTACATCGGACAAATCCAAATGACATCAATTCCAAGGTCTTCTAAGTAATCGAGCTTTTCAATAATTCCGCGAAGATCACCGATTCCATCCCCGTTCGAATCGTTGAAACTTCTTGGATAAATTTGATAGGCGATGGCCTCTTTCCACCATACACGACTGATTTCTGTTTGTTTCGTTTGGCTGAACAACGTCTCCATACGGCACCGTGCCTCCTACAATAAGGTATGATTCACATCTACCATAGCACTAGTGCAAGCGTTTGCAAAGAATCAGCCCACAAAAAAATGCAGTTTTACACTGCATTTTGATGGCGCGCCCCAACCTGTTCACAGAAGGTCGTGATCAGCTTCGACAAATGCTTCCAATCATGGTCCATCGTCGCGACGTGATACGAGTTAGGAAGCACCGCGTATTCTTTTTTTCCTTGTAACTGATCGAACAACCAGATGGAGTCGGAAGGCGGTACTACGTTGTCGACAGCAGAATGGATGACATATGTCGGCACATCAACCGCTCCGACGTGCGGTCGCACCTCGTCAATCAGCGAAAGCAATTCCCGAATCGCTCTTGTAGGCACACGGTCATAGACAATCTCATATACGTCTTTTGCCAAGATGTCGGGCGCATCTTCGTCGATAAATCGACACTCGGTATCCGACGCATGACACGCATATCCTGGTACCGATAACGCGGCATTGATTGTCACAATCGCATCCGCCTTTCCTTCAAGGGCAGCCTTGAGTGCCAACGTCCCACCCATTGACTGACCGACGACGATGACCGTCTGACACGACTCGCGTAATCGCTCGATTCCTTTCGTCACACTTTTATACCAACATCGATGCGTGGAACATCGAAAGTCTTCCGGATGTGTCCCATGCCCTTTCAAGCGCGGGGCATACACCGTAAACCCTTGCTTCATCAACTCAATTCCGACGTCCTGTACACTTTGAGGTGTCCCGTTAAAGCCGTGACAAAGCAAAATACCGATCTCGTTTCCTTCATAATAAAATGCGCCTGCTCCAGGAATGACTGGGTAATTGACTGCTTTCATTAGTGCCTCCTTTAATTCCAACTTAACCGATACAATTAATTCGTATTAGAAGAGTGTAAGAGTTCTTAAGCTACTCGTCAAGTTCTTCCGACTACATTTACCTTGTAATCAAAATGTAATCATAACTTCGTGTTTAGTGGATTGAGTTCTGACGTCTGCTTGGTTATGTTTAACATGTAGTAAAAAACTTGGGAAATGAACGTGTTATTTTTGACAATACACGAATAATTTTTCAAGGGATTCGTCACAAGAAAAGTAATGTAAGCGCTATCATGTCGTTTTTTTGAAAAAGGAGGATATAAATTCACTTATTTATAACGACGCGAGTTGGGGAAATCGGATTAGACCATTACATCTAAGGGAGACTTACACATGGGGAAACCAACACAATCATTTAAGGCAGTCACTGGCCTCGCCTTATCAGCAGGACTCATCGTCAGCAGTATGACGCCGATTGCGGCAAACGTAAACGCCGAGACGTTGAACGCATCAGACCTCTTCATTTCAGAGTACGTAGAAGGATCGAGCAACAATAAAGCAATCGAGTTATTCAACGGAACGAACGCGACAATCGACCTTTCCGCTTACAAAATTGAACTGTATTCAAACGGAGGTACGACTGCCGGAAATACATTGAATTTGACGGGCACACTCGCACCAGGAGCTACATATGTCATTGTGAACGGCAGTGCGTCGGACACATTGAAAGCAAAATCGGATACGGTGAGTGCCGTGACGAACTTCAACGGGGATGACACGATCGTCTTGAAAAAAGGAGACACGGTTCTGGATGTCTTCGGTCAACTCGGCTTCGACCCAGGGACAAAATGGGGAACGACCGTTGCGACTGCTGACCAATCACTCATCCGTAAAGACACGGTCGCAAAGGGAGACAGTGATGGCAGTGATGCCTTCGATCCGGCTGTCGAATGGTCATCGACACCACAAGACACGTTCGACAATCTCGGGTTACATACGTTCCAAGGCGTCGAATACGGAGATGGCGGCACAACGGAGCCTCCTGCACCAATCACACCAATTTCAATTGCTGATGCACGAACAAAGGCAGAAAATGAGACGGTCACCGTAAAAGGAGTCGTCACGGCTAAATTAGCGAACACCATCTCCGTTCAAGACGCGACAGGTGGTCTGTCTATCCGTCCGACATCTCTTGCCGTCAACGTCGGAGATGAGATTGTTGTCACAGGGGTCGTCGGTTCATATCGTGAGCTTCTTCAATTGAACAATGCCGTCGTCGTCTCGAAACAGGCAGCAACACTTCCTAATGCCCAAGTCTTGACAGGGGAACAAATCAACGAGGACGTGGAATCAGAACTCGTCACCGTCAAAAATGTCACACTCACAGGTAGCGGTCAGAACTTGACGGCGACGGATGGAACAAAAGAGTTCATCGTTCGCGACGAGCGAGGCATCCTTGATTTACAGACGGATGTGAACTATTCATCGATCACAGGAATCGTTCAACAGTTTGACGATACGTACCAAATCATCCCTCGTGACCCGGCGGACACGGTTATCGATACGTCCGTTCTTCGGCCGGCTGTCGCGAAACCAGGTGCCGGTACATTCGTTGGTCCACAAGACGTGACGCTCTCGACCACGACAGTAGACGCTGAGATTTTCTATACGCTCGACGGCTCTGATCCAAAAGAGAATGGGCTTCGTTACGAAAACCCAATCCGCATTGAAAACTCGACGACATTGAAGACGGTCGTGAAAACGGGAGACACATTCAGCGCCGTCTTAACGTTCTCTTATAAGATTACAGACAAGATTCGCATTCACGACATCCAAGGTGCGAACCATACGACTCCGATGAACGGACAGACGGTTGAAGGTGTCGAAGGAATCGTCACGTCTACGTTCGTCTCAAGTGGAACGACCTATTACTTCATCCAAACGCCTGATTCGGAAGCCGATGACGATGCACGGACATCTGAAGGGATTGTCCTTTACGGCGGACGTTCGATTGCTGGCATTCAAGTCGGGGACCTCGTCAAAGTGAACGGAAAAGTGAGCGAGTACGCAATCGAAGGATATAGTGATCGCCAACAGACGGATATGAAGATGACACAAATCGATACACGTAACGGAAAAGTTGAAGTCGTCGCCAGTGGTGTCACCCTTCCGACTCCAATTACGATTGATGCCTCAAACCTTCCGACCGAATTTATCGACAGCGATAACCTCGCCGTCTTCAACCCGGAGAAGGATGCCATCGACTTCTGGGAGAGCCTTGAAGGGATGCGCGTTCAAACGAACAACTTGAAATCGGTTGGACCACAAGAATATGGTGACTTAGTCACAGTTCTCGAAGATACGCCAACAGAGACATATAATGGCGGTGTCTTATTGAAAAAGAACGACGCGAACCCAGAACGCATTCAGTTCCGTCTCGAACCAAATGCAGAAGCGCGTGACTTCGATGTCGCGACGGGCGACCGTTTCAACGGACCGATTGTCGGTGTGGTCGGCTATTCATTCGGTAACTATAAGATTCAAGCCTCACTTGAAGACATGAAAGCGGCCTTCGTCAAAGGAGATGCGCAGCGTGAGAAGACATTCATCGAGGCAGAAGAAGATCAATTAACAATTGCATCGTATAACTTAGAGAACTTCTCGAACAACATCAAAGAAACATCAGATGAAAAGGCACTCAAACTGGCGAAAGCGTTCGTCAACGAATTGAACAGCCCTGACATCATCGGTGTGACGGAAGTACAAGACAACGATGGACAGGATAAAGGGGCAGGTTCTGCCGCTGACCAGAGCTATCAGCGCTTAATCGATAACATTGTCGCTGTCGGTGGGAAGACGTATAAATACGTCAACATCGACCCAGAGAACAACCAAGACGGAGGCGCCCCAGATGCCAACATCCGTGTCGGCTTCTTGTACGATCCTGAGCGCGTGTCATTGACGGAGGGAATTCCTGCTGGTGATGCGACGACGGCCGTCGGATACGCCGATGGGAAATTGACGCACAACCCAGGACGCATCGACCCGATGAACGAAGCGTTCTCACGTTCGCGTAAACCGTTAGCTGCTCAATTCGACTTCCAAGGCGAGAACGTCATCGTGATCGCGAACCATTGGAACTCGAAAGGTGGCGACACTGGTTTCTTCGGTTCACAACAACCGGTCGTACTCGGAAGTGAAGTGCAACGTAAGAAAATCGCACAAGTCGTCCACAACTTCGTCGCAGACGTGAAGACGAAGAATCCAGAAGCGAATGTTGTCGCACTTGGTGACTTCAACGATTTCGAATTCTCGGATGCGCTCCAAATCTTTAAAGGTGACTTGATGACGAACATGGTCGAGAAAGTTCCTGCTGTCGACCGCTACTCGTATGTGTATCAAGGGAACTCACAAGTCCTCGATCACATCCTCGTCTCGAACCGCTTGGCCGCTTCTACGAAAATTGACATGATTCACGTCAACTCGGACTTCACTGAGATGTCAGGGCGTGCGAGTGACCACGATCCAGTCCTTGCTCAAATCGACTTCACACCGGAACCAGAAGTGGAATTGACGCGTTATACTGTAGAAAACCATAAAGCTGCACGCCTCGTCCTTCAAGAGGATTACATCGGCGTGACAATCGGAAAAGGCACGAACTTCAAAAACGGCATCTTCGTTCGTGGCGTATACACGGAATTGACAGGAGACCCATTGAAAAATGTCGTCGTTCAAGTGAAGCCGAAAGAAGCCGGTGCCATCATCGACTTCAAAGGCGCGACGGTAAAAGAAGTAATCGTTGACGGGAAAAACCTTGCTGAGATTCGTGGGGCAAAAAACGTCCAACGCATCACATATACGAAAGGCGCTTCTCCTTCATCCATCATCATCAAGAAATAACATGTTGAACCGCAGACACATCGTCTGCGGTTTTTTGGTTTCACCTCTCTTGAAGCGGGGATAAAGAGGAAGATACTGAATCATGGAGGATGAACCCGATGGAATTGTATAACGGAGACTTATATTGGCCAACGACCGAATCAGAGGATGTCGTGTTAGAAAGACCTGACAAAAAAGAGCATTACGACGTACTCGTCATCGGAGCCGGTATGTCCGGAACGTTGACGGCTTATACGTTACAACAAGATGGCGTCGATTTTGCGGTGCTCGATGGGCGAAAAGTCGGTACAGGAAGCACATCAGCAAATACCGGTTTAATTCAATATTCAAATGACATCATGTTACACGAACTCGCAGAAAAAATTGGAGAAGCGGCAGCGGTACGCTTCTATCAATTATGTCTCAACGCGGTCGAATCACTCGATCAGGTGGCGAAAGATGTCGATGCTTCCGATATATATATCCGACGGGACAGTCTTTGTTTTGCGAGTGAAGAAGCCGATGTTGCCAAATTGAAACGTGAGTATGAGATGCTATCCAAACATGGTTTTGATGTGGAGTGGTTGGATCGTGAAGCATTACGTGAACGCTTCCCATTTGAAAAACCGGCGGCCCTCATCACCAAAGGCGATGCCGAGGTCAACCCACTCACGCTCAGTCGTCAAATCATCCGCTATTTATCAAAACAACACGTCCCGATTTTTGAAGAGACATCAGTAGATGAAATCGTGTCTGATGGTGACGGATGGATCGTGTTCACCTCAAACGGAACATTTAAAGCGAATAAAGTCATCTTTGCAACAGGTTATGGACCGGCTCCCCTACTCGACTCCCATCGAATCGATTTGAATCGGTCATACGCCATCGCAACGAACCCAATCGCCGAGTTCAGTGAATGGGAAGGGCGTGCACTCATTTGGGAGACGAAACGACCATATCTCTATCTACGCACGACTCCGGACGGGCGGATTATCGCTGGCGGACTTGACGAAGACAAGGCAGAGACGCCGCACGACGAGGCGCTCATGAACGACCGGGCGGAACGGGTGAAAGAAAAAATCGCCGAGCTCTTCCCGATGTATGACCTAGAAGTCGATTATGCTTGGGTCGCCTTGTTCGGAGAGTCGGTGGACCAACTCCCGTTCATCGGGGAGCACCCGAATCGACCTAACTTGTTTTATTTGCTCGGATATGGGGGAAATGGGACGGTGTATAGCATGCTTGGTTCTCGTATTTTAAGTTCCCTCGTTCGTGGTCAGTCGCATCCCGATGCGGACCTCGTTCGTTTAGATCGAACGTAATCCCCGATATTTTGGGGATTGTTACATAATTAAAGGAGTGTTTTTGGATTGAAGAAAAAAAGAAAATCAAACAAGGTGTACCGACTACGTCGTCTCGCCGTATTCCTCGTCCCTCTCGGCTTCGCCCTCTGGTTTTGGCCGCAGGAATCGTCCTTTACAACGCAGTTGAAGTCTGAACAAACCTCTATTTCCGAGGAAATATATACGATTGAAGAACGTACTCCCATTGAAGAAGACGGTATCACTCGGTTCGAATATGATATCGTCGTACATGGTGAACCGAGTACGGATGAGCTTCAATCTGTCAGCCATGACGTCATCGATGACGTGAAACAGTCTGATCAGTTCCAGGCCGCCTTGTTACGATTTTATGATGATGCTGCCTATATCGGGACGGAACCGCCACTTGGTGAAGCCGTATTCGCTCCGGAAGGCGACTATGCACTTGCAGACTGGGTGGAACCCGGTCAAACAGACGAGATGATGTTCGGTTGGCAACTTCGAGAAAAAGAATGGGCGACCAAATTGACCGATGCAGAGATTCAAATTTGGAGGTCATGGCAAAATCAATATACGAAACAAAATCCTGACGACCCCGATGCGAAAGCGAAAGTAACACGTATCATTGCCACAAAATACGAACTCGACCCAAAAACGGTACAACAAATCGTATTGAAACAACATGTGTGGGCCGCGTTATAAATATTTGTGTGAAATCTCTCTTTTTTGAAAAAGAGGGATTTTTTTATTGGCGTTAGGGAACACCGATACAGTAGGTCAAAACGCGACTTACGACGGTCAGTCATACTTAAGGGAGGCAATGACATGGGGAACAAGAAAGAAGAGCAGTTAAAACAACATACGATTGATAACGAACAACAAGCTGGCTTGACGACAAACCAAGGTCTGAAGATGGCGGAAGACGAATTCTCGCTGAAAGCAGGACGTCGTGGTCCGACATTGATCGAGGATTTCCATTTCCGCGAAAAGATGACCCACTTCGACCATGAACGGATTCCGGAACGAATCGTCCACGCGCGCGGCGTCGGGGCACACGGGGAGTTCCAGGTGTATGAACCGCTCGCCGAGTTCACAAAAGCGGATTTCTTGAATGACCCTTCGAAGACGACACCGGTATTCGTCCGTTTCTCGACCGTCCAAGGCTCACGCGGGTCCGCGGATACGGTACGTGACGTCCGTGGTTTTGCGACGAAGTTCTATACAGACGAAGGGAACTATGATTTAGTCGGAAACAACATTCCGGTCTTCTTTATCCAAGATGCCATCAAGTTCCCTGACCTCGTTCATGCCGTGAAGCCTGAACCACATACGGAAGTGCCGCAAGGGGGAAGCGCGCACGATACGTTTTGGGATTTCGTCGGACAAAACCATGAAACAGCCCATATGGTCATGTGGGCAATGAGTGACCGGGGAATTCCGCGTAGTCTACGCATGATGGAAGGATTCGGGGTGCATACGTTCCGTCTCGTAAATGCGGAAGGAAAAGCGCATTTCGTCAAATTCCATTGGAAACCGAAGCTCGGGGTTCATTCACAAGTATGGGACGAAGCCCAAAAGGCAGTCGGGAAAAACGCTGACTTCCACCGTGTCGACTTGTATGAAGCCATCAATAAAGGCGACTATCCGGAATGGGAGCTCGGTCTGCAGTTGATCCCGGAAGAAGAGGAGTTCAACTACGACTTCGACATCTTAGACCCGACCAAACTGTGGCCGGAAGAAGAGATTCCAGTGAAACTCGTCGGGAAGATGACACTCAACCGGAACGTCGACAACTTCTTCGCGGAAACCGAACAAGTCGCCTTCCACCCGGGTCATCTCGTCCCAGGAATCGACTTCTCGAACGATCCACTCTTACAAGGTCGTCTGTTCTCGTATACGGACACGCAGCTTTCACGTCTCGGTGGACCAAACTTCCACCAGATCCCAATCAACAAGCCCGTCTGTCCCTTCCACAACAACCAGCGGGACGGGATGCATCAAATGGCCGTCCACAAAGGTCAGACGAGCTACCATAAAAATGCGCTTAACAATAATCAGCCGGAACCTGTGCCAGCCGATCAAGGTGGATTTGAGCACTATCAAGAGAAAATCGATGGTCATAAGATTCGGGGGCGTAGCGACAGCTTCCTTGATTTCTATTCACAGGCGAAGCTCTTCTATAACAGCATGACCGATGTCGAAAAACAACACATCCAAGATGCCTGCAGTTTTGAGCTCGGAAAATGTGAGTCGGACATGGTGAAAGAGAACGCCGTCGATTTATTGAACCGTATCGATCGTCATCTCGCTGAAGTCGTCGCCGACAACTTAGGGGTACATGTGCCAGAAGAGAACAATGAGGTCCAGTCAGATAAGACGTCCCCTGCTCTCTCGATGGCGAACACAATCAAAAAGCCCGATACGAAGAGCGTCGCCCTTCTCCTCGCTGGTGACGTGGATGCGAACCAGGTGAAGCAATGGGTACAGACGCTCGCCGACCACAACGTCAACTACAGCCTCGTCGGCAAGAAAGCGTATATGCTTGGTGACCTGAAAGTGAAGGAGACATACGATACGGTCGACTCGAGTCTTTTCGATGCCGCATTCTTAGTGAGTACCGCGACGACCGTCGAGGATGATGTGCTCGAATTTATCGAGAACACGTATAAGCACTATAAACCGCTCGCTCTACACGTACACCATAAAGAGGCACTCGCCACATGCCGCGTGAAGCAAGACCAACCTGGTGTCTTCACGTTTGACGAGCATAACCTCAATGGATTCAATGCGTTCATCGATGGGATTGCGACTGCCCGCTTCTGGGACCGTGCCTAACGATATTACTTGACTCGACTCGATTCCCGAGTCGAGTTTTTTTCATGTCTGCCATTCACTGCATGTAGTGCATCATCTCAGACAATCTTAATTTGATTTGGTATACTCTTTTAGTTATGTTTATTAACTATTCGAATTTGAAGAAAAGGAGACGTCACGTATGATGCAACAACCTATTCAAAAACTTTGGACGAGAGACTTTTTAATCATCTCGCTCATCAACTTCTTCCTGACGCTCATCTTTTTCTTATTGATGGTCACCATCGGGGTGCACGCCGTCGAGTCGTACGGGGCGACCACGAGTCAAGCGGGACTCGTCACCGGCATCTTCATCATCGGGACGCTGACCGGGCGCTTGTTCATCGGTCGACTGATCGATTCGATCGGTCGGAAGAAGACACTTTATATCGGGCTCGTCTTTTTCACCGCCACGATTTTATTGTACTTCGTCCATTGGGGTGTCGGTTTCTTATTGCTGACACGGTTCGTACACGGGCTCGGGATGGGATTGTCGAGTACGGCAACTGGAACTATCGTCGCGCAAGTCATTCCTGCAACACGAAAAGGTGAAGGGATCGGTTACTACAGCATGAGTTCTACTCTGGCGACAGCCATCGGGCCCTTCGTCGGATTACTTCTCAGCCAACACACGAGCTTCACCGTCATCTTCGCTCTTTGCTTTGTGATCGGGGTCATCAGTTTGGCGAGCACGTTCTTTGTGAATGTGCCTGAGGTCGACGCACCTGAAGTCGTACGTGGATTCTCTTTAAAATCGTTCGTCGAACCAAAAGCGCTACCGATCGCCTTGATTATCGGGATGGCCGCACTAAGCTACTCGAGTGTCTTGTCCTATATCAACTTCTATGCGAGTGAACTCGACTTGATCGAGGCGGCGAGCATCTTCTTCCTCGTCTATTCGGTCGCAGTCCTATTATCACGACCGATCACAGGAAAGTTGATGGACGCGCGTGGAGCGAACGTCGTCATGTATCCGGCAATCGCCATCTTCGCGATTGGACTGCTCGTGCTCAGCCAGGCGAACAGCGGTTGGATGCTTCTACTTGCCGGTGCGTTAATCGGATTAGGCTTCGGGAATATCCAATCCGGGACTCAAGCAATCGCCGTCAAGGCCTCTCCACCCCACCGAATGGGGATGGCGACATCGACCTTCTTCATCGCACTTGATGCCGGTCTAGGGTTTGGTCCTTATTTCATCGGGTTGTTGATTCCATTGACGGGCTTCTCGACACTTTATTTGATTCTTTCAGGCGTCGTTCTCTTTACCATTTTCTTGTATTACGTCATGAATGGACGGAACGAACAAAAACAACTGAACGAAGCTGCTTGACGGGGTGTACGTACATCCCGTCTTTTTTTGAAAGTTCACACATTTGATCGAATGATGCGGTAAGATAAAAATGACGTGTAAAAAATAGAATGAACGAAATGAGGGAGACGAGATGAAAGCTGACCAAACACTTCAATCCAACGCATCGATTTTACTACGGACGTTCGATAAAATTTCAGACTATGTGTTCTTTATGGAAGTCGATGGTTCAGCATATCGCTACGTCTTCGTAAATGAGCCTGGGAAACGGGCCATCAATTGGTCGGATGCGGATGTCGGCAAGACCATCGATGAGTTGGTCCCGACCGAGACCGCTACACTTATTACGCAGTATTACGATGAAGCGATTCGTACAAAAAAGAGTGTCGTCTACGAAGACTACCGTCTTGCTGACTCCTTTTATACGGATACGGTCGAGGCGGATGATGTATTGACGCTCCCCCTTCATTATTTCGAGTCAGAAGTGACTCCGATTTTCAATGATGAGGGGAGCTGTACCCATATCGTCTCCGTCGTTCGTGAAGTGACGGAACGGAAGCGTCGCGAACTCGAATTGTCGATCTTAAAAGATCATCACGAGTCGCTACGACGTTATTCTCCACATGGCATCTTTGTACTCGACCATCATTTGAACATCAAATCCGTCAACCCGGCCGTCACGGTCATCACCGGTCATACGGAACAAGATATGCTTCATCATCCGTTCCTGCATTGGCTTCCCGAGAGTGAGCGGTCTCGGGTCAGGAAAGGGTTACAATTCACGCTGTCTGGGATTCCACACAAGTATTCCATTTATGCTGAACATCAATCCGGGGAACGACTCGACTTAACCGTCCTCAACATTCCAATCGAGGTCGGCGGTAACATTACCGGCCTGTTTGCGATCATCATCGATTTGACGCCAGAGAAAAATGCCGAGCGTGCCACGGTCGAAAGCGAACGTCGTTACCGTCAGTTGATTGAAACCATTCCGGAAGGCATCATTGTGCATCAGGAAGGACAGATTATATATGCGAACGCGATGGCACTCGCCACAATCGGAGAAACCTATCTAGAGAGTGAATCGATTTTTTCATTCATCGCAGAAGAGTATCATCAGTCCACCCGTCAACGACTTGCCTCTCTCGAACTCGGAGGCCCCGTCCAAGACACGGAAATGGTCATCATGACACCGAGTGGAGACAAGCTCCAGATGGATATCAGTAGCCTTCTCATCGATTATGAGGGCGAAACGGCCGTCTTAACGATTTTGCGTGATGTCACGGAGAAACGTGAAATGGAACAAGCGTTAAGACAGAGTGAGTTACAATATCGATTGATCACAGAAAACATGAGTGACCTCGTCTGCATACTAGAACGGGATGGTACTGTTCGTTATGCGTCCCCTTCTCACCGTACCGTACTCGGCTTTGCGGCCGGATATTACGAAGGGAAGAATACGCTCGACTATATCCATCCGGACGACATCCAGATCGTCCGGGAGCAGTTGAAAGAAATGAAGGAAGAAGACATCTCCTTGACCCTTGAGTTTCGTCATTTCCATGCTGACCAGCGCTGGATTTGGCTCGAAACGAAAATTCAGGCCATCTATGATGAATCCGGACTTCTCCTACACTATTTGACGGTCAGCCGAGAAATCATGCAGCGAAAAGCACTAGAGAAGCAACTGAAGCATTTGGCGTATCACGACACGCTGACCGATTTACCGAACCGTCGTTTCTTCCTCGCTTACCTCGAGGAAGCGATCGATCGAACCGAATTCGAGCAAGGTGAATTGGCCGTCCTCGCTCTTGACGTTGACCGATTCAAACAAATCAACGACACGTTCGGTCATGATGTGGGCGATGAGCTCTTGCGACAACTCGCTCGTCGATTGACATCCGTGCTTCGCAAACAAGATATGATTGCCAGACTTGGCGGTGATGAGTTTGCCGTTCTCATTCGCTTCAACGATCCCTGTGCCCTACATCGGGTTGCAGAGAAAATCATTCAAGCACTACAGCGCCCATGGGAAATCGACCAACATACGTTCATTACGACTTCAAGTGTCGGGGGTGCTCGATTTGTAAAAGGGTTGTCGACCAAACAGTTACTAAAACGTGCCGACCTCGCTCTCTATGAAGCCAAAGCAGGTGGACGAAATCAATATGCACTCGCAAAGGACCACCAATAAGTGGTCCTTTTTTCACGTGAAACATCGAAAATAAATCATAAATCCGAACATTAAACATCAATCCATTCAATTTTATTCATTTTTAAGATAAATTGATTGAGTTATCCTTTGACTTTAAACTCTATTCACGTTATATTACCGAATGAGCGAAGTTTTTTATTGTTCAATACGTTAATGTTCGTGAATAGGGGTGCGATATATGGATAAAGTATTTGATTACGAAGATATTCAATTAATTCCTGCAAAATGTATTGTCGACAGTCGTTCGGAATGTGACCCGACCGTCGAGCTTGGTGGCTTCACGTTCCGATTACCGGTCGTTCCGGCTAACATGCAGACGATTATCGATGAAAAGGTCGCATTGATGCTGGCCAAGAACGGATATTTTTACATCATGCATCGCTTCAATCCAGAGACGCGCCTGGCGTTTATCCAAGACATGCATGAGCGTGGTTTGTATGCATCCATCAGTGTCGGCGTGAAGGAAGAAGAGTATGGGTTTATCGAAATGCTCAAATCGACCGGTCATACGCCAGAATTTATTACAATCGATATCGCTCACGGTCATTCGAATGCGGTCATCCGAATGATTCAGCATATCAAACACCATCTTCCTGGATCATTCGTCATCGCGGGGAACGTCGGGACACCAGAGGCCGTTCGCGAATTAGAGCATGCCGGAGCGGATGCGACGAAGGTTGGAATCGGTCCTGGTAAAGTGTGTATCACGAAAATCAAAACAGGTTTTGGTACCGGGGGCTGGCAATTGGCTGCACTTCGCTGGTGTGCCAAAGCAGCGACGAAACCGATTATCGCGGATGGGGGCATCCGTACTCACGGTGACATCGCCAAATCGATTCGCTTCGGCGCTTCGATGGTCATGATTGGTTCATTGTTCGCAGGACACGATGAATCACCGGGGGAAACGTTCGAGCAAGACGGGAAACAATTGAAAGAGTATTTCGGTTCTGCTTCTGAGTTCCAAAAGGGTGAGCGAAAGAACGTCGAGGGGAAAAAGATGTTTGTCGAACACAAAGGGGCACTACAAGATACATTGACCGAGATGGAGCAAGACCTCCAATCGGCGATTTCTTACGCGGGTGGTGACAGTCTCGAGGCATTGCGCACCGTAGACTACGTCATGGTGAAAAATTCAATCTTCAATGGGGATAAAGTGTATTAAAAAGGCGACCTCATGTCGCCTTTTATAATTGCTTCATCATCATATAGTAATCCGATCCCGGCGGATAGTCCGGTAGCACACCTATTACCGTGTAACCGAATCGCTCATAAAACGGTTTCGCTTGAAACGAGAACGTCGTCAATTTCACACGCGTCGTACCGAGCGACTTCGCTAACGCCTCCCCTTCTCCAAGCAATTGGCTACCGATGCCCTGACCATGAAAGTCTGCATCGACCCAAAGGCGATCCAAATCGAACCATCCCCAATACACACTCCCATATAAGCCGGCGATCACCCGTCCTTCTTGCTCCACTTTCAACTGAATGGTCGGCACGTGCGCCTCGCGAATGTCACGATGGTGAATCGAACGAACGTTGTTATACTCACGTAATTGAGTGGTCAAAAACTGTTGGAACGTCTCGTCTTCCGCGTGAATCCGCGTGATAGTGTATGTCATCTTCCCACCGTCCCGTTCACAAAAAACGTAATCAACTCGTTCTCTTCCTCGGTGATCTCCCGATTGACGAGTGAAGCATACGACTGCGTGATTTCATCAGTATTTCCTGGGAAATCATTCGAAATGGTGGCGATTCGTCTTAATGCAAGGCAATCTTCTGCGAAGGATTCACGACTCACCATCTCACCGTGTGACCAGACAATCTGTTTAGCATCAAACGATTCCAATACATTCAACAACCGCAGGGTTTCTTCCGGAGTCATTCGCCATGTCGGAGAATAGATGTCTGCGTATAACGCGTCTCCTAAAAATAATACCCGTTCTTCTACGACGTAAAGGACAACCGCATCTTTTGCGTGGTCTCCTCCGACATGTCGTAACACGATGTGAACGCCACCGAGGTCGAGTGTCAGCGATTCTTGAAACGTCAGCGTAGGTAATACGATTTTGATATCGCGCGCGTCTCCATATTCTTCACGGATTGCTTCCGCGCAAAATGCGATTTCAATCCCTTCCGCCACCCGCTCATCGAGAGAGACATCATCCCAAGCATATGGGACAAGTTTTTCCATCCCCTGTTTGGTCGCTTCACTCGCAATGGAGACTATTCCTTCAAGTGCAGGTAAACCGAAGATGTGATCCCAATGCCAATGCGTCAATGCGACCATCGACGGCGCACGTAGGCCTTGTTTTTCTAGCTGTTCTAAAAACAACGAGGCGTGCGAAACGGAATTGCCCGCATCGATGAGCAGCGTATGCGTATCGCCGATAACGGCACCGAGAATTGGTCGATCGGTACGGTCAACGGGTGTCATATACCAAAAACGATCCGAATGTTTAATCAAGGTTTGCATGTACGAATCGACTCCTCCTCTAATAAATTCGTTAATTCTTCGAATGAATGCCGATTATCATTTTGAATCCGAGCGTGGCGAAGAGGTAATTGTTTCAACAGTTCAAGCTCACGTCGTTGGCGTTCCACTAAAATCTCAATCGTTCCGGCCATACCCTTATGCGCATGGTTCACACCATAGGTGCCGCTCGTATAATACTCGACAAAACCGCTTTGCCATCCCATCGGTCGTTCATCATATACAATCGGAAAGATGCGTGCAACGTCATCCAATGCCAAATAAACGACCATCGGATCAATCGGTTTCAGAATGTCTGCGACCTCTTGAACGTATGCTTCCACGTCCGCTAACGGAACATCTTGGGCAACCATTCCAATGGTGAAAGGATTTTGGAGCAACGCACATTCAAAGATGACGTCCTCTTCCTCCCTATCTAACTTTTGAACATAACGCCGCCAGCGTTCGCACATGATTCGTGTGTGAAGGGCGAAAGGTAACTCGTAGACGTCTGTTCCGATCCGTTCTTCATCACCATCATAACGGACGAGCCACCCTTTTTCGATTTCATCGAGAATGCGACCGGTTGATGGTTTGTCCTCGACCCAATAGATATCATGCATATCCACGGGGTGTGACGCATCTACTTCCGAATAGAACTTGCCATTCCGTTTATCTCGCAGCCTCTCGGCAAATGTAGACTTTCCGCTTCCTGGCAATCCTTCAATCAGCCATAATCTCCCCATACTTAAATCCCCTTGTCATCTGAGTATCCACCATATTGGAACCACTGGTCTCCTCCATTGTTCTTTGCAATATACATCGCTGCATCTGCTTGTTGAAGAATCGAATCGACGGTGTCGGTCGACTTGACTAGGGTGACGCCAACACTTGCCGTAAGATGAATGACTTCACCATTCGACGCGTCTATTCCCTGGGAAATAACTTCATTGAGCTGTTCAATCCCACTCAGTGGACCCGTTTGCACCAACATGAATTCATCGTCTGAAAAACGGTACACTTGACCACCAACATGCTGGACGAATTCATTTAATCGTTGTGCGATTTCAATTAACACTTCATCCCCTATCATGTGCCCGTACTGATCGTTGATTCTTTTAAAATCGTCTAGATTGACCAGTGTCACTGTAATCGCTGGCGTCCGGTTCATGTTTTTGTATAAATCGGTCGTGAGCGTATGACGATTATACAGTTTGGTCAGCTGATCTTGTTTTGCGATTCGAATCATCTCGCGTTGTTTCCGTTCCTTTCGAATCCCGTTCTCCATCCATCGTGCAAGCAATCGTACCGTCCCAGTCAACTCTTGCAACGTTTCCTCATCAAGATGATCATTCAAATTGCCTTGCTCCGAGAGAAGAACGACCCAGCCAAACACTTGATGCGCATGCGTCAAAGGAAAACTGACTAGCCTCGTGAATTCGATACCGTCTACAATCAGATCACCTTCCTGAAGCGTTTGCGCGCCGACCGTTGTCAGTTGATGTAGGGAATGCAGTTCTTCTTCCCCCCAAGTCAAACGAGAGACCCCATGCTCTACTAGAAGACGATGCGAAGGCTCAATCGAGAAGATGACCCCGTGGGAGTAACCGACCCATTCCAATAAAATTTCTTGAACCCGGGCCAATTGATCTTGGAACGGTACACGCAATGCCGTCGCTTCGTACAATGCCTCGATTGATTGTTGTCGAGTGATTTGTCTTCTCGAGACTTCCGTGTGCTCGATCTCTGTCATGACCCAATGCGTAAACGATTCGAGCGCCTTCAAGTTTTCTTCTGAGAACGTTCTCGCCTGCCCATCCACTACGCAAAGTGTGCCGATGACGTGACCTTGCTTCGTCCGCAACGGTACACCTGCATAAAATCCGATTCGGTCAATCCAAGGACTGTCACTTTCAATCGCTGCTGCCGCAACATCTTCAATCACCAGCGGAGACTCTGATGTGACAACCCGATTACATAACGTCCATTCCCGTTTGAGGTGAGCGGATTCGAGCTCGATACCGACACACGATTTGAACCACTGTTGGTCTGTCGTCATGATCGAAATGAATGCGATTGGCATCTGAAAGGTTTGTGCGACCAATCGGGAGATCCGGTCAAATCGTTCCTCTTGTGGCGTATTTAAAATTTCCAATCGTAATATCGCTTTGAGTCGTTGCAATTCACGCTCATCTAGAGAAGGATGCAACAACTGCGCAGGCTGCTCCATCTTCGATAACATCATCTGATGGGAATACAAGATTCCGAGCGCCTCTTCTAACTCCGCGAGCGGCATCGGACGACTGAAGAAATACCCTTGAATCTCATCGCAGCCGAGCTGACGTAAGATCCGATATTGTTCTTCCGTCTCCACACCTTCAGCCGTCACCTCTAACTCTAGCTTTTTAGCCAACGAGACAATCAGTTTGACGATTTCATACTCTTTCATGCCGCTCTCCTGATCGAGTTGCGCGACGAACGACCGGTCGATCTTGATTCCATCAATCTCGAACAACTTCAAATAATTCAACGAGGAATAACTGACCCCAAAGTCATCAATCAACAGTCGAAATCCTTGTTGTTTGAGCGATTCGACCGTTTTGATCGCCGCTACCGGTTCATGCATCAACGTGTGCTCGGTCACCTCAAACTCAAATTGTTCTGGCACAAGACCGTACGATGCAATGATCGCAACCAGTTCATTCATATGGTGTTCATGAAATAAATTCGGTGAGACATTCACAGCCACGCGGCGCCCTTCAAACTGCTCAGGTTGTGACGACACATCCTGACATACCCGATTCATGACGAATCGTGTCACGTCTTCGATCAAGAGTGACTGTTCAGCCACACGAATGAACGTTTCAGGTGAAATGAATCCGAGAACAGGACTCTCCCAGCGAATGAGTGCCTCAAAATGAATCGCACCGTCCATCGACACTTTCGGTTGATACACCATGTATAACTCATCTAGCTTCAACGCTTTGACCAGTTCCGTTTCGATCATCATCTCATCGATGTAACGCTGCACGTACTCATCGTGTTCATATAAACGAATGGTTTGATTTCCCGTCTGACGCGCTTCCAACAGAGCCGTGGAGGCGTTCATGATGACACGGTCGGCATCCGCTGTACCGGCACCAATCCCGATACAACTCGATAACGGGAATTCGGCCTCCGCCACTTGATACGAATGATCTGCAATCACGTCAAGCAAATGCTCGGCGTACATGTATGCCAACCGGATTGGAGTATGAGGTAACACCGCGATAAAGTCTTCACCGTCTACTCGACCGATGATCGAACCTTTCGGAAGCGTATTCGCCAATTGACGTGTGATGTCTTTAATCAATTGGTTCGAGCGCTCCACACCTTGGAGCGACATCATCATCTTGAAACGATTGATGTGAAGGCGCATCACGCTCGTCTCTTCGGTGTCATGTTGCTCGAACAGTTGATCAAGTTCTAATTTGACTTTCATCAGATTCGGCATGCCCGTCAAATAGTCCATGTGCTCGATACTTCGTAACAATTTGATCTCCGCTTCCTCGGATAAATCAGTTGTCAAACTAAGGACATAACGAACGAGACCAGCTTCATCTTCAATCGGTACAAGCATAGAAGAAGCGAAACGGGCCGTATTGGAGTCGATGTTCATTTGCGACATGAAATAGACCGGTTCTCCTGTCTCAATGACCACATCATAATGTCCAATCAATTCATCGGCCACTTCTGAGCGGTACATCTCATGTAAATATCGACCTTCTACATCACTCGGAAGCGAAGAGGCCACCTTCCCCTGTTCGCTCACATTCACGTAACGATAGCCGTTCTCCGTCACTTCCATTAGAAATACCATCCGATACAAGCGTGTGAACAGCTCGAATAGATAATTTGGGTCGCCTTTCATCCGTTGCATCGTATTATCCCTCCACCTGTTCCTTTTTCTTATAGTGTAGTTGGTTTCGCCCTAATGATGGAGAAAACCTTTGAAAAAATGGGAAAACGTTTTTCTCTTATAGAAAAACACCCTCTCATATTTGAGAAGGTGCTCTCCGGGTTAAAGCAATTCATTCGCCAAGAGACGATAGACGTTCAGGCGATCTTCCTGCTTATGCTGGATGCTACATATCATCGCCTCATCGAAACCATAACGTTCCGATTCATCCCGTAACTGTTCCGCGATTTGTTTTGGCGTTCCTACGAGGTGGATGGCTCGGTTGTTGGCGATATGAATTTTATCGACCTCCGTGAGCGGATAGTCGTGGGCCGCTTCCGGACTCAACAGCTGTCTCAATTGACCACGCATCAAGAAGAGACGCGACAGATCAGAAGGTCGGGCCAAATATTCGGCCTCTTCTTCCGTCTCTGCCGTCGTGACCAAATACGTGACGCTGATGTCCGGTTTCTCCATAAAATCAGACGGCGTGAAATGGTGACGGTACGTGTCGAGCGTATCGGCACTCAATTGTCCGTTAAAGAACTGGGCAAACGAATAGCCGAGCCCCATCCGTCCAGCCTGCACGGCGCTGTTCCCACTCGAACCGAGTAACCACGCTTCCGGAAGCGTAACGCCTGTCGGTGCTGCTGGCGTGTTCTTATACCATCTCTCTTCAGGTGCTTCATCTTTGATCAACTGAAGCGTCGTATCGAGTTTCTCGTAAAGACCGTCCATCATCGGCTTCTGCCCTTGTGACATCGCATAGATGGCGTTCGCATCACCGCCTGGCGCACGTCCGACACCAAAGTCGATCCGTCCCGGGGCGAGTGCGCTGAGCGTCTTGAATACCTCTGCCATCTTGAGTGGCGAGTAGTGCATCATCATGATGCCGCCGGACCCGAGACGAATCTTGTTCGTCTTAGCTGCTAGATAAGCCGCGATGACCTCTGGAGCCGAGCTGGCGAACGACATGCCACCATGATGCTCCGCCATCCACATACGGTAATATCCCAACTCTTCTGCGACTTGTGCGAGCTCGACCGCGCTGTTCAGCGCATGTTCTCCTGTATGACCCGACGTGACCGGCGCCTGGTCTAACACACTCAATCTCATCATGCATTCTCCTATCTCTATAATGAAGTTTCTAAATATCTTGAATTTGTTGGACTCGCCGTCATCATACTAAATGGTTTGATGGAATACGAATGTTTTGCCTAGCGCATATGATGTATTTTTAGAAAATTCACGCATGTTGTTGATAGCACCTGGTCATATTTTTTATACTAAAAAAGAAATACGTTTCAATAACAGCTGAATGTGTAATGGGGATACATAGACAGCACAAACACTTCGGGGAAATGGGGAATGCATCATGAATGGTTCATCAACACCAGACGGAAAGAAACCTTCTTTTTCGAGTCGAGACTTCTTTAAGTTCTTGATTCCATCTCTCATCGGCATCATGTTTTTCATCGTACCGATCTCATCAGAAGAAGGCTTCACGATTCCAGTCGCCTTCTTATCCAATTTGCTGATTGACTGGATTGGGGATTTCGTCCCGACACTCGCCGTCATCATGATGGGGATTTCGATTGTCGGCTCATTATTACTCTTTACGGCACGTCCTGCTTTTATGATGGAGCGACCATCCATCAACGCACTGTTTAGCGTGACACCGTTTTGGTTCGTCATGCGTGTGATCGGTTTCATCGCCGGGGTCATGACGCTACTCACACTCGGACCAGAGATGATCACGTCAGAATTTACAGGGGGCTTATTACTCTTTGATTTGATTCCAATCTTATTTGCGACATTCTTCTTTGCCGGTATGTTGTTACCGCTCTTATTGAACTTCGGACTTCTCGAGTTCGTCGGGACGTTCTTGATGAAGATCATGCGTCCGCTCTTCCGCTTGCCAGGCCGCGCCTCACTTGACTCGCTCGCTTCATGGGTCGGAGATGCGACGATCGGAATTCTACTGACGACCAAACAGTATGAGGAAGGTTATTACACGAAGCGGGAAGCGTCGATCATTGCGACGACATTCTCCGTCGTCTCCATCACCTTCACCATCGTCGTCTTACAGTATGTCGAACTCGACCAATACTTCTTGCCTTACTACGGGGCCATCGTCTTATCCGGACTAGTCGCCGCTCTCATCATGCCACGGATTTATCCATTATCTAAAAAGGCAGACACGGCTTATGAGAAGACCGAGCTCAAACCGGAAGAAGAAGTACCCGCGAACGTGTCACTCGGTAAGTGGGCGTTAATTCAGGCGTTACAAAAGTCACGTTCGAGTAAAAGTTTCCTAGAGACGCTCAAAGACGGCTTCAAGAACGTGCTCGATATGTGGATCGGCGTCCTCCCTGTCGTCATGGCAGTCGGGACGATTGCGGTCATCATCGCAGAATATACGCCGTTCTTCACTATCCTCGGAAAGCCGTTCGAACCGATTTTGATGCTCCTTCAAGTGCCTGAGGCATCGGAAGCCGCTCAAACGATGGTCGTCGGTTTCGCCGACATGTTCTTGCCGGCCGTTCTCGGAAGCGGCATCGAGAGTGAGTTGACACGGTTTGTCATCGCTACGTTGTCGGTTACCCAGCTCATCTATATGTCAGAAGTCGGGGGCTTGTTGCTCGGTTCAAAACTACCGATCTCATTCCTCGACCTCGTCTTGATTTTCTTGTTACGTACCTTCATCACCCTTCCGATCATCGTCGGCATCGCACATCTTGTGTTTTAACGAAAACGACGCCCTTTCTCTTTTATGAGATGGGGCGTCCTTTGTATACTAAAAGAAAAGGAGGGAGACCGAGATGGAGCACCCATTTGCAGGACAACTCGAGGTTGCGAACAACGGCTATGCCGGGATCATCGACCCGGAAGCTTATGTGAACGATCGTTATCACGGACGCTGGACATTAAAGCGCGCTGTACAGATTGAAGGCGTGCCCGTCTTGCTCCAACGTCAGTTCGAGAACGGGAAGAACAACTGTACGTTGACGTCCATCACCGCCATCTTCCGTTTCTATCGAGATCATGGGTATACGAACATCCCAGATGATGTGACACAGATCCAAGAAGATGTGCGCGAGATCGCCTTCAAGCATCATTTCAAAGACGAAAAAGGGACGCCGCCGACTCAAATCGCCACCATCATCACGAAACTTTGGAAGCGATACGGGTACGACGGTCGAGGCAGTTCACGCTATCTTTGGAAATGGACGACGTTCGAGCGTGAGCTGAAAGCAAGCCGCCCGTTTGTGTTGAACATGGCGAACGGCTTCTATAAAAACCATTCTGTCACGGGAATCGGCTACTTGCAGTTTGAAAAACGGGGGTTCCCGGACGTCATCTTGTTAGCCGTGCTCGACAATCGTTCGAAGGACGTGCGCTACATCGACTTCAACGAATTCAACTTTTGGGGTAGCATCACGCGTGTCCATCCGCCAGCCACTCGTCCATAATCGTGTCAATCGCTTCTCCGATTTTTAAAAGGTGCTCGCGCTTCGCATATGACCCGTAATGTAGCCCGTTTGAATCACGGCCATTCCCGAGCCCAACGAACACTTCTGAAGGCTTCATATGGAGGCCGATCATCGGGATACCCGATTCGTGGAGTCCGATTTCATAGGTGACGGCGGGATATGCAGACAGTCTTCCGATTGTTGAAAAACCGCTAAAGGCACGACAGTTATCCCGTCCGAGCACGATGATACGGATTGGTTTGATGTGCGCAATCGTCCGTTCCAACAGTTCGATTGAGGTCGGATGTTCCATCCAGTGGCGCCCGGTCCTCATCTTCCCCATCTGTTCATATGTCGCAAACTTGAAAAAATCAACGTGGATGACAGCTGCCGGATGATCATAGAACGAACGCCCCATCCCGTTGAGGAGTGCCTCGAGTTTGGCGCCATGCGGTTTCCCGAACCAGTTCGTCGTCGCGCGATTCGACTCGAAATAGACCGATGCCCGTTCGAGCGTTTGTTGCAGCGCCTCTTCATTTCCGAGGTAATCGTCAAACGAGAGTATGTTCCGCCAATAGAACTTTTGGTGTTGCCCCGTTCTCGGTGTCCCGTCACGATGTAAAAACTCGCCGCGAGACGGATTCGTCCCGATGGTCAGCCATTGATCCGGACCAGGTCGACCGTACCAAAGGACAGGTGATGCCTCTTGAATCAATTCTTTCCCGAACGGTGTATCGCACAGTGCCTGCTGAAATCGGATCGCGTCTTGTAACAGTCGTACTGCCTCCATGTCATCCCTCCTCTCCCGTTCGTTTCCCGCTTTCGAGAGTTTATAAAATGCGTTATAGTGAGAGGACGAAGCCAAACAAAGGACGTGTATACATGCGCATCAATAAATTCATCAGTGAATCAGGCAAGGCGTCCCGTCGCCAAGCCGACCGTCTCGTCGAAGAGGGACGCGTCACCATCAATGGGAAGAAAGCAAAAATCGGCGACCAGGTCAAACCGGGCGATGAAGTCCTCGTCAACGGTTCGGTCGCACGGGTCGCCCGAAACAACGTCTACATCGCCGTCCATAAGCCGGTCGGGATCACGAGTACGACAGAGAAAAAAGTAAAAGGGAACTTGGTCGACATGGTCAACCACCCGCTCCGCATCTTCAACATCGGTCGTCTCGATAAAGACTCGGAAGGTCTCATCCTCATGACGAACGACGGCGATATCGTCAACGAGATTCTCCGTGCAGAAGGCGAGCACGAGAAAGAATACATCGTCTCGGTTGATAAGCCAATCACACCAGAGTTCGTCGAGCAGATGGAAGCCGGCGTCAAAATCCTTGGACAGAAGACACTTCCGTGTAAAGTCCGTCCGCTTTCAAAGTTCGATTTCAACATTACCCTCACGCAAGGACTCAACCGCCAAATCCGTCGGATGTGTGAGGCGCTCGGATACGAAGTATTCCGCCTCCAACGCGTTCGTGTCATGAACATCACGCTCGGGAAACTCCCGCCTGGACAATGGCGCGATCTTTCGAAAAAAGAGCGTGAGCAGCTGTTCCGCGAATTGAATTACGAACCGAAAGAATGGTACTAAAAAGCAGCCTGAGTCGTCTCAGGCTGCTTTATTCTGGTCGAAGTGATGAGACATGGTCGGTCTCACGACGAATGAAACGTTTGAGTTGAGCGCTCAAGTCGTTGAGCTGTCCCATCGTCGTCCTCATTCTAAATTTCATATGAACATGGTCAAATGAGTCAAACTGCCATTCATCATGAATGAAAATATCGATTTGGATGGTCCCAATCCGGTCAATCAACGTGAAAGTTAGATTGACTTGCAAATCATCCGAACCCTCTTCTTCATCGACTAGTCTCCATGTGATCGGTTCTTTTCCCCACGCTTGATTGAATTGATCGATCTTTTAATGAAGATCCTCAAGACTCGCATCATCTAAATAAATCAACTGATCACTGGTGCAGGCAGAAGACCGAAGTTGAAGCTGAACTTGATAAAACAGCTCCGTTTCATCCATCCAAATCCGTTCTATCTCAAACTGAGTGTCCATCTCACTATACCAACTTTCATAGTTAACTAAATAAAATCAATTTCTTTTTTCAGCTCATTTGGCACTGTTCTACACTTGTCATCTCACTCTTTCATGTCGACTATATCATGTCAATTTGATGAATCACTTAAACTCTTTACACAAAACGGGAATATAAATAATACAGATGATTTTAAAATGAAAAGAGGTGAATCCTCATGAATGGTGCAATCTTTCCACATACTTCAATCGGAAAATGGTCTATTCTCTTGATTGCCTTGTTCCTTGCCATGTATGTACCGTTTCTTCTGCTCAATCAATTTGATACAATCTTCCACTCGACGCTTTGGAGCGACAATACTGCAAACATGCTTCGACTCAGCTATATGACCACATTCTCTATCCTCGGGCTAGGAGCGTTTGTGACCGGATGGTGGGCAATTTTGAAGCAGAAAGAGTATGCTGTGCTCGTCTTTTTTGCAGCTGTTCTTAGTTCAGGTCTAGTCATACTACTCGTGATGGAGTTAATCGGAATCTTAGAGTAATTAAAAAAGTAGGGCCTCCATAGAGACCCTACTTTTACTTCGCCGTCACGCCACCATCTACCGGAAGTTCGATCCCGCTGATATGATTCGCTTCGTCTGACGCAAGGAACAGGACGGCTGCCGCCACCTCATCCGCTTGTCCGAGATTCGGCAAAGCGATTTGATTCAAGAAATGTTGTTTATAGTCTGGATGCTCCATATGTGGCGCACTCATCGGTGTCACGATGTACCCTGGATGCACCGAGTTGACCCGAATGTTTTGCTTCCCGTAATCGACTGCCGCTGCTTTCGTGAGAGAACGGACCGCACCTTTCGAGGCCGTATAGGCACCGGCACCCGCCATACCGGTCAATGCAGAGATGGAGGAGATGTTGACGATTGATCCTCCCCCATTCTCCGTCATGAGCGGAATCGCGTACTGTGTCCCTAACATGACCCCATCGATGTTGATGCGATATGTGCGTGCCCAGTCCTCTTCTGTCTGTTCCAAGAAAGGTTTTGCAAGTGCGATTCCAGCGTTATTGACGAGAATATCTAATTTGCCACATGTCGCTTCCACTTCCGCGAATACATCCTCCCAGCTCGAGCGTGATGTCACGTCATGTTTCACCGCGATGGCTTCCCCACCTTGTGCACGAATCGACTCGACTACATTGTTTACTCCTTGTTCATTGATGTCTGTCGCGACGACTGTTGCCCCTTCTTTGGCGAATAGACGTGCCGTTGACTCTCCCATACCGCTTCCTGCCCCTGTGATGACCGCTACTTTCCCCTGTAAACGCATTGTCCCAGCTCCATTCATTAAATTATGATAGTCTAACTATCATAATAATAATTGGATGTGACATTAATCTCAACGAAACTGCTTGAAGACGATATACTAAGGACAGACAATGAGGTGATGGAATTGAGTAAACGACAACAAAACAAAGAAGAACGAGTTCAACTGATTATCCAGGAGGCAGAACGATTATTTATAGAGAATGGCTTTGAGAAGGTTCAAATGCAGGACATCGCGGATGCGGCAGGGATTGGGGTGGCGACACTGTTTCGCTACTTCCCGAAGAAGGATCAATTGATCGTCGCGGCAGCCGTCAAGAATCTACAACCGACACTCGAGAGATTTGAACAATTCATGCATGAGGAAGGAAACGCCTATGAACGACTCGAGGCCATCTTGAACCACTTTTTCGAGATGCAGTTGGAACGGACGAACCACGCCCGTTTCCGAGAGGCGTTCGAGAGCTATGCATCGTTCGTCGCCTCACCACTTCCTGGGATTGAGACATACATCGACGTTCAACGACGAATCATGCAGACGCTTGAGCCGTTGATTGAAGAGGGGAAGCGTGATGGCTCGTTTCGACCAGATATCGATGTGAAAGTGACAGTCGTTACGATCATCAATGCATTCGGGACGTTCGGCAACAACATCCTATTGAAGTCGCATATCAGTTATTTAGAAGACGATATCGAGCCGATCTTGCAATTACGTGCTTTAAAAGAGATGTTCCTCGCATCCATTCGGGCATAAGAAAAGCCTCCCTTCAAACGAAGGGAGGCTAGTTGTATACATAAAAAATGAGCACCTCTCACTAGAGGTGCTCTCGAAAGTCTACCGCGACGGACCACGCTCCACAACGTGCTCCTCAAGGGAATGTCCGCCGTCTTACATAGACCAGCTCATCGCATGTACTCAACTATAGGCGAAACCTGCGTCCCCGTCAATCTTTTCTTCAAATCCGGTTGACATCTTCCTAATTTTTAGGATAATCAATAGTGTTAGCACTCTTTATACTAGAGTGCCAAAATACAGACGAAAAAGGGAGAACGATCATGACAAAGAAACAGTTTCAAACGGAATCGAAACGAATTTTAGAGTTGATGGTCCACTCAATTTATACACATAAGGACATCTTCTTGCGTGAGCTCATCTCGAACGCGAGTGATGCCATCGACAAGATGTATTATCGTGCCCTCTCCGACGAAAGCATCGAGTTCAACAAAGACGATTACTTCGTCAAAGTCGAACTCGACAAAGAAGCGCGGACCATCACGATTCGCGATACAGGGATTGGGATGACAGAAGAAGAACTCGAAACAAACCTCGGAATCATCGCCAAGAGCGGTTCACTCGCCATGAAACAGGCGACGAAGATGGAAGAAGACCATAGCCTCATCGGACAATTCGGAGTAGGGTTCTATTCCGCGTTCATGGTCGCTGACCGTGTGACCGTGCGGACTCGCTCGATTGACAGTGATCAAGGATACGTATGGGAGTCAGAAGGCACAGACGGCTATTCGATCGAGCCGACAGACAAAGCGGACATCGGTACAGAAATCACGCTCCACTTGAAGGCAGACACAGAAGATGATGCGTATTCGTCATTCCTTGAAGAATACGAGATTCGCTCACTCATCAAGAAACATTCGGACTTCATCCGTTACCCAATCAAACTCGATGTGACGAAACATCGTCAAAAAGAGGACTCAGAAGAGTATGAGGACTACAAAGAAGAAGAGACCGTCAACAGCATGGTGCCGATTTGGCGGAAGCGGAAGAGCGAGTTAACTGACGAAGATTACAAAGCGTTCTATCACGAGAAGCGCTATGGCTTTGATGAGCCGCTCAAGCACCTACATTTGAACGTCGACGGGACAATTCGTTATCAATCAATCCTCTATATCCCATCAACGGTTCCATTCGATTACTACACGAAAGAATTTGAGAAAGGGCTCGAGCTCTACTCGAATGGCGTGTTGATCATGGAGAAGTCACCTGACCTCTTGCCAGACTACTTCGGCTTCGTCAAAGGGATGGTTGACTCAGAAGACCTCTCCCTTAACATTTCCCGTGAAATGTTGCAGCAGGACCGCCAACTTCGTGTGATCGCCAAAAACGTGAAGTCGAAAATCAAAGGGATGCTCGAGAAGATGCTCCAAAATGAGCGTGAGGACTATGAGAAGTTCTACGAGTCGTTCGGTCGCCAATTGAAGTTCGGCGTGTACGACCAGTTCGGCGCAGCCAAAGACGAATTGAAAGACTTGATTCTGTTCCATTCTTCCCACGAGAAGAAACTCGTCTCGCTCCAAGAGTATGTCGAGCGGATGAAAGAAGATCAGAGGTATATTTACTATGCGACAGGCGAATCGATTCATCGCATCGATCTCTTGCCACAAGCAGAACGTTTGAAAGAAGAAGGATACGAGATCCTCTACTTCACAGAAGAGATCGACGAGTTCGCCATCAAGATGCTTCAGTCGTATGAAGACAAAGAATTCAAATCGATCGCGAGCGGCGATCTCGGTCTCGATGACGCGGAAGCGAAATCGCTCAACGAAGACAACCAAGACTTGTTCGCATTCATGAAAGAAGAGCTCGGAGACCGCGTCAAAGAAGTGCGTGCCTCGACACGTCTCAAGTCGCATCCGGTTTGCTTGACGGTCGCGGGTGACGTCTCAATCGAGATGGAGAAGATTTTGAACGCGATGCCAAACGGCGGTGGTATGAAAGCGGAGAAAGTACTCGAAGTGAACGCCGACCACGCCATTTTCCAGACACTCCAACGTGTGTATAAAGAAGATGAAGCGAAAGCGAAACAATATACAGACCTCTTGTATCAACAAGCCCTCCTCATTGAAGGGTTACCGATTGAAGATCCGGTAGCGTATTCGAATGCGGTGTGTGCGTTGATGGCGGAGTGACGGTGAAGGCAGAGGGAGTCCTCTGTCTTTTTCGTTTTTAATAAAAAAGCATGCTACACTCTATTTAAAAGAAAAACCTGGAAATGAGGTGCTTTATGCTGTTCGAAAAAAACAAAGTGTATAGACGTTCCTTCATCCATGATCAATATGGCGGAAGCCGTCAACGAGGAATCAGTACACCTAACAAACATAAACTTATTTTTATTTTTGATAGTGGAATGGATCAAGAATTTGGATATAAGAATGGCTGGAGCGAAGAAGATGGTTTGTTCTACTATAGTGGCGAAGGACAAGAAGGAAATCAAACCTTCTCCTTCGGTAACAAGGCGCTTCTCCATCACATCGAAAATGGTGAGGATGTTTATCTATTTGAATCTCTCGGAAAAGGAAATTATCGTTTCGTAGACCAACTTGTTTTGATTGGCTATGATATTCAATTTGGAATCGACAAACATCAAAATCAGCGAGAAGTCATCGTTTTTGCTTTCGAACCTCTCCACGTCGTACAGGAAGAATCTCACGAATATGCAACAACTATGAGGTACAAATCAATTGAGGAACTCGAACGAATTGCCAATCGTGACCCTAAGCGTGCGACTGGATTAAGCATGTCGATTCGAAAGCGCCAAGTGAGGGAGCAGACAGCGGCTTTATATTATTATGTGCTTGCGAGAGCAAATAATCACTGCGAAGCATGCGGTCAAGCCGCACCATTTGATACTGAACAAGGGCCTTATTTAGAACTTTACTCATTATATAAAGAATCCGATGAGGGATTGGCTCTCCCTGAACAAGTAATAGCTACTTGCCCTAACTGTCATGCTCGACTTCGGAAAAGTAAAGACCGTGCTTTGTATCGAGAAAAAATCATACAGCAAATTCTTCAACCTTAATCGCTACTTGTGATTAAGGTTATTTTATTGATGTAATTGATAATCCTCTAATTTCCGACGAGAAAATGTAGAACCCTTTCCAAAATATTAGCAACTCTATTCAACATATTTATTTATCGAAATAAGAAAATCGAGAGAAAAATACTGTTTTTAATGTAAACGTTCTCTTTACTTCCGTTAAGCCATATGCAGATAATGTGTTGGTACGTCTTATACTTTCAAAGCATGCAAACGCCTTGACAATTTCAGCTCGTTATATGAAGTTAGTATTACATTATAATTATTCTAGTCGAGATAGAAACGCTAGAGTAAAACACAAGGAGGACATAACCCATGTCATTAATCGGCAAAGAAGTACTACCATTCAAAGCACAAGCATTCCAAACAGGTGAGTTCCTCGAAGTTACAGAGAACGACCTCAAAGGTAAATGGAGCGTTGTCTGCTTCTACCCAGCTGACTTCACATTCGTCTGCCCAACTGAACTTGAAGACCTTCAAAACGAGTACGCTACACTTAAAAACCTCGGTGTAGAAGTTTACTCTGTCTCTACAGACACACACTTCACACATAAAGCTTGGCACGAAACATCTGAGAAAATCGGAAAAATCGAGTACATCATGATTGGTGACCCATCACACGTCATCTCACGCAACTTCGACGTCTTGAACGAAGAAGACGGCCTCGCAGACCGTGGTACGTTCATCATCGACCCAGACGGCGTCATCCAAACTGTCGAGATCAACGCTGGCGGCATCGGCCGTGACGCGAGCACGCTCGTCAACAAAGTCAAAGCAGCACAATACGTACGCAACAATCCAGGCGAAGTCTGCCCAGCGAAATGGGAAGAGGGTTCTGAAACACTCCGCCCAAGCCTTGACCTCGTCGGTAAATTGTAAGGAGCGATTGCATGTTAGAAGCAGCGATTAAACAACAGCTCGACCAATATCTCCAGCTCATGGAGGGCGATGTCGTCCTCCGTGTGAGCGCTGGGGAAGACAAAGTCTCAAACGAGATGCTCGAGCTCGTCAACGAACTCGCCAGCATGTCATCACGCATCTCGGTCGAAAGCGCGACACTCGAGCGTACACCGAGCTTCAGCGTGAATCGTCCGTCTGAAGAGACAGGAATCGTCTTCGCAGGGATTCCACTCGGACATGAGTTCACATCACTCGTCCTCGCCCTCCTCCAAGTGAGCGGGCGCGCACCGAAAGTCGATGCGGACACAATCAAACAAATTCAAAATATCGAAGGCACATACCACTTCGAGTCATACATCAGCCTCAGCTGCCACAATTGTCCTGACGTCGTGCAAGCGCTAAACGTCATGAGCGTCCTTAACCCGAACATCACCCACACGATGATCGACGGAGCCGCGTTCAAGGATGAAGTGGAAGCGAAAGAGATCATGGCTGTCCCAACGGTCTTCTTAAACGGAGAATCGTTCGGTAACGGTCGGATGTCACTCGAAGAGATCTTGGCGAAACTCGGTACAGGTCCTGACGCCTCTGCATTCTCGGACAAAGACCCGTACGACGTCCTCGTCGTCGGTGGCGGTCCAGCTGGTGCCAGTGCGGCCGTATATGCGGCTCGTAAAGGAATCCGTACCGGAATCATTGCGGAGCGCTTCGGTGGCCAAGTGATGGACACGATGGGGATTGAGAACTTCATCGGTACTGCTTATACAGAAGGTCCAAAGCTCGTCGCCAGTCTAGAAGAGCACGTCAAAGAGTACGGCATCGATGTCATGAACCTTCAACGCGCGAAGCGTCTTGAGAAAAAGGACCTCGTCGAGATCGAACTCGAGAACGGTGCTGTCTTGAAGAGTAAGAGTGTCATCCTCTCGACCGGTGCACGCTGGCGTAACGTCAACGTCCCAGGTGAGGCGGAGTTCAAAAACAAAGGGGTCGCTTACTGCCCGCACTGTGACGGTCCTCTCTTCGAAGGGAAACGTGTCGCGGTCATCGGTGGCGGTAACTCCGGTATCGAAGCAGCCATCGACCTCGCAGGAATCGTCAAGCACGTAACGGTCCTCGAGTTCGCTCCTGAACTCAAGGCTGACCAAGTGCTACAAAATCGTCTTCACAGCCTCCCGAACGTGACTGTCATCACGAACGCTCAGACGACAGAAATCACGGGTACGGACAAAGTGAACGGCATCTCGTATGTGTCTCGTGAGACGAACGAATCACATCATGTCGAACTTGAAGGCGTCTTCGTCCAAATCGGTCTCGTCCCGAACACGGACTGGCTCGACTCGGTCGAACGCAACAACTTCGGGGAAATCGTCGTCGACCGTCATGGCGCGACGAACGTCCCAGGTGTGTTCGCGGCAGGAGACTGCACGAACAGCGCCTACAAACAAATCATCATCTCAATGGGTTCTGGTGCGACAGCCGCACTCGGCGCCTTCGACTACATGATTCGCAACTAACAAAAAGACTCGCCCTCTATCATGAGAGCGAGTCTTTTTTATAGTTCAAACGTCTTCCCCGAGTCCGGGATGAATAAAATCGAGTCTCCGCTCTCCGTTTCAAACCGATAGCCTACTCGAGGGGAGAATGGATTCCATTCTCCCCCGGTCGTCGGAACGCTCTCCATGTACGCCACGTCATTGTACGTTTTGCTCAACACCTCTTCTGCCTCGGCTAACGAGTAGCTCGGAATCGAAAGCAAAATCGCCGCCCCTACACTCATCACTCCGACCGACGCCGCCCAAAGAGTCGATGTCGGCTTTCGAAACTGTGCCAAGACTAGCAGCATGATGATCCAGCCAATCGGCACTCCAAACGTCGCCGCATGCCCATACCATTGCGCATTGATCGTCAATAAACTGGCGATCACCACACCTCCAAGAATCCACCACCACTTCATGAACATCACCTCCTCTTTATTATCCCAAAATCAGGAAATGACTCAACATCTTTTATTCACATTGATGTATGATAACTTATAGTGTATGATATACAGTATAAAGATAAACGAATGAAGGAGGCGAAAAAATGTCTGATGTAAAAGCCTCGTTGGTGACGGAGTTGCGGCGCGGCACATTGACGATTGCGGTGCTCAGTCAGTTGAAGACACCCCAATACGGCTATTCTCTCGTTCAAGCACTGCTAGATGCCGATATCAACATTGATCAAAGTACGCTCTACCCGCTCTTGCGTCGACTTGAAAAACAAGGACTCGTCACGAGTTCCTGGGATACGACAGAGAGTCGACCACGCAAGTACTACGTGCTCAGCTCGGATGGGATGGACATTTTGAATGAGTTGTACGTGGAATGGATGAACATGTCGAAAACGTTGACCCGTCTAATTGAAGGAGGAAATGATCATGAATCTTCGTGATGTGTATATCGATGAAGTCACCTCTCGAATCCCAGAGTCGATGCGGCAAGACGTCGCACTCGAATTGGAATCGACCATTGATGACATGACTGGAAATGACCCGTCTGAAGCGGCTTTATTTGAAGCATTGCGCCAACTCGGCGACCCTCAAATCCTCGCTGCTCGCTACGCGAACCGACCACTTTATCTCATCGGTCCTGCTCTCTTCACACAGTACGTGAACATCATCAAAATCGTCTTACCGATTGCCGTCACGGTTGTCACCATTCTCTCCATCATCGGTTATTTGACCAATCCCATCGACGACACGTCTTGGAGTCAATTCTTGATTCAAGCATTCCTTCAAACTGGGGCGGCTATCTTCAATGTCGTCGTTCAGACGCTATTCTGGATCACCCTCACGTTCTTCATCATTGAACGTGCTGTACCTGAGGGCGAAGTTCCTTTCTCTAGTTGGAAACCTGAGCAACTCAAGAAGGTAAAACCACGTTCGACCTCGATTTCTTTTGGTTCGATTTTGTTTGACTTTATCGCCACCGTTCTGATGGTCGTATTGTATGTCAACGCCGAGCAGTTGATTCGTGTCGTCACAGATAGTGAATCCTATCCGCTACTCAATGCGTCGGTCTTGGATCAATTCTTCCCGTTTGTCATCGCCCTGGCCGCCTTTGGGATCGCCATCGCCATTTACAAATGGATGGTTCGACATTGGACAAAGCCGCTCGCCTTATGGAACGCGCTCTTCAATATCGTATGGATTGTCGTCACAGCGCTCATTTTACTGCAACCTGATTTAATTTCTTCTAATGCCCTCTCGTTGATTGCTGATCAAATCAACGCCGACCTCGAAACAATCAGTCGTTGGGGCGTCTGGAGTGTTTTACTCACCATCATCATCGTGTGTATCCTCGATTTGGCAGAAGGTTTGATTAAAGCGTTTCGACGTTGACCTCACATTCAAACGTTTCATTTCCGATGAAAGTGGAATAGCGGAGAAGAGAACGGATTTTGAATGGGGAGGCATTTGATGGGTATTCCAACAATCAAGTTACATGACGGTTATGAGATTCCGGCCATCGGACTCGGGACGGTTTATTTGAAAGGTGAAGCAGGGGTCGACGCCATCACATGCGCCATCCGGAACGGATATCGACTCATCGATTCGGCGATTCGCTACGATAATGAAGGCGCGGTCGGTGAAGCGGTTCGCCAATCCGGCATCCCGCGTGAACAACTTTTCTTAACATCGAAACTGCGCGCGCAATATTATGACTACGATCAGGCGCTCGAGATGATTCGAGAGTCCCTATATCGAGCGAACCTCGACTATTGGGATTTGTTCCTCTTGCATTGGCCAAACCCGAAACAAGACAAGTACGTCGAGGCATGGCGTGCGTTGATTCAAGCGAAGAAAAACGGATGGATCCGCTCTATTGGGGTATCGAACTTCATGCCGGAGCACCTTGACCGCTTGATTGAAGAAACGGGAGAAAAACCGGTCATTAACCAAATCGAGTTACACCCGTACTTCTCTCAAGTCGAGCAGCGGAAAGCCGATAAAGAACGCGGCATCATAACAGAAGCGTGGAGCCCGCTCAGTCGCGCCCGCACGGTCATCCATGACGAAAAGATCACCGAGCTCGCCAAACAAAAAGGAAAGAGCGTATCTCAAGTCATCTTGCGTTGGCACGTGCAACTTGGTGTCATCCCGCTCGCCCGCTCGTCTAGCGAGTTGCACCAAAAAGAGAATCTCGACGTCTTCAACTTCGAATTGACCGAGGAAGAGATGGAGACGCTCAATGCGTTGACGAAACCGGATGGTCGCATCGATGACCAAGACCCGCGAGAATACGAAGAGTACTAAAAAAGATTGAGCCTAGATGGCTCAATCTTTTTTGTTTAAAACGCCGGAATGGCCGTTTCATCATAGTTTTCTTGCAAGAACGCACGGACTTCGTCGCTTGTGAGCGCTTCGCCGAGTTTTTGGATCGCTTCGTCATCCTGGTTGTCTTCACGTGCGACAAGCGTGATGGCGAAATCATTCTCGACGCCTTCTGTTAAGAGTGCGTCACTCTTCGGTGTCAAACCGAGCGGTGCAGCGTAAGCCGGTGTCATCAAGACCGCATCGACATCATCGTACGCTCGCGCGAGCATCAATAAGTCGACTTCTTCAAATTTGAAGTTTTTCGGGTTCGAGGTGATATCGGCCTGTGTATAGTACGTGCCTTCTTTCTCTCCGAGCTCGATCACATCATGTTGTGCGAGCAGGGAGAGCGAACGGTCGATATTCGATACGTCGTTGGCGATGGCGATTGTCGCGCCTTCCGGAATGTCTTCCATCTTGTCATAGTTTTTTGCGTATACACCATAGTTTGCGAAATAAATCGGTTCGATGGGAACGAGATTCGCATCGTTGCTGCGGTTGAACTCTTCCATATACGGAACGTGTTGGAAGAAGTTCGCATCGACTTCTTTCGCCGCAAGTGCCGAGTTCGGTTGGACGTTGTCTCCGAGAACAACGATTTCGAGTTCGATGTCGTCTTCCGCGAGCTGTTCTTTCGCGATTTCAAGCATATCTGTCATCGGTGGGATGAGTGATGCGACTTTCAACGTCTGTGGTTCGTTCGCTTGTTCCGTTTGTGTTTCTGTATCGTTCCCACATGCTGCGAGGACGAGTGTGAGTGAGGCCAGAAGTGCCATCAATTTTTTCATATTCATTTCCTACTTTCTGTTTAACGTTTGTCGATGATTCGCGCCACGGTTGTGCCCGTGAATTGAATCAACTGTACGAAGACGAGCATGATGAGAATCATATAGAGCATGAGTTCTGTCTGAAACTGTTGATATCCATAACGGATGGCAAAGTCACCGATGCCACCACCCCCGACGACTCCCATAATCGTCGAGTATGAGATAAAACTGATGACGGATGTGGTCAATCCGAGGGCGAGACCGGACCGGGCTTCCACATAAAGAAACTTAAAGATGATGTCTTTAACCGATGCGCCCATCGAGAGTGCCGCTTCGATGACGCCGCGTGGGACATCAATCAGTGACTGTTCGACGAGTCGCGCATAGTGCGCAATGGCAATGATAGAGAGCGGCACGGTCGCTGCAGCCGTTCCGATGGCAGTCCCGATAATGAGCCGTGTAAATGGAATCAAAAACACGACGAGTAACAAGAACGGGAAAGACCGGACGATGTTCACGACCAGGTTGAGGACGGAGAAGACGATTTGGTTCTCTAACAATTGTCCTTTACGCGAAAGGTAAAGCCACGTGCCTAACGGCAATCCGACTAGAATCGCGGCGAGAATCGATACCCCGACCATAATGAACGTCTCGGCGATGGATTGCCAAATCTCTGATTGATAGCGCACCAAGATGTCAGGCATTCGCTTCACCTTCCTCTCGCAACTGTTCGACGAACCAACTTGGATTCTGATCGATGGCGACCACCCCTGTTGGCTCCCTCTCAATCGTCTCATGAACGGATCCGTCTGCCATGACGGTGACGCGATGACAGATTTGACGGATGACATCCATCTCATGCGTGACGAGAACGACGGTGACGCCGAGTTTTTCATTGACCGACTGAAGGACACGCAGCACTTCCGCCGTCGTATTCGGGTCGAGTGAAGAGGTCGGCTCATCGCATAGGAGTACACTCGGTTCACTTGCGAGTGCCCGAGCGATGGCGACACGTTGCTTTTGTCCCCCACTCAACTGGGAAGGATATTTATCGCGATACGCTTCGAGTCCAACGAACCGGAGACATTCCATCACGCGTGCTTCCCATGATGCTTTCGGCCGCTTGGCAAGTTTCAGTGAATCGAGGACGTTATCAAACACGTTCTTATTCGCGACTAGATTAAATTGTTGAAAAATCATACCGATCCGATGTCGCTTCTTGCGTAGTTCCCGATTAGAGAGTTCGGTCAACTGGTCGCCATCGACCGTGACGCTCCCGGCATCCGGTTTCTCCAACAAATTCATCAATCGAAGGAGCGTCGACTTCCCGGCACCGCTCGCGCCGATAATGCCGTAAATCTCCCCTTTTCGAATGTGAAGCGATACATCGCGAACGGCCATCTCTTGTCCATAACGCTTATGGACGGACGACAATGTGATCATGGCAGACATCCTTTCTACATCTCGTGAGTGAGTCAACCGTTTATCATTTTAGCGAAGTAAAGAGTTGATGTCAGTTCATGTGCTCACATGAAAAGAACCGCACTGCGGTTCAGAGTGGATGTCGTTTGAAATGTTCGGCTATGTGTCGCTTCATGGCGTCTCGATTTTCGGCGAAGATGCGATGGCGATGACCGTTCCCACCAGACGGATGTGGAAACCCACTCACTACGCGATCTTGATCCAAGAGCCCTCGCTCAACCAATAACTCCACGGCTCGCCTCACGTTCACGCCCATCGGTAGGATGAGTGCATCTTGAAGATGGGCCATCTCTTCTGCGAAGATTCCTTCTACGTATGGTCGAAACAGCTCTGTTCGAATCATATCCGGGCTCGATCCGTTATAGTTCTTGCCTTTATAGAAGACGGGATAAGGGAGGACCGCCGTGTTTTGAACGAGATGGTTCGCTGATCCAAACAAATCGAGGGATGACTCGATTCCCAAATGATGATGTAACTCCAAATCGTCCAGCATCGTCACTAAGTTCTTTCGAATCGGACCGGAAAAACTGCCACGTTGTTTGACGGCTCGAAGCGCCTCTTCGTCTGTTGCATCCTTCAAGTCACGGATTGCCTCGAACGACTGACGCATTTGATACAAGCCTGGCGTGATTCCCGCGATGACGACTTTCGCGTTTGGATTGATGTATTCGAACGGTGCGTAATAGATCTCAAGTTGTTTCTTTTCATCACGGTCTAACAAAAAGTCTTCATTTTTCAACGTCTCTTCTTCTAAATTTGATAGCTGCAAAATCTTTGATTTATATGTGTGAAATAACGCTGTTCGTGTCATATAAATAACACTCCTTTCGTCTACTTTCTCTATCTCTATTCCCCTAAATCTTTGTGTGAGAAAAGTTCATCTTTCAGACAAATGCTATTCAAAAATAAAGCGCTTTCATTCCATTTTTTGTGCTATCCTGACGATGTGATTGAGAAGGGATTTTTCATCAGGTTTGCTAAATTCTCACAAGGAGTGTGTTCACACATGAAAGCAGTCGTCGTCAATTCAGCAAGCAAGGCCAACATCGAAGTCGTCGAAAAGGAACTACGTCCATTACAAGCAGGCGAAGCGCTCGTCGATGTCGAGTACTGTGGCGTATGTCACACGGATCTTCACGTCGCAGCTGGTGATTTCGGAGATGTCCAAGGACGCGTGCTCGGTCATGAAGGGATTGGGATTGTATCTCAAATCGCCGACGATGTCACGAGTTTGAAAGTTGGCGATCGCGTCAGTATCGCTTGGATGTATCATGCATGTGGTCGTTGCGAATATTGTACGACAGGCCGAGAGACTTTCTGTCGAAACGTTCAAAATGCCGGATATAGCGTGGACGGCGGGATGGCTGAACAAAGTATCGTCGTGGCCGACTATGCCGTCAAAGTACCTGACGGATTGGACCCTGCGCAAGCTTCGAGCATCACATGTGCCGGCGTCACGACGTATAAAGCCATCAAAGTTGCCGACGTGAAACCTGGGGAGACGGTCGTCATCTACGGTTGCGGTGGACTCGGCAACCTGGCCATCCAATATGCGAAACACGTCTTCAACGCACACGTCATCGCCGTAGATTTGAACGATGATAAGCTCGAACTCGCCAAAGAGAGTGGAGCTGATTTGACGATTAACCCATCGACTGAAGGAGATGCAGCTGACATCGTACAAGAGAAGTTCGGTGGGGCTCATGCCGCTGTCGTCACAGCCGTCTCAAAAGTCGCCTTTAATTCTGCAGTCAATGCAGTCCGAGCATGTGGGAAAGTGGTCGCCGTCGGTCTTCCTTCTGAAACGATGGACTTGAACATCCCTCGTCTCGTCCTCGATGGAATCGAAGTCGTCGGCTCACTCGTCGGGACACGGAAAGACTTAGAAGAAGCCTTCCAGTTTGGGGCAGAAGGGCTCGTCGTGCCTGTTGTTCATAAACGCTGTCTTCACGAGGTGCAAGACGTGTTCGAAGAGATGGAGCAAGGGAAAATTCAAGGACGCATGGTCATCGACTTCAAAAATAAAGACTGCTAATCGAAACGGAGCCTCGTGCCTCGTTTTGTTCTAGATTGACGTTGACGGGGTATAGTTGCTTTTGTATAGTTAGGAACGTCTAAAAGCCGGAAATGAAAGAGGAGTGACTTGATTTGACTCCATCAACGTCAACCCGTCTACTTGATTTATTGTCAGAGCGAAATGATCAAGTTCGACGCATGAGTGAACAATCTTGGAATGAACAAAGTGATATCCAACTCTCGAACTCGGAGTGGTATATTCTCGCGACACTTTATCAGTCGAAAACAACAATTGCCGAAGTCACGCACAGTGTCCATATTTCTCGACAAGCGACTCATAAACTGATCAAGAACCTAGAGAGTAAAGCGCTCGTTCTTGTGACAGACCATCCGCAAAATCGAAAAGACAAATGTATCGAGTTGACCTCCCTCGGTCATACTTGTTATGAGCAAAACGAGACGCTCAAAGCGCAGCTTGAGCAACGGATACAAGAAAGTATCGGTCAAGAAGCGTTCGAACAACTGAAAACCATTCTGCGCGTGGATTGGAAACTATGACCGTGTCGGCTTGAAGGCGACACGGTTTTTCATATGCATACATGGACAAAAACGTCAACCGAGTTGACATTTCATCTTCTGAATGACTATGCTTATAGATAAGGAAGAGGTGATCGACTTGTTTAAAACTGGAGACTTAATCATCTACTCGACCCATGGCGTATGTCGCATCGACGACATTTCGGACAAAACGGTCGCAGGAGAGACGAAATCGTACTATACGCTTCACCCCATCAACAACTCACAAAAGTTGCAGATCAGCATTCCCGTCGACAATGACAACGTGATGATGTTGACGTTACTCGAAGCAGATGAGGCATCAGAGATTTTAGAGTCGTTCCGCTCACCTGGCGTGGAATGGAATCCGCATTCCAACAACCGCAATCGTGAATTCTTGAATGTCGTGCATTCAGGAAACCGTCATGAGATTGCCCAAGTGGTGAATACATTGAGCCGTAGACAAATCGAGGCACTTCAAGCGAACAAAAAACTATACGAGCAAGATCGTAAGATTTTAGAGAACGCCAAAACGATTTTGGTGAAAGAGCTCTCCCTTGCCCTCGAGCGTTCAGAGAGCGACATCGAGCGCACGATTGGCGAGTACTTACATGAAAGCATGGCGACACTCACACCTTGACCTCTTCCAGTGGAAGTGGTCTTTTTTTGTTCTATTTTGTTCTATTAAAATAATATACTTTTTTTTACATTTTTCGGGTATCCTAAAACAAATATACCTTATGATATAGGGAGGATGTTAGGATGCAACTGCACTCTAGTACGACCCATGTCACCGACACGCACGTCGTTCGGGCAATCGAAAACAATCTGGCCATCATTCGCTTTGATGAAAATCGCCGTGTCGCCTACGTCAATGAGATTTTTGCCAAAACGATGGGGTACGAAGTCAAGGAACTGATGGGACGCCCCCATCGTGATCTTTGCTTGCCCGAGTTCGCGAACAGTCCCCAATACGACCTGTTTTGGCGTAAGCTCATGCAAGGGTTGAGTTATCACGACAAGATTGAACGACGTGCCGCTGATGGTCATAGTGTCTGGCTAGAGGCGACCTACATGCCGATCTTCGATGATGCCCACCAGAACGTCATCGGCGTCTCAAAGATTGCAGCCGATATCACGTCACGGCAACAAGACGTACTCCACATGGCGAATAATCTTCAAGAGACGTCTGAATACTTATCTGCCCAGTCCCAAATCGGGAAACAAGACGGAGAACACGTACTCGAAAACGTCAAACTGATTGAACAAGAGTCGACTCAAAACCTAGAGCATTTACATGCTCTCCAACAAGAGGCGAAAACGATCACGGATATTGTCCGAACGATTCGTGAAATCGCTGCCCAAACCAACCTTCTCGCACTCAATGCCGCAATCGAGGCGGCACGCGCAGGTGAACATGGACGCGGCTTCAATGTCGTCGCGACAGAGGTGCGCAATCTTTCAAACAAAGTCTCACTCTCCATTACAGAAGTGAACAACAACATTGAAGGCATTGTGAAACGCATCGATGACGTGTCGATGAGCATCGGACGAATTTCTCATAAAGTCAAAGATAGCTCGGGACAACTCGAGCATACGGTCCGAGAGTTCGAAAAATTAGCAGATTCAGCCGCTACACTCGAACAGCAGGCAAAGACGTTTCTCAAAATGGTATGAGCGGCCCGATAGGAGGTCGCTTTTTTCTATACAAAAGACGAGCATACGATTGTATGCTCGTCTTGAATCAATTAATTGTGGACCATGTCCTTTTCCTCTAAACCGAGCGTGACCGCCGTCGATTCGTGAATCGTCTTGAATAAATCCGGGTGTTCCGACAGCTTCAATCCATACGACGGTACCATTTCTTTGATTTTCGCTTCCCACTCCGGTAAGTGTTGCGGGAAGCACTGCTCGAGCACTTTCAACATGACGTGCACGGCCGTCGATGCGCCTGGAGAAGCACCGAGAAGCGCCGCGACCGACCCATCTTCGGCACTGACGACTTCCGTTCCGAATTGAAGCGTTCCTTTTCCTTGCGGTGTATCTTTGATGACCTGCACACGTTGCCCTGCCACGACGATCTCCCAATCTTCATTCTTGGCATTCGGGATGAATTCACGGAGTTCATCCATCCGTTTGTCGTGAGATAAGAGTACCTGCTCGATCAAGTATTTCGTAAGTGGCATCTCTTTCGCCCCTGCGGCAAGCATCGTGATGACGTTGTTCGGCTTGACCGAACGAATCAAATCCAAGTTCGATCCTGTTTTTAAGAATTTCGGTGTGAAGCCGGCGAACGGTCCAAACAGCAACTCTTTGCGTCCATCGATAAAGCGGGTGTCGAGGTGAGGGACCGACATCGGTGGTGCCCCGACTTTCGCCTTTCCGTAGACCTTCGCATGATGTTGCTCGATGACCTCACGATTTTTGCAAACGAGGAAGAGGCCGCTGACCGGGAATCCACCGATTTGTTTCGATTCCGGAATCCCTGTCTTTTGTAAGAGCGGCAAACTGCCACCACCGCCTCCGATAAAGAGAAACGGTGCCGTATGCGTCTCAATCGTGTTCCGAGACATGTCTTTCACTTTCACTTCCCAATGACCGTTCTCGAGGCGCTTCACGTCCTCGACGCTATGACCATAGTTGAGCTCGACCCCGTTCGATGTGAGATGGTCAAACAACATACGTGTCAATGCGCCAAAGTTCACGTCTGTTCCTGAGTCGATTTTCGTCGCGGCAATCGGTTCATCCGATGTCCGTCCGTCCATGATGAGCGGGATCCATTCCTGTAATTGACTCGGATCGTCCGATAAGACCATCCCTTCAAACAACGGATTCGTTGTGAGCGCTTCCAAACGGCGTTTCAAGAAATCGACGTTCTTCTCTCCTTGGACCATGCTCATATGTGGGATCGAACGAATGAAGGCTCCTGGATTCTCAATCAGTCCCTGCTTGACGAGATGCGCCCAAAACTGGCGCGAGATTTGGAACTGCTCGTTGACGTTGACCGCTTTGGAGATGTCAATCGTCCCGTCTGCGTTCTCTGTTGTATAGTTTAATTCGCAAAGTGCAGCATGTCCCGTACCCGCGTTATTCCATTCGTTTGAACTTTCTTCCCCTGCTGCATCGAGCTTTTCGAACACTTTGATGTTCCACTCCGGTACGAGCTCTTTAAAGAGTGAACCGAGCGTTGCGCTCATAATGCCTGCCCCAATCAAAATGACGTCTGTTCTCGTTTGCGTACTGCTCATGAAAACCCCATCCTTATCCCCTGAATTTTTTGTCATACGATTGAAGAATCCCCATTCCTCAATCGTATATTTTATAATCGTTATACCGATTATAACTCTTTTGTGATGAATGATAAGGGGTTTAGAGCGAAAAAATTCTTTAGTGAAGTTTGAATTTATAATAAAAAGACGAATGTTATGATGTATGTAATCAAATCTCAAAAACGAGGGAGTAACAATGAAAAAAACAGTAAAAGTTGTAGCAGCAGTTATCGAAAACGAAAATCAGGAAATTCTTTGTGCACTTCGTTCAACAACTATGCTCATTCCAAACATGTGGGAATTTCCCGGAGGAAAAGTCGAGGATGGTGAGAATCTACAAGAAGCACTCGAGCGTGAAATATACGAAGAACTACAATGCGAAATTACTGCGCATGAAATCATTAACGAACACGTTCATGAATATGAATCTTTCATTATTCAATTGATTTCACTACGTGCTGAATTAAAATCAGGAAATCCCGTAGCAACAGAACATGATGCATTAATCTGGTTAAAGCGTGAAAATTTGCACTCCCTTGTCTGGGCACCAGCAGATTTACCTGCAGTAAATGACGTGATCAATCAAATAACTAAAGCCGAGAACGTATAAATTACGCCTCGGCTTTTTATTAATGAGTTTGCTCGTGTAAGTAATCATATATCTGTTGATCGACACTCTCTTTTAGCATTAAATTCATCGTGACTACAGGAAGTTCTTGACCATTTTTATTTAGCATTGTTGTGTTTTTTATAGATTGTTGATCGGGTTTCACTTCACCTAAATAGTAAAAATCTCCGCCTTCATCGTCATCTTTTTTCACAAATAGATGAATATCAATGTTTTCTTTCTCTGAATCAATAATTTTACGTACTTCTTCAGATTTTGTGGTTCTTCGACTTCGAGTATACCAATGAAATACCTCTGGACTAATAAAGGAATCACCATAATTAACACTAGCTTCAACGTCTTCACTTTTATGATACGTTACAAATATAGGACATGTATGATGCTTAACTTTATAACCATACATTGTAGATTGCTCTTCTTTTTCCCAATTTAATAATCGACATACATCTTTTCTTGTGTATTTTTCCAATCTCGTTAAAGGTTGTGTTTGATTATACCGTTTACTTCGTAGGATTGATGCTTCTAGTAAGTCGTTTAACAACTTAGCAAACCACTCATTTTGTAACATATTTTGTATATATGAAGGTAATCGATACGTGTCACGATCAAATTCAACATACGGCTTATTACCATATTTTTTTCGATCTGCTTCATTAAAAAAGTTTAATGATAATACATTTTCTACTGATTTGACTGTTGCTTCATCTACTCGAACATGATGATCATGTAGGTAATTCATAAAATTGAGTTTACTTATAGAGCGATCAGATACCAAAATTTTCAATAAAAAAATCTCGTGTATTCTTTTACCTGATAAAAGTTCTTGCGTCGCCATAAGTAAAATTTGCTCTTCTTCTTTCGAAAGAAGAGGCACTTCACTTTCAACAACTCTTAAAAAAGCACCATAATGTCCATTTTTAGTTGCTATAACAACTGGATCCATTGAGTGGTTCTCTATAAAGTCAGTCAACATAGGCTGTCTACCTAATCGATTTTTTAAGTTCTGATATGCTTCTTTTAAAGTTCTTAAATCTGTTAATCTTGCTTGGTTGATTGATTCATAAATTCGTTCTTTAGCAACCGCTTCAAAATTAATAGTTGATGTACCAGAGATATAGCTTCGATCGATTACTTTACGACGAATAGAATCTTTATTTTGAGAACGATCATCTGAGAGAGCAATTGGAATTAAGTAATTATTTTTATAGTTTGCTATAAAATCAATAACGGTTACGTACCGTTTAGATTTATGCTTTCGTAAGCCCCTTCCTAATTGTTGAATAAATATAATACTCGACTCAGTTTGTCGAAGCATTACAACTTGATTAATACTCGGTATATCGATCCCTTCGTTAAATATGTCCACAGTGAGAATATAGTCGAGTAACCCTTGTTCTAAATTATTTACTTCTTGCTTTCGCTTTGCTTGAGTATCGTCCCCGGTTAAAGCACATGTTTTAAAACCTCGCGCATTTAATTGCTCAGACAAATATGTTGCTTCTTTTTTAGAACTGCAGAACATTAGTCCTCGCAACTTTTCCCCTGAATAGCCGTAGTATTTAATCTTTTCAATAATCCGATCAACTCTTTCAGTTGATACAAGTTTTTGGAACACTTCAATTTCTCTTTGCTCTCCATCAATTTCAAGATCAGTAACCCCAAAATAATGGAATGGGCATAGCATATTTTCTTCAAGCGCTTCTTGTAAACGAATTTCATATGCAATATTGTAATCAAAAAGTCTGAACAAATCATATCCATCTGACCGTTCAGGAGTAGCAGTCATTCCAAGTAAGAACTTCGGCTCGAAATATTCTAATAGTTTTTGATATGTATTTGCTCCGGCGCGATGACTTTCATCAATTAAGATGTAGTCAAAAGTTTCTCGTGTAAATTGATATAAAGTTTCATCCTTTGAAATGGTTTGAATGGTTGCAAAAACATATTTAGAATCAATTGCTCGACTTGTCCCTGACAAAATACCGAAATCTTCCATGTTTCCACCAATAACTTTATGAAAATCACTTATAGCTTTTTTCAAAATTTGTTCACGATGGACTACAAATAACATTCGCTTGGGTTCATACCTATGAACATCAAATGCAGCTAAATATGTTTTCCCAGTCCCTGTAGCTGATACGACAAGAGCGCGTTGATGCCCTTGCTGTCGGACTGTTTCAATACCGTCTAAAGCAGAGCGCTGCATAGCATTCGGTTTAATTTCAAGGTCTCGCTTAACTTGATTAAAATCGTGAGTATTTGGAAACTCGGCAACTCGATCTCTAACTATTGGACGATATACATTTTCATAGGCTTTAATCCATTCTAAAGTTAGCGGGATTGATTCATTCCACATCGTTTCAAATCGATTGAAAAAGTGTTGAACAATTTCACCGTTTTCATGAGATGTTAGTTTAATATTCCATTCGTAGTTTGTTTTTAATGCTCCTGCAGTTAAGTTCGAACTACCAACAATTAATGAATAATAGCCTTCATGTTGAAAAATATATCCTTTTGAGTGAAACGCATTCACATCTGCAATTCTTACGTCAACGTTCGGAATTTTCAAAAGTTCTTTAAACACTTTTGGCTGATTAAACAATTGGTATGTAGAAGTAATGATCTCGCCTCGGATATCTTTTTGATTTAAGTCGTATAATGTTGATTTAAGTGTTGCCAAACCTGATTCTGTAATGAATGCAACAGCAAACCGAAACTTCTTACAAATTTTCAATTCATCGAGTAATGCGGTTAATACATCCTGTCTTTTAACTCGTTCGTTTACTAAAAGTTCTGGTTTAAACGGACTAGAATGATCGTGATCTTTATCTATAAAACCCGTGTAAAGAGAGTTTTCTAATTGTCTTTTAAAATGACTCATTGCTTCCTCCTACTTATCATTAAGTAAATTGAAATATATTCTATACTATGAAATAGTTTTACATATATTTCATTATTGGCTTTTCACTAAAAATGTTCAAGGAGAATCCACATGCCCACACTCTATTTGATTCGCCACTGCTCAGCCGCGGGCCAAGAACCTGATGCCCCGCTCACAGAAGACGGTCACGCCCAGTCTTTATGGCTTCGCGATTTCTTTTCTGAACTCACAATCGACCGGATCATCTCAAGCGATTATACCCGTGCAGTCGCTTCGGTCACGCCACTCGCCGATGCTCATCACCTCTCGATTGAACGTGAACCGTTACTGAGAGAACGCATCCTATCTCACGAACCGCTCGAAGACTGGCTGACCCCATTACGTCAGTCGTTCAGCGACCCGACGTTCAAGTTGCCTGGTGCCGAATCTGCTATGGAGGCGACACAGCGCATCCTACAGGTCGTCGAGCACGCCAAAGCTTCGCATGCTTCGACCCTATTAGTGACGCACGGCAATCTGCTCGCACTCTTATTGCAACATCTTAACCCGCAATATGAGTGTGAGACATGGCGTAAGATGCGTAACCCAGATGTCTATCGTCTCGATTATCATGACAGCACACCGGTCATCGAGCATATTTGGCCAAACAAATAAGCCGTCTCGCGATGAGACGGCTTTTCTTACTTCTCTACAAAAAACATCGAGATGGCACCGAGTCCGACATGCGTTCCGACCGAGACCCCCATCTGCATGAGGTAAATCTCACCGGCGAAATCGGTTTCGCTTTCGAGCTTCGCTTTTAAGTTCTCCGCGATTCGTTGATCGGATGTGTACCCGATGATTACGAAATTGGTGATGTCCGGATTGACGCGTTTCACGAACTCGTCCGTATAATGCTTCAGCACTTTACGGGTGCCTCGCTCTTTGGCAACAATGGCGCCTTTCCCGTTCTTCATACTCATGATGGGCTTTACCATGAGTAGTTTCCCGATGATGGCACTCGCGTTTGAAATCCGTCCGCTCTTGATCAAGTGGTCGAGGTCATCTACGGATAAGAAGTGCTTCACTTTCGTCTTGTACGTCTCATTGAAATCAACGAGCTCTTCGAACGTCGAACCGGCTTCACGCATCTGTGCGCTCTTCAGCAACAGCCAGCCGCTACCGTGACTCATCGAACGAGAGTCGACGACATGGATTTTGACAGGTGAGTCAGGATGCGCTTCTTCAAAGTACTCTTTTCCGATGACCGCCGATTGATACGAGCCGCTCGTGCCGCTCGACATACAGATGCATAAAATCTCTTCGTGACCCGAAGCGACCGCATCTTCCATCAATTTCAAGAACGTCGCCGGGCTCGGCATCGCCGTCGTCGGGAATTCCGGGAGCGCTTCCAACATTCCGTAAAAATCATCCGGCTGGATATCCACCCGGTCCTGGTAAGACATATTGTTCATCGTAATGATCAACGGCGCGACCCCGATGTTGTACTGTTCAAGCACTGCATCTGATAAGTCACACGTCGAATCTGCTAATAATTTAATCATGCATTCCTCCAAAACTTTCTCCATGAGTGACGGGAATCGTCCTATAACTTCGTCGATTCCGACGTCACGATAGGACCTCTTCTAGTGTAGCAGATTTGGAGGGTTAAATGTTTTTTTACTGGGGTTGATGTGCAACTTGTTTTTCATGCTGCAAGAGCCATTCTTTTCGCCAAAGTCCACCGGCATAGCCCGTCAATTTCCCATTTGATCCGATGACGCGATGACAAGGCACGACGATGCTCAGCTTGTTGCGTCCGTTCGTCGCTCCGACTGCGCGGACAGCAGCAGGTCGCTTCACACGTTCGGCGAGTTCACGGTAAGAAGCCGTTTCTGCATACGGGATGGTTTGTAACGCATCCCACACGTCATGCTGAAACGTTGTCCCGATTTGCTCAGTCGGAAACGTAAACGTCATACGCTCACCGCGAAAATAGGCGTCTAGTTCCTCCCGGCACTGTCGCAATACATTTGGTACATCTTGCTCCATACTTCGTTTGCTTTCCCGTTCGACGAATAAGATCGATTGAATGGCCTGCTCTGTCCCGATGATTTCCAGGACGCCAATCGGTGTCTCCACGTCTAATTTATACGTTCCCATATAATGACCTCCACAGATAAAATGTCGCGTATCCTTCCCAACCTTGCCACGATTCACCGTAACGTTTCACCTCTTCAATCGTGGGCTTCTTCGATGTCCCTAACTGATGCTGAATCGCTTGATGTAATCCGACATCCGCAATCGGAAAGGCTGATGCGTCCTGAAAACACTTCATCAACACATAGTCTGCCGTCCATTCTCCGACACCCCGGATTGCCAGTAACCGTTCACGGATATTAGCTGAAGAGAGTGATTGTAAAGCTGTTTTCGACAGGTCTCCATTTGTTATTTCCCGTGCAATATCAATGACATACTCCGCTTTCCTGCGACTGAACTGAAGCTCACGTAACTCTTCCGGTTCGAGCAAGGCGATTCGCTCCGCCCGCGGGAACGTCCAGTACGTTCTTCCTCCGACAACTTGATGGTCTCCATATCGTTCGACGAATCGCCGCTTGATCGTATAGGCGAAGGACAAGGTAATTTGTTGCCCAATGATGGCCCATGTGAGGGCCTCGAACAAATCTGGGAAGCCAATCATCCGTAATCCGCGATGTGCTTCAATCAAAGGAGCCAGCAATTCATTTTTCGCCCCCATCGTTTCAAACGGCTTCAAATCGCGCTCAAGGTCTAACCAGTCTCGTACCTCACGTGCGACACGTTCCTTTTCTGTGTCTGAAACTTCATCGACTGGGAACCGTACACGAATGTGATGCTCCGCTTCTTGAAGCTCGATCAGGATGAGCCTTTCCCCGATTCGCATCAGCTTTCGAACCGTGTCAGGCGTTGTCACATGGAGCACTTCTTGTTCTGACCGACTCAAAAAGACGAGACACTCTTGAAAATCAAACGGCTGCTGTACAGCAAGTAACATCTCTGTCATATGTCCTCTCCTTTTCGATATGTGTTCGGTGTACAGCCTTTTACTTGCCGGAACACGCGGTAAAAGTTCGATGGTGTTTGAAACCCGACCTCATAGCAGACCGTCAGATTACTCATATCGGTCGTTCGTAATAAATATGCCGCCTTGTCGATTCGAATCCGTTCTAGTAGCTGCCTCGGTGTCTCTCCTGTCGCTTGAGTGAATGTCCGCTCCAAATGAAAAGGGCTCAGTTGCGCGTGTTCGGCAATCTGTTCGAGGCGAATGGGTTGTTTGTAATGGTTCAGGAGATATGTCGTCACTTGTTGAACGAGCGCACGGTGTGGGGCATGCTCGACTTCGGGCTGACATCGCTTGCACGGTCGGAAACCGTTCGTCTCCGCTTCTTCTCTCGTTAAATAAAAATCAACGTTCTCTTTCTTCGGTTTACGGGATCGGCACGATGGTCGGCAATAGATCCCTGTCGTTTTCACGGCTGTATAGAATAATCCATCGTAAGTTGCATCGCAGGCGAGCACTTTCGCCCACTTTTCGTCAAACGTCAGCATCTCCACACCCCTTTCTCCTCTCACTGTAGCAAATCTAAAATCAACATTTCGTCCTCTTTCTTGCGCTTACAATCCCCTCTTTTTGAAACGTTTTACAGATTTCATTCGTATCCTATAGTACGATTTAGACAGAAGATGCTGTCAGTCCTATGGCAGATAAGGAGAAGATCGCAATGCGTACTCGTTTTTCATGGAAACAATTAAAATGGCTCATTCCTATAGCGTTAATCGGTTTGATTTTGATTCAGAGCGGACAAGAGTTGAAAGACCTCTCGCTCGCGACCGCCTTCACGACACTGAAACAACTGACCGGTTGGGAACAGTTCACACTCATCCTACTCGGTGGGATCGCTGTCTTGACGATGACGGGCTATGACTATTTCCTGCTACGCTCTTTACATATCGAGCTACCGAAACGAAAAATCGTTCAAACAGCGTGGATCACGAACTCGATGAACGGGATGCTCGGCTTCGGCGGCGTGATTGGGATTGCCCTTCGTACATCCCTCTACCGTCCCTATACGGATACGAAACGCCTACTCCGTGCCATCGGCTGGATGACCCCGACACTCATCAGTGGTCTGTCCATTCTTTCCATCGGTGTGCTCCTCGGGATTTTCCCGGCTGGCGGGCTTATCGGTACGAAACCATGGATTTGGCCGGTGCTACTCGCCGTGAGTGCGATGCTCCCATTTTATTTGTTCGTCACATCACGCCGATCAAATGTCGGGTGGTCCACTCTGCTCGGGTACACGATGACCTCGCTCGCAGAATGGGTCACCGCAGGATTCGTCGCCATTTATGCCTTGACGTTACTAGACGGGTCGGCCTCGTTCGTGCAACTCTTCGGGGTATTCATCGTCGCGACGGTCGTCGGTGTCGTCTCCCTCGTCCCTGGGGGTGCCGGAACGTTTGACTTACTGTATCTCGTCGGGATGACTCAACTTGGGATTCATCAAGACATCGTCCTGTCTTCACTAATCATCTATCGATTCGTTTATTTTGTCGTTCCCTTTTTAATTGGACTTTTTCTCGCAGCCATCGCATTCGGAGACCAGGTCGTCAAACAAATCGAGTATCGGCCAATCATCGGGTCCTCTTATGAGATCGGGACCGTCGTCTGGCGCATCGTTTCGCGGACGCTTGCGAGGATTGGACGCCTGACTGGAAGTCTCATCGCACTCATGAGCAGTCTGTTGATTTGGTTCCAGACACTTCTCCCGAGCGTGACGCCACTCTATGAAGTGAATCGCTGGTTTGAATGGATTGGGACCCTTTTCTTATTGAGTGCCGGGCTTCTCATGTTTTTGTCTGTCTATGGCATGTATGTGCGGACAAAACGAACGCTCTGGTTACTGAACACTGCCTTCATCTTAGCGACCATCGGGGTCAGCGCTCGTGGTTTAAACCTGTTTGAGACGTTCGTTGTCATCGGGTTTGCAATGTTCGTCTGGTTGACACGCAAACGACACGTTCGATACCGTTCGATTTTAACGACAGGACGTCTCATCCGAAGCTTGATTTACGTCCTGCTCTATGTCGGCACCCACGCCCTCTTATTGCAGTCATTCGTAGGTACAGACGACTTATTCTTCACATCGCATCAAGCCGGTTGGTTGACGACGTTTGTCTTATTGTTAACTTCAATCGTAGCAAGTGTACTTCTGCTCTTGTTCGATCGTTGGAAACGTCCGGCGCTTGGAGAAGCCTATGATGAACATCGCATCCGACAGTTCCAAGCAACACAGCCCACATCGAGCAGTTTTGACTTGGCCCATATGGCAGATAAGCATTTTTACATGAATGAGGCCGGAGATGCGTGTCTGTTGTTTGCGACGTCTCGGAACCATGCCATCGTCCTTGGTGATATCCAAGGCGAGAAACAGGCTGCGACTTCTCTTTTGACGCGATTCATTGAAGATGCGGATCGAATCGGGTATATTCCTTTATTTTATCAAATTACACCGAATTGGATGCCTCGCCTTCATGATGCCGGATTCACGTTCTTCAAATTAGGGGAAGAGGCGACGATTGACGTCTCGGCCTTCTCCTTATCCGGGAAGAAGCGTGCAAATATGCGCTCTCTCTACAATCAGTTTGAGAAGAAGGGAATCACGTTCGACATCGTCTGTGAACCGAGCCTCTTGCTGTTACAAGAGTTAAAAGACATCTCAGACGAATGGATCGGGAATCGAAATGAGAAAGGCTTCTCTCTCGGATTCTTCGACTATGAAACGTTGACACGTTATCCGATTGCCTTGTTGCGAGATGCGGACGGTGTCGTCGTGGCTTTCATTTCTCTACTCCGGGGAGACGGGGCCATCTCCATCGATTTGATGCGTTCGAAAAATGATGCGCCGACCGGATCGATTGAAGTGTTGATCCTTCACATCATCGAATGGGCTCGCGCAGAAGGTTATGATCATGTCGGACTCGGCGTGGCACCACTTGCCGCCGTCGGAGAGCAGACATTCTCCCATTGGCCGGAGCGCGTCGCCGCCGACATTTTTGAAAACATCAGTTACATCTATCCGTTCAGTGGCTTACGACAGTTCAAACAGAAGTTCAAACCGTCGTGGGAAGGACGCTATCTCGCGTTTCGTCAACGCCGGAAGTTACTACCCTCGATTTTACGGACAGCGCGATTGATTAGTCGGAAAAAGTAAAATCCCTTAATTTGGTTTTTGTGTTACGATATTTACAGATCCTACTACTTTCATCTGTGAGAGGTGACTATGAATCAAATTCAAATACGGCGTTATGGATTTGTATTTGGCTACATTATCTTAATGGCTTCAATCATTGGTGCTATCTTTTTCGCGGACTTCAATTCATCTATTTCGCCGAACCTTGAGCGAGAATCAGCTTCGAAGCGATTGCCAGTCGAGACGGAGTCAGCACCTCCTTCATTCGAAGAGGAAACCACTTTTGAATCCAACGATTTATTGTTCGGAATATCAAATGAGTTGGCCGTTTTCATTATTTCATTTGGTGCAATTTTAGATGTAGTAATCGTCATTTGGTGGGCGTCCCGAGAAAATAAAAAAACTGAACAGCAATCAGGCGAATTAAGACACAAGAGAAGATGGAGAGAGTCGAAATGGTTTTGGAACATCGTCGCTATGGGTGTCATTCAACCGAATGATCAACGATACAAAATCAATTGGTTGAACCTTATATTTGTGACCTTGTTGATTCACGCCCTTCTCTACATGTTATTCCGTGATTAAGCAATAAAAAACGACAGTATATCAGCGCGATATGCTGTCGTTTTTGAATTCATTTCAACGTCACACTCACATTGTCAATTGTGATGTCATGAGCCCCGAGTGGCGACCCTTCTGTGCGTCCCATCAAGAACTTCAATCCTGTGACATCTGTCACCGGCATCGTCACTTCAAACGTGTACGTGTTCGTTTCTGGTGTGACCGCTACGACTTCGCTCAAATAGCGATAGTACCCGACATTCTCTAACGTCACTTCGAATGAACGAGCGACAGTAGAGGATGCATCGAATTGGACGACGTAGGTTTGATCTTGTTGTAACTCAAGACCCACTTGTTCCAAGAGGACACTCCACGCTTCGTTCCCTTCTTGCGTAATCGAGATATGTGCCGCCTCGTTCACCGCTTCGACAGCAGCCTGTGCGTCAAAGTGGACATAGGAGCCCCAGTGTGTGAGACCTTCTGTGAATGCTCCGTTTTTAAGTGGAGACGGGTCGATATAAACTGGTGTGACATCGCGCAATTCGACGTCATCGATTTCAATCACACCTTTTTCAGAACCGAGAATGAACTGAAGCTGACTCATGAGGTCGGTTCCGGCTTCCATCGTGAACGGAATTTCATACGTATCGAACGCTTCAGATAGCGCGATACGCTCTAGCGGAAGGTAGGTATCCTCTTTCGCTCCGTTCAATCCTACTAGCAGACCGTCTACACGCTCTGCACGTGCTTTGAAGCGAAGAACGTATTCATGTCCTTCTTGCAATTGAATGCCTTGTTGCACCAACGTTGCCGGTGCTCCTTTTTTCTTGTTCGTTTCAAAACGGAAGAGACGCTCTACTGAATCGACCGTTCCTGTCCCTTTCGTGACACCTGGGTCGAACGTCCAATACGTCATACGATCCATCGCACCTTGGTCGAACGTACCGTTATATACATGGTTCCCGTCCCCGAGCATCGGCTTCGTCGCATTCGGATCGAATGCCTCACGAGGCGTCTGCTCGACACGGACGTTCCCGATTTGGACACCCGACGTGCTGAGTCCAACGTTGAACTCGAGACGTGCCGCAAGGTCAGTCTCTTCGGTCATATCGAATGTCATCGAGTACGTTTGGACGTCTGTCGTCAAATCGAATGACCCTTCATCTGAATATTTCGCATAGCCTCGTTCCGGACCACCACCGACTTTAACGGCGATTGAACGCGCCGCATCCGCTTTAGCATCAAACGTCACTTTATAGTGTCCACCTTTTCCGAGCGATACATTTTGAATCAATTGATGCGAGTATGGTTGGCTTCCTGCCTGATCAATCGAAATGTCGGCGAATCGTGTCCCCGCCAAGTCGACCACATCGATGGAGCCGACACCACCAAAGTCAGGAAGCGACACGTAGTTCCAATACGTCGGGTTGAGCGCCTGCGCACCGTTCGTTACCGTCGTAATCGGTTCAGTGTAGTTTTCGTCATAGACAAGATTCCCGTCTTCTAAAGGTTGTTTCGAACCTTCCGGCAACACGATTTCTTCATCCGAGTACGTCGGTTCGACAGCATCACGATACTTCCCGTTCTTCAAGTCAAACACACGGACGTAATCGACTTCCATCTCTGCCGGGAATGGTGTCGTCTCGTCAACGTCCCCATCGAACCATCCACCGACCGCCAAGTTCATAATCAAGTAAAAATCTTGGTCGAATGGTGCAGGATAGCTATATTTCGATGCTTTGTTCGCTTCTTTCGCATACCAGTCATTTTGCGTTTGGTAGAGCTGACCGTCTACATACCAACGAATCTCACCTGGTTCCCACTCGACCGCATATGTATGCCACTTGTCGATGCCGTCACCTTCTGCGAAGTGATAATCTTTCCCCGTATATTTGTTGTTCGGCCACGTTTCTCCGTAGTGAATCGTGCCAGCGACTTTATCTGGCTGACTGCCCCACGACTCCATGATGTCGATTTCACCTGATGCGGCCCAACCACCGTAGCGGTCTTCTTCTGGCAGCATCCAAAACGCCGGCCACAGTCCTTTACCGGTTGGAAGTTTGGCTCGCATCTCATAACGACCATATGTCTTACTGAACGTCCCCTTCGTCGTCAACTTCGCCGATGTGTAATCATAGGTGCCGAATTGATCCGATGCTTGTTCTTTCTTTGCACGGATGACGAGCTTCCCGTCTTTCACGAAAGCGTTTTCGTTTTTGTCCGTGTAAAATTGCTTCTCATTGTTTCCCCAACCGGCAGCGACTGGATTTCCGTCTTTGTCGACAATCCAGTTCCCCGTTTCAAAATTCCATTTCGAGTGATCGATTTCAGACTTGCTAAACTCATCTGACCAGACAAGTTTCCACTTAGCGTCATCGGCTTTTGAACTCTTTTCAGCCGGCACCTCTTGTGGCAAGGATAGGGCAAGGCCTGTCCCGAGTGCGAGTGCAACCCATTTCTTCATCGTGCGTCCTCCTTTAGGATAAATGATTGTCATATGTCAGTCCGTACTTTTGAAAGCGATTTCCGAAAGCGCTTTCGATAAATCCATTATAGATTTTTCTTTGCTAAAACTTCAACCACTTTTCGGAAGTGAAATCAAACTGACACATAAAAAAGCACCGACTCACGTCGATGCTTCCCGTAGTTCCCAATTCGAAAATGTCACGTCAAAACCTGTCGCATTCACATCCGGACTACAGGCATATAGACCGATGCGTAACGTCGACACATCGTGAAGGTGAGCGATGCGAAGCTGTTCACGCATACCGTCACCATATTCAAAGAAAATCTCCACATCCCCGTCGGTATAAACCATTTCAAACGTCAAGGGTTGTTGAATCATCTCATTTGAAAAATCACGTGTCGACCAATCGGAATAGCCAAACGAGGTGACGACTGCGCCAAGATGGGACGGTCCGTCCGGAATGTACTCGACAGATGTCTTGATCCAATGGTCATCGTTCACATATAAGACGATTCCGGCCTGATCATATGTATGGCTCGGTTCCATCTGGATTGTCGCCCGACATGTAAATCGTTTGGCTTTAACGTTTGTCAATAACGCATGTGCCGTCATCCGATTGAATCCGTAATGTGTGTTTCGCCAAAAGTCCGTATTTGGCAAAGTGCGGAAAGTTAGCGGTTCAAGTCCGTTCACGCTTTTTGGTTCATTTATCCACTTGTACGTATGCATGACGATCAATCCCTCCCCATTGTCCTCGCATGGCAAACAGTAACGGTATGAATTCATGCTGTTGAATCATCTGCAGAATTGTCGCCTCATCCGCCCATTTCACGGCCTGTACTTCAGATTCTTGAAGCGTCAGCTCATTCAAATCCACTTCCATTTCGACCAAATAAATATCGTCAAACCCTTCGTCAAAATTGACTGTCAGGTGCGGTCGCGTCTGGGATAGATCAAGCTTGAGTCCAATCTCCTCTTCGAGCTCCCGCATGGCGGCTTGCTGGCTTGTATCTCCTACCGTGGCACTTCCACCGACTGTGATATCCCACATGTTGGCCCAACCATCCTTGAACGGTTGGCGCTGTTGAATCAACATCTCGCCCTTCTGGTTAAAGATACACACGTGAATCACAAGGTGATACTCGCCTTCTGGCAATCGATTTCCCCGTTGCCACGTGCGACCGGTCTTTTCTCGGTCGACCGTATAAACGTCCCAAAATTCCATTCGATACTCCCCTTTATGTGGCTGCGCTAGATGACGCTGCTTGATCCGCTTTCGCACAATCGATAGCTACGACGATAGAGATAAGAAGGTGCTCCATCTCCGGTTCTTCGACACGAATCTCGTAACTATCTCCCCATGAGAACCATTTCTTTTGTACACTTCCGATCGAATGTCCATCCTTCGTCACATCAAAATCCATGTCCCACCAATCGCCTTGGACATCAATGCCTGCCGCATCAATCGAATATTTTGGTTTGAAAAATGAAAACTCTTTCGAAATGGTCATCATATCTGCGCCGTCCACTTCCACAAAAAACTTCGGCAAGAAACTGAATGTCTTTTTCGTAATCGTCGTGACCGTCTGATCGTTCGTATCTTTGATTTCGAATGATTTTGGAAACTTCATAAAGCTACCTTCGATGAAATATTTGTCATGTCCGTCCGCATCCTTGATGGTGAAACGTCCGCGTAAGCTTAACACTTTTTGTTTCATGTAGAGCGTGTGCATGATGATCCCTCCGATTTGTTGTAGTCCTTTACTTACGAATCTAACCCTGAAATCGATTCACTTATCGCGAAGCTGTCTCCTTCGAAACGATATCGAGAACTTCTGCTAAGTGATTCACGACGTAATCCGCTTCTTGTAACTCTACTTCTTGTGCGAAGTCAAAACGACAGCCGATTGAAATGAGTCCGTTCGCTTGTGCAGCCATGATATCCGATAATCGGTCTCCGACTACGAAGCCATCCTGAATCTTATACTTCTTCACGATTTCAGCCACTAAATCGCCCTTATCCAACGTGTCGATTTGTTGAATGCTATATGTTGCTGTGATCCAACGGTCCAATTCATAGTGCGTGACGATGGCTTGTAAATAGTCCACCAAACCATTACTTGCGACGAAGATGGAATGCCCCATTTGATGCAATTGTTCAAACAGTTCGAGTACCCCTGCATATAATCCACCATTCCCGTTTTGGATGTTTTTGATGAGTCGTTTTAAGAAATAGGCATCGACCTCTTCTCTAGTTTGTTCATCGTATTGTGGGAGCAATGTGTTCCAAACAACTGGCAACGGTACCCCCATGATGTTCCGATATTGATCAATCGGTGTCGGACCTATCCATTTTTCTTCACTTCGTAAATGATCAAACGTTTCATCTAGCGCCCGTTCCAAAATCAAATCTGTCCGAAACAATGTTCCGTCCATGTCAAAAATCACTGCGTGTTTCATCCGCTTCCCCATCGTTAATCGAATCATGGTTGTCTGTCTATCATACGACAACTTCTGTCAATTCAACTCATCGTTTCGTACTTCGTATAGCTCGAGTAAGATGGTCTTAGTAGTAATCTTTCAAAAACGGATGAGGTGAGCAATGATGTGTCATCAAATTTTCATCGAGATTAATCTTGATTCGTTAACATACTCTGGTCAAATTATTGGCGAAATCAACTTTGTCATTGATACATACGATTATTTCCCGGGAGTAGGATGGTCTGATTTCGTTGCTGTCCTTTTAAAATGGTGGAGTGACAGCTGTCGAGCACTTTTGTTCGCTCCAGTGGCATCCGTTCATTCGTTTCCATTTATGGATGGTCCCCTTTCTATATCCGCCAAAAAGATATCTTTGTCTGAACTCGAATTATCATTTATTAAAGATGGTCAAATGAAGACGGAAATCGGTATCGTTTTAATTAAAGAACTGAAGGTTACTCTTATTAAAGCAACACGACAGTTTATTAATGCAGTAAATCGATTGGGCTGGGAAAATGAAGACGTGGATGTACTCAGACATACAATCAAATCACTAGAAGCATTTTAAAGAATGAACAGACTGCTCGTGAATAAAATTGAAAACCATGCCGCTTGATTTGTTTTGTTGGTTTAACATAAAAAGACCTGACTGGGTTGTCAGGTCTGCAATGCTGTATGAACAAAAGTATGCAAAGCCTCTTGGCTCGTGATGTGTTCGTTGCACGTCTTACTGTCTACACATACATATGTGCCGATGGCTTTGTAATAGTCCGGATTTTTCGCTTGTTTCGCTTTGGTGATCGTAACGCAGTACGTCACATCCGTGAACTGATTACAAAAGGCACATATATTTTTCTTCGTATTCGTACTCGGTTTACATGCAATGCCAATCAATTGACCTTCGTATTGGCAAATCATCAACTTTTGATTGGAACGTCCATCGTTCCAACCTAGATACGTGAGTCGTCCAAAATCAACATCGGATAACTCCGGTAAGCGAAGCTTCTTTTGTTTCGGGAACAAACTCTTCAGTTGCTCGGCAGAAATAACGGGAAATGGTTGAACCCATTCTCGTAATCGTTGCATATATTCGTCGAACGCTTCGTTCGTCTGTAGCGTTGTGAACTGTAACAGCTTCAGTTGTTCAGTCGTTGCCTCAGGGAATGCATACATCACTTTCGCTTGTGCCAAGTCGATGACTGCTCGCAAGACAGAAGGCGGCAAGCTTTGCATTCGACTCTCTTTGACGAGCATCACTTGTTCTTTGATGAGATTATATTGTTCGTTTTGAATAAATGGATCTGACATTTTGTCGCCCCCTTCCTTAATTCTCAGTTTACAGGAAACAATGCTTCCTTACTGTGTACACTTTGATTAAGAAATATAGTCGACCTAAAAAGGCACGACTAGCGAACTAGTCGTACCTCATTCATTTCGAACGGTATACAATCTTTCGAATCGTGTGCGTCGCCAAATGATAGGACATGGCCAGATTTTCGATTCGCTCTCCGTTCCGAAACGCTGCGCGTATGGCTTCGTTTCGTTCATCAAGTAATTGTTTTCCACCGTTGACCGACCCCCATTTCCGTTTCGTGTCAGTCGGGGTCGGCACATATAACGTTTCACCTTGTACGTATTGTTGCACCTCTTGCAACAATCGTTCTGGCAGGATTTGTTGCGCATTGACGTACTTCATCATACCTCGCTCCTTATTGAATGAATCCAATCCGATAAGGGAGCAAAGCCAAGTGGTTTACGTTAAAATCAAGCGATCAAGGTATTCGTTTCGCCCCATGCAAGTGATCGCCTTTCGTCCAAATGGCTTTGCATGAGTGCGTGAAGACCTAGAAAATCGAAGCCGATTTTCCACGGGTATGCGCCTCCTTTGCGATGTGTCGTTCTTTTGATTATACCGGATTCAATGAATCGGCAAAAGGGCAGCTCAGCCGTTCTTCATACTGAATTCATCTGCGAGCGTGAAGGACACGTCCTTCACTTCTAAGCCGCTTAACGCGAAATAGAGCTGGAGATAATTATGCTGGTTCAAGAAGAAGACCTGCTTCGTCTGCGTCACCCATTCTCCGTCCGTCCCATTAAACGTGAACGTCGCACCCGGGATATTGTTCGCAAACAATGTCACCGGCATCTGTGCCAACTCTCCCGCGTTCGAACGGGCAGTCAACGTGATGTCATACGTCCCCGTTTGGTCGACCGAGATAGCGAAGACGTGTGTGTTTCCGGTCGAGGTATCGATTCCTGACAAATCCACATGTTCCCCGTTTTCGAGATGTTGATAGTCCAACTCAAATGTATCCTGTTGATTCATCTCATCCTCAAAGCCGAGCACCTCGACTGAACCGTCATGAATCCCGAGAAGACGCTCCATCGCCGGTGATTTCAAGATGAACGTACAAATATTACGCGCGCTCCGCAACAACTCGCCCCGTGTGACACTCCCTTCTTCGAGTGATGCCATCGTGTTATCCTCGAACGAGTTGAGGTCCGGACGGTCGACGACCATGTACAAGTCGTTTTGTGAGCGAACCATCGCTGCCGTATTTTGACGGTTGGCCGACTCATCCTCACGGAAGTTCACTTTTGCCCACCAGTCTGTCATGACGATGCCTTCAAAGCCCCACTCATCACGTAAGATACGCGTATTTTGATCGTATAGACCGGCCGTCCAGATCCCGTTGACCGCGCCATATGTTGTCATGATGGACGATGCGCGTCCTTCTTTCACCGCCATCTCGAACCCTTTCAAATAAATCTCGCGTAACGCCCGCTCCGAGACGACCGAGTCGATATCGTGACGATGCGCTTCTTGGTTATTGGCGCTGAAGTGTTTGAGCGTTCCCGTCACCCCGACACGATGCATGCCGTTCAATTGAGCGACCGCCATCTTCCCAGTCAAATGCGGATCTTCCGAGAAATACTCGAAGTTTCGACCATTCAACGGGTTACGGTGAATGTTCATCCCTGGTCCGAGCAACGTGTCGACGCGGTTTTTTCGCATCTCAAGCCCAGTCATCTCAAACAAGTCTTCGACGAGGTCGACGTTGAACGTGGAAGCTAAAAGCGTCCCGTTCGGAAGCGCGAACGCCTTCGTCCCGATATCCATGCGAATGCCTGATGGACCATCGGCACAACATGCCGCTGGAATCCCAAGCTCGTTCAACCGGTCGGATACGCCACCAAACGCCGCTGCCGTCCCCGGTGTGACGCGTGGAGAATTCATCCCTTGTCCGCGGACAATCGCAGCCAAATCTTCATCCGTCAATTGATCTAAGAATGTGTCGAGTGAAGCCTTTCCATGATACACATCACTCAATTTGATGTCTTGGTCATCTGTGAAAGGTCGCTTCTCAGGACGTTCTTCCAAATAGCGCGTCTCCACGTCAACGGCGCGAAGCGGCGTCGACTCGTAGCCTACTTCAAATCCTTTTTCGCCCTGAATCGGTTTCATCCGTTCGAACGGGAGGACGGGCGCCATATTTTCACTTAACGTCTCGAGGACACGTTGCTCCTGTTGCTCGACTTCGAGAGCGAGTGTAGCCGAACGCACATCCGTTCCGACGTACAACCGATACGTTCCTGCCTCTAAAACGAAGCTCGATTCATAACCCGTCACGCCAGAGTCGTCATAGCTCGCAAAGTCAGTCATCTGGACGTTGAAAGAAAGGATTTGGCGCTCGCCCGGTTCAAGAAGCAAGGTTTTCTCGAACGCCACCAATGACCGGAGCGGATTCCCGAGCTTCCCTTGCGGTTTCTCGACGTAGAGTTGGACGACTTCTTTCCCATCGCACTCACCCGCGTTCGTCACTTCCACCTCGACCGTCAGGACACCATCAGTTTCTGCGGTATGCTTTACCTCCGTTTTGAACGTCGTGTAAGACAGTCCGAATCCGAATGGATATAAGACATCCTCCTTCGCGAACGTTTCGAAGTAGCGATAACCGACATAGATGTCTTCTTGATAAATGCCTTTATCTGCATGACCAAAGTTCTTCGTCGACGGATAATCTTCAATCGATTGAGCAATCGTATCCGTCAGTTTCCCGGAAGGACTCACATCTCCGACGAGCACGTCGACGAGTCCTTTTCCACCTTCCATCCCACCTTGCCAAGCATAGAGGATGGCACTCGGCTCCTTCGCCCACTTCATGTCGATGATGTTCCCAACGTTCAACACGACGACCGTCTTGTCGAAGCGTTTCGTGACGCGCTCGATCATCGTGTGTTCGATATCCGTCAATAAGTAACTACCCGGATCGGCCGTGTTGTCACGGTCTTCTCCTGCCGTACGTCCAATCATGATGAGGGCGACATCTGATTCTTGTGCCACCTGTTCGACGAGTTCGTCCGTTACGTCCATCTCCTGTTGCGACCACGGTTCACCGGCCCAACCGACACCTTGGTCGAACGGATTCTCCTTCACCCATTCCTCATACGTCGCATAGAGCGATTCATTGATATGAATATCTGGACGCTCGCGCAATGCCTCGAGCGGCGTCGTGACATGTCCGACGTTCACCATCCCGCCTGAGCCCGTACCGCTCTTGTAGTAATGGAACTGGCTACGACCAAATACGGCGAGCTTCGTCCCTGACTGTAATGGGAGGGTCTTCTGTTCGTTTTTGACTAACACGACACCTTCCGCGACCGCTTGACGTGCCAATTCCTCATAACGAGTCCAATCCAATGTATACTGTTTCATTTCGTCAGCTCCTTAAGTCCTTTTGCGATTACATTCATACAATCGTCTGCCTGTGGATAGTCTCCCAACTTGTCCATGAAGGCATGGTCCATCCCCCGATATTGAATGAGGCGTGTCGGGACACCCGCTCGTGCCAGTTTCCGCGCATACGCCTCCCCTTCGAGTCGTAAGTAATCGTACTCCGCCGTCACAATCAAAGTCGGTGGTAGGCCTGAGACATCGTCTGCGAATAATGGTGAGACGAGCGGATGCGTGACATCCACCTCCCCTTGAAGATAGAGGTCATTTAAGAGCGAATCCGAGTCGGCGAGGGCGAGCACGACACCTCGAATTAGGTCGTGATGATGCGAGATATCATAAGCATCGAGCGCCCATTTAAAATCATCTGTCGGAATCGAACCCAGATTGACGACGGGATAGACGAGCGCTTGATAACAAATGCGTCCTTCCCCTCGTTCTTGCTCCATCAGACAGCAAGCCGTTGCCAAATTACCGCCAGCACTATCCCCTGCGACAGCAATTTGATCACGAAGGACGTTCAACTCCGTCGCGTTGGCATATACCCATTCCAAAGCGCGGTAACAGTCATTCAATCCGGCCGGGAACGGATGCTCCGGGGCGAGACGATAATCGACGGAGAGGACAACCGCGTTCGCTCGTTCCGCGAGCAACTTACAAGGATTCTCAACCGTCTCGAGCGTGCCTCCGAAGAAGCCGCCACCATGGAAGAAGAGAATGGCTGGGATGGCTTCAGTATGATGCGGACGATACAGACGAACCGGGATGTCACCGTCCTCACTAGGAATCATGAGATACTCGGTTTTGATATCAGTCGTCGTCTGATCCCGGTTCGGCCACCCCATGCTGGCGCGTGCCACCTCGAGGTCAAATGTTGTATCCGGTTCATCGTGCGAAGAATGATTTGCGGTCAACGTCGCAAAGACACGTGGGTCAAGATCGCCGGTACGGTCTGCATCCGGTATGGGTTTGATGACGGTTTCGAGGTGGTTTGTTCTCGTAAGTTGCTGATGCTGATTCAAATAATCCATGAGATTTTCATAACTGTGTTTCAATATGTAGACCCCTTTCACCAGTACTTATTTTTATATGAAATTGGCTTTCCTAATGCCTTTCGGTCTATAATGGACTGTATTGCAAATAGACATTGAAATTTTCTGAAGCAGAAGTTTTCACGAAAGAATGAGGTTACCCATGAACAAACAACAATTTACTGATTATCGCCTGAGCGACGAGATTACGCGCGCGCTAGGCATTATGAAATACGAATCACCGACTGAGGTACAACAGCAGGTCATCCCGCGTGCGCTCAAGCGTGAAGACTTAATCGTCAAAGCACAGACCGGAAGCGGAAAGACAGCTGCTTTCGGAATTCCGGTCATCGAGCTCATCGACTGGGCCGAAAACAAACCACAAGTGCTCGTCTTGACACCGACACGCGAACTCGCCGTTCAAGTACGGGAAGACATGACGAACATCGGACGTTTCAAACGAATCAAAGCGACTGCCGTCTACGGGAAAGAACCGTTCTCGAAACAGCGTGAAGAGTTGAAGCAAAAGACACATATCGTCGTTGGTACGCCAGGTCGCGTCATGGACCATATCGAGCGTGAGACCCTCTCACTCGACTGCGTCGAATACTTGATCATCGATGAAGCGGACGAGATGCTCAACCGCGGCTTCCTCGCTGACGTCGAGAAGATTCTTCAACAGTTGCCGAAAGACCGCGTCACGATGGTCTTCTCAGCGACATTCCCACAAGATATCGAACGTCTCTGCCAGAAGCATATGAATGCTCCGGCACGTGTCGCGATCGAATCGACCGGCATGACCGCTTCGACAATCGAGCACCGCCTCCTCCCGGTTCACCGGAATGAGAAACTGGCTGTGCTTCAAGACATCACGGTCGTCGAGAACCCGGACAGCTGTATGATTTTCTGTCGGACGAAGGAGAACGTCGATACGGTGTACGCCGAGCTCGACAAAGCCGGTTACTCGGCTGAGCGCCTCCACGGCGGACTCGAGCAAGAGGACCGTTTCGCCGTCATGAACGGCTTCAAGATGGGTAACTTCCGCTACCTCGTCGCGACAGACGTCGCAGCACGTGGAATCGATGTCGACAACGTCGAACTCGTCATCAACTATGACGTTCCTGTCGAAAAAGAAAGTTACGTGCACCGTACAGGTCGTACCGGACGTGCCGGCAAACAAGGAACGGCAATCACGCTCATGACCCGTCAGGAAGAACGTCTCATCAACGCGATTGAATCATACGTTCAATTCGAGATTCCGATGATCGATGCGCCGACAGAAGCGGAAGTCGCGGCTAACCAAGATGCCTTCGAGCAGAAGTTGAGCGGACGACGCGTCGTTCGAAACAACAAGACGGCTCGTATCAATCAAGACATCATGAAGCTTCACTTCAGTGGCGGGAAGAAGAAAAAACTTCGCGCCGTCGACTTCGTCGGAACGATCGCCAAAATTCCTGGCGTATCTGCTGATGACATCGGAATCATCACAATCAATGATCAAATGACTTACGTCGATATCCTGAACGGAAAAGGTTCGATCGTCCTTCAAGCGATGGAGACGACACCGGTCAAAGGGAAGAAACTCAAAGTAAGCAAAGCGCGTAAGTAATACAAATCTAGCCTCAAAGATGATATTCGTCTTTGAGGTTTTTTGTTGTTTCACAAATTCCGAAAGCGCTTTCGATAAACACTAAAAAAATATGGCTTTTAGAAAACGTTTTCACCTGCATCATACCTGTATCAAAGTTCGAATTCAACCTTCCTCACTCACATTATGGAACCGCATTGGTGACCGATCTACTTTGTTGCATCGGCTAGATGGACCTACTCGTTTTAAGAGCGAATGCAGAACTCTGATATGTAAAAACCAATAAAAAGGGGGAGAGTAATTTCCCCCCTTCCTATTAAGTACGTTGCGAAAGACGAATAAAAAAAGCGGTATATTTCGTGCCGTTTCCGGAGTTTTGACGATATCACGGAACCCCCTAGGTCCTGCCTGGTCTATCACAGAAAGTGATAGCAGTTTATCCTTATGCTCTTTTCCCTTGTTTTTCTATAGATGATTGAGTTTTTTCTGAATTCTTAATTAATCATTCAATTTATGTTCTTTAGATTGAAAACCTTCTTTAGGAGATAAAAAGAATACGATAGACAATATAAAAAGCGCTACCGGAAATGTTACTAAAGAAATATCAAATTTGACAGAACTAACAGCATATTCTCCATATAAATAAATACCCATCCATAAAGAGGAACATAGCAAAATCACAGATGACAAATTTTTCATAATTATCCACCTTTCAGTTGATATCTCACTACCTTATATTACCATATAAGTGTGGAAGCGCACACGAAATACTCTAAAAATTAACAAGGAGAGGTAATATGAAAAAAACATTTATCATGACTTTTATCGTTTTTTTGTTTTGGGGAGCGAATGTAGATTTTGCTAACGCAGAAAAGATAGATACTGTAGATCTCAATGACGTTATACAAAATATCTCCCCAGAATTATCTGAGTATCCTTATAGTAAAGTGTTAGACAATGGAGAAATTCTGTTTTTCCAATCGAAAGAAGATTACGAATCATATTCACCGCCTAGCAACTACCAAACATTTAGTACTGGAGGATATATTACGAAACCTGAAGTTATAAGCACTAAGAATGCTTCAAAGCTATGGATTGGTTATCATAGCGGAACACCTGAATGGAGAAAAGTTAGCTCGCATGTATTAACTACAAATAAAACCTACTCAGTGAACGGTAGTTACAAATATAAAGAGTTCACTTTAAGTACCGGATTCACTCATTCGGTTTCAGTATCGTCTACCTTCCCTGCAGACGCTCGTAGATACAGTAAGTTAGGAGTGCGAGGAGATTTTACATTCCAACATATTAAATCGACCGAATATCATTATGGCACACCTACTGGAAGAGTAACTTATTATGCCAAGGCCATAAGAAAAGATGAATACATCGACACTGCGTACCAATAAAAATTCTGATCAATAAATTCAAAAAATGACTCCGGTATTATTACTGAGTCATTTTTAATACTATAATTATTTGTTACTCATTACATTAGAGGGTTTTTATACCTTCCGAGAATAGTAAGTTGAGCTTCATCTATGTAAAGGATGTTAGAAAATAATCACCTACATCCTCTCCGGTCGTACCATATCCCCGACGGTGCTTAGGCTATGTACAGGGCTTTCCCTCCTTCCACTGCTAAAGTCACATCGATTGTCAAAAAAGAGCCCAAGAGTTGTGTCTTGGATTCATTGCTGGAATCGAAAATCTTGAACATCCCCTGTGTATCCCGAAATAGACACATGATTCTTCTCATCGACTCGAACGGATGCAACAATTTTCCCACAGTTAGTCTAACGACTCTTCCGAGATGAGTTTGAACCCTTCAATCTCCGTCTCCTCTTCCACTTCAATCAACAAGCACGGTTTCCCTTTATAGTTCACCTGCTTCACGTATTTCAAGTCTTGCGGACTGACCGAGATATTTGCGACCTTTGTATTAATCTTGATTGATTTTGACGTATACTTCGGAACGACACTCGTCGCTTTCATCTCATATTTCGTATCGTCGACGACTTGCTTGAACGCCTGCTCGACTTTCTCCGTCGTCACATCTTCCACACCACTCGCCCGTAAGACGACCTCGACGGCACGGGAGTCGAGCATCGCTACTCTCTCTTCTTCCTGTTCGTTCTCTTCTTCGGCGACAATGATTTGATTGATCTCATCATAAACGGTCGCGAGAGTCCGGGAATTGACTTCTTCTCCGATGACCGCTTTGACCACTTCTTCGAAGACCGCCTTCTCTTCCACTGCCGTGACAATCTCCGAACCGTTCAACACGTTCTCAATGAACGTCATATCCGGTTGATGCGCTTTGTGTGCCGAATAAAGCACATGGTTCACATCGGCCGCGTTGTCCGTGAAGCACGGGAATAAGAATCCGCCGATCGGCGCCTCGAGTTTGATGATCGGATTCACAATCAAGCTGGCTTTGAACTCCCGCTCGACGAAGTCAAAGACGAGTGATTTTTTCGGAAGCTCTGTCGGGCTGATGCTGCCGAGGATGAACTTCGTCGTATACACCTCATCGTTCGCGTGAATCTCAGACTCTTCCGAGTACCGGTTCGTCGGCTTATTATAATTCCCCCGGATGAACGTCACGACCATATCCTTCTCAAACGGCGTGTCTTTCACCATCTTCAACGCGATGCGTTGCATATAGTCCGTCCAGACGTCGGTCTCTTCCGTACGAAGTCCTTCATACAGCAAGCCTTGCGTATGGTCGACTTGACCTTCCTCAGGATATTGGAACTTCACTTCGAACAGTTTTTCATCAAGTTTTCCACCGAGCACTTTTTTGAAGTTCGTCAAAAACAGCTCCTGCTGCTCTTCTTCTAAGAACGGGAACGGACGCAACTCTTCGTAATAAATCTCATTCGTTTCCTGTCGGATGTAAATCGTATATAAGTCAGCAATCTTTAGCTTTGTCGCATTTACTTTAAACTGTCGGCGAATCGCCGCAATCTCTTTCTTGTTCATTCCATCCACCTCTTCTTTTCTCTCCATCCATGTCACCCATTATACCAGTCCTGATCGCTCACTAGTTCCAAAGAAATAACACCGGATTGTCCATTAATGCTAGAGAAGGATTTGCGATAGTCTTTCTAATCATTTTGCAGATTTTCACACTTTTTCAAAATCGTCCTGTGTATGATCAAGTTGAATTTATCGCGTGATGTTTGTCTCACTAGTTGTTTGATGAAAGGTTGCCCACTTGCTCGACAAGTGTTCATTCCAAATACATAGTAGGAGGCTTTATATGTTGAAGAAACTTATGTCTGTCGCACTTGTCGCCTTGCTCGTCTGGATTTCCGCATCGTTTGACGCTACACCAGTCTCTGCTTTCCCACCGAACATCCCATCGAAAGCGGACGCGCTCACGAAACTGAATGCCCTCACTGTCAAAAATGAAGGGTCGATGACGGGGTATAGTCGTGACCTCTTCCCGCACTGGTCGAGTCAAGGAAGCGGTTGTAACACGCGTCACATCGTCTTGAAACGAGATGCTGACTCGGTCGTTGACGAATGTCCGGTTGCGACTGGCTCATGGTACAGTTACTATGACGGAATCACGTTCACCTCAGCCTCTGACATTGATATCGACCACGTCGTTCCGCTCGCTGAAGCATGGCGCTCTGGCGCAAGCAGCTGGACGACGACAAAACGTCAAAGCTTTGCGAACGACTTGAACGGTCCTCAATTGATTGCGGTGTCCGCTTCATCGAACCGCTCAAAAGGAGACCAAGATCCGTCGACATGGCAACCCCCTCGCACCGGCGCTCGCTGTGCGTATGCGAAGATGTGGGTCGAAACGAAGAGTCGTTGGGGCTTGAGCCTTCAATCAGCAGAGAAGTCAGCACTCACGACAGCCATCAATGCTTGCAGTTACTGAGTTAGAAAAGGAGTCTTCGAATGAACGAAATCACTTCGATCTTTAAGGCAACCCACGGTGTCATGACGGAAGAAGTCGGTGTCATCAGTGGTGAGTTGGAACTGACGACGGCGTGTCAGGAAGATGGTTCCTTGACACTCCACATCACGTACGTCGGAGCGAAAGATGTATATACGCTCCCCGGCAGTCCCTATCAGCTTCATGACCCGAACGATCATACTGTCATCCATCAGATGCTCGTGAATGTTCTCGAACGGACGTAAAAAGAAGGAGTTGATCACTCGATTTGAGTGACCACCTCCTTCTTTTACTTTTTCATCATTTTTACAATGGATCGGATGACAAGATATGTCACGCCGAAGACGAACGCCACTAAAAGAAGACTTGCACCACCAATGATTCCGAATGTGAACATGTTTGTACCTCTTTTTCATTTTCTGAATTAGAACATGATGAAGATAACATATTTTCCCATCCTTATGAACCATGACTAGTTTTGTTGTTGCTTCCGATTGACCTCTCGAATAATCGCGAGTGCCTCTTCATAAGACTGTCGCAACTCATCCGGCATGTCTTCGACATACTCCCCAGCACGTACTCGAATCGATTCTTCTCGCATAAGCGCTTCGATATATGCGTCATATTCTTCAGCAGTCAACACATCACGTGCAGCAGGCTGATCGTTCAATTGATCGAAGTATGGCTGAAGATCAGCAAGTGCCTGCTTCACTTCCGCTCGTTCCGCCTTCGGAATCGCTTCATAATCGACATTTCCGTTCGTATTTCCATAAGCGATTCGCGTATCCGTGAAGTTGCTCAGACCTCGCTCGAACTCTTTATATTCTGCCTCACCCAATACTCCTTTCGCTTGATTCAATTTGGCGTCCAATAACAAGTATTTCTCTAAAGTAGCACTGACGATATGTACTTTCATCTCGTCAAACGAACCGTATAACTCATCCGCCAAGAGGGATTGATAAGCGAATGCACCAGTAGGGATGAGTAGTGCCGCTGCGATTCCGACCGTCATCAACCGCCGACGGATAAATCCTGGTTCCCGGCGCATTTCTTGTTTCGCTCGCTTCACACCTTGGCGCCCCCGCTCCCGTAGCTCACCCGGAATTTCGATGTCTGCCAACACTCGCTTCATCTCACGATCCATAGCAATCGACCTCCTTCCATTCTCGTCTCAATTTATCGACAGCTCGATATAAAGTTGTCTTCACCGTCCCAATCGGCCATTCCAATAAATCTGAAATTTGTTGAAACGTGTAGTCTTGATAATATTTCAACACGACCACGCTGCGCTCATCCTCATGAAGGGAATCCATCATGTCAGCGAGTGTCATCGTTATCGCGTAATCCGTTTCCATACTTCCAATTGACTCTTCAAACTCCGGTATCAAATGAATCACATTTTGCCTCTTCTTCATGACATCGAGCGCACAGTTGATGGCAATCTTCATCAACCACGTCTTCAAAAATTGTGGTTCCCGTAACGTCCCGATCTTTTTAAATGCTTGATAAGCGACTTCTTGCACGACGTCGAGCGCATCATCCGGATTTTTGACGTATACGTAGGCCATCCGATATAGGTCGGCCTCGTAATGCTGAAAGATCTTTAAGAACGCTTGATCATTACCTCGTTGCGCTTTCTGAATGAGACGTTTCATCGAACGTCCCCCCTTTTCGTTTTTTCCCTTACACTCATTAGACATGAAACTCGTCCATTTGGCTTTACTCATTTGGAAAAAAAATGAAAAAGGCATCTCAGAAGAGACGCCTTTGATAATTAAACGTTCTGATATTTTGTTAATAAGTCTTTCGGGATATGACAATAATCGTCCGGACAACGCGTCAGACGGTCCTGGTGTTCGTCCGCACTTCGCACATAGTTCGTGAGCGGCTTCACTTCAACAGCAATTCGATCCGCATCCGGTCGTCGATCAATAAACGCTTGCGCCTCCATCAAGTGTCGTGACTCCTCACTGTAGACACCCGTCCGATACTTCTCGCCGACATCGATTCCTTGTTGATTGATGCTGTATGGGTCGATGATTTCAAATAAATAGTGCATCAATTTTTCGACCGTCACCACATCCGGATCGAACGTCGTTTTGACACATTCCGCATATCCGTCATATTCCCCATCCAACGTGTCCGTCGTCCCATTTGCCCGACCTGCTTCGGTCGAGAGGACGCCGGGTAACGTCTTCACGAATGCCTGGACGCCCCATAGACATCCTCCGGCTAAATAGATTGTTTCGATTGGAACCATCCCCCATTTCGTTGAATCTTTTCTTCAGCATACACGTATCAATGAGAGAAAGGAGAGATTCACTTGAATAAACAACGTTTCTTCATCACGCTAGCCAGTTCCATGATTCTCTTTGTCGCAATGATGTTTATTTTCCGTAACGACTTTTCACTATTCACTGAAATGGTGATTATCTTTCTATCTGTCGTCATCGGTCAGACGATTGCCAATCGATTATTCCAACGTTTCTCTAAGCAACAAGTGTCAGGCAAGACTGTATTTATTACATATACATCTATGCTAGCGGTATTTTGGACTTTTGCGAGCATCGTTTTTTGAATGAAGATCAGATTATTTTCCTTGTACATACCCCAACCGCTTCAAATCTTCATAAACAAGCGTAGACAATAACGTTCGCCCGTCCCCATTCAAATGGTCCGGGTTATGGAAGAAGGATTGTTTGTGAATGAACCGTTCATCCCCCATGTAATTGAGGAAAGGAACATCTAAATCCAGCTTCTCTAGGTGCTGAAACACGAGACGTTCCATGATCGCTTCGTCAAAATACGCATGATACGATGAATGGACCGGCTCCATCGCTAAGACGACACGATAGCCTTGCTTCTTGCAGTAATCGATGATGTCTTGTAAATGTGCCATATTCTCTTCAATCTTGTGATTGTTCACGGCATTCTCGTATTGAGCGGCGACTTCCTCATACTTACGCTCGGAATAGTTCAGCCCCCCATTCTCCCATGGCTTATGCACATCAAAGCGAAAATCTCGGATTTCCCGGGAAATGGCAGCGTAGGCACTCCCACTGTTTAATGCAGGGAAGCGTTCGTGCGTATAGTAGTTGAACCAACTGACCGACTCCAAGTCTTCCCGTTTCAACACGCGATAGTAATTTTCTTTCCGACCGACGTCCGAATTGCTGAACGTGATTTGTGATAACGAGACAATCACGACCCCACCTGGCTTCAGATGTTCATCATATTCTTTCAACATCTTCAAGTCATATTCGATCGGTTGACTCGGTAACGCCAAATCCAAATGCGACAATCCAAGCGACTTGAATGAATAACCGTACATCGCATGGGACGTCCCGAGATTGATGATGTCGACCGGGTGAGGGTCTTCCTTGAAGGCAAGGACAGCTCGGTTATTATTATACTCCCACGACTCTTTCACGAACTCGTTGACGGGAATGAAGATTGCGATGATGACGAGTAACACGACACCTATTTTGATTCCTAAACGCTTCATGCTAATTCCTTTCCATCCATCTTAGAACCCACCGTATACAAATCCTTGGCTCGAGACGCCAAACAAGAACACCGAGACAATCAAGAACAAGTTGATGGCCACGCTCGTCACCGCAGACTGACGCGCCATCCAGTCCCAAGCCGATCCATTCGACCGTTCAATATGTTGGAACAAGTGAACGACGACAAAAACGACGAGGAAGATGATCAAATCGAGCAATGAGAACATTTGAATCGCCTGCATCATGCCTGACGGTGCCCACGAAGACGGTGTCACATATAGTTTGGCATGCGAGAACGCTTCTGCCATCGAGTGCGACTGAAAGAATACCCGTGAGAAGCAGACGAGCTGGAACGTGATGGCGATTTTCCACCACCGATGCAGTGTCGGCACACGGTCAAATCCGACCCATGACGCCATTTTTTCACGCTGCTGTTTCGTATGGTCACCGAACACGCGATAGATTCCATGAATGAGTCCCCATAAAACGAAGTTCCATGCGGCTCCGTGCCAAATTCCACTTACTAAAAACGTTGCAAGGATGGCACCATAAATCTGTTCGCGCTTCTTCTTTCCTTTTGCGAGCGGCATGAAGATATAATCCCGTAGCCACATCGAAAGCGTGATATGCCAGCGGTTCCAGAAGTCGGCGATTGATACGGCGAAGTGCGGCTGCTTGAAGTTTTCCGATAAGCGAATCCCGAGTAAGCGTGCACAGCCGATGGCGATGTCACTGCATGCCGAGAAGTCCGCGAACAATTGAATCGAGAACAACATCGTCGCGAGCACAATCTCCGAACCGGTCGGGTCCGGGCTATTGAACACACTTGCAACAATCGGGGCCAACCGATCGGCAATCAATGTCTTCTTGAAGAAACCCCAAATGATGCGCTGGATGCCGTAGCTGATGTTGTCATAGTCGAGATGTTGCTCCGTCTTCAACTGCGGCAACAGTTTTTTCGCCCGCTCGATCGGACCCGCCACAAGTTGCGGGAAGAAGGCAAAATAGACCGAGAAATAGCCATAATGACGCTCCGCTTTTTGCTTCCCGCGCGAGACGTCCACCACGTAACTGATGGCCTGGAACGTATAAAAGGAAATCGCCAACGGTAAGACGATTTCTCTATACGGGACGTCATAATCAAATCCGCTCCATGCGGCGAACGAACGGAGCGAATCATTGACGAAATTAAAATATTTGAACCAGCCGAGGAAGAAGACGAGCACCGAGACACCGACCCACATGAGCCGTTTTTTCTGTTCTTTCCTCTCTTGCTTCTCGATCAAAATCCCGATGACGTACGTAAAGGCAGTACTGATCAGCAGGAGCGGGATGAATTGAACGCTCAACGTGGCGTAAAAGACATAGCTCGCCAACAAAAGGAGCACCCACCGATATCGATGTGGAACCACGTAATAGGTTCCAACGATGAATGTTAAAAATAAGAGAAATTCAATCGAAATAAAAGTCATATTTACCACCTGATGTTATGAAACTTGACGATGTACCGATTCCTGACGATCAGGTGGTCACAAGTTCTCGCTTCGGCAATGCGGCATAACGAATCTTTCCGAACGAATTACGTGGAATCTCGTCAATCTGCATCACCCGAACACCTTTCACCTTGATTTGTTCTTTGATGATTTTTTGAATGCGTGCGACGTCATCCTGTAACGTATACACGTATAATTGGTCGTCTTCTCCGGCACAGACGCAATCATGTCCATGCTCTCGAAGGAGCGCCTCGACTTCGTCTAAGCTGATTCGACTGCCATACAGTTTGATCATGCGCTTGATTCGGCCGACGATGAAGAAATATCCATCCTCGTCGCGATACGCCATGTCACCTGTTCGTAAAACACCGTGATTGTCGTCACCTTTTGAAAGGTCCGCTAACGAGGTCGCATACCCAAACGACACGTTGTCGCCTTGATATACCAACTCGCCTGTCACGTTCGCCTCTTTGATGTCATTTCCGGCTTCGTCACGCAACGTGAGCGTTCCACCAGGGATGGCAATTCCGATGCTACCGGCTTTTTTCGCATGCATCCGATCCGGTAAATACGACATCCGGGCCGTCGCCTCCGTCTGACCGTACATGATGAAAAATTGAATCCCTTTCTCTTCACATACTGTTGAGAAGTGCTGCGCAAGCTTCGGATCTAACTTGCCACCGGCTTGCGTCAACTTCTTCAGACTGAGGAGGTCGTACGTCTCAAACTTCAATCGTTTCAACATCTCATAATGAAACGGTACCCCACCAAACGTCGTCGCCTGCTCGGCACGACACAGCTCCCAAAACTCTTTTTGAACGATCGAGCGGTCTGTCAGGATGAGGGTCGCTCCTTTTAACAGATGACTGTTGATGATGGAGAGTCCATACGAATAGTTCATCGGCAGAGTCGTGATTGGTTTATCCGTCTGATCGATGTCGAGATAGTCGATGATCGATGTGGCGTTTGCTGATAGGTTCTTATAAGTAAGACGAACAAATTTCGGACTTCCGGTACTACCTGATGTCGTCAACAAAAGGGCCAGCTCCTCATGAAGTTGGTGGCGAACCGATGTTTCGGTTTCAAATAAGGCGTAGCCACCATAGCCATAGAAGGCATCCAACGAGTTCGCCAAATCCTCCCTCGTCTCAGGAGCCCAGACGTGCGTCGGTTGATACCGTTCCATCAACTTCTGTAATTGCTCGGCTGGGATATCCGCGTCCAACAAAACGGGTACGACGCGTCCCCGAAGGAAACCGACATACCCGAAGAGCGACTCGACCCGGTTGGCACATAGACAGAAGACGAGCGACCGTTCGCCGACTTCTTGACAAATCGAGTCCCCGACCTCTAACATCTCTTTATATGAATAAGAGCGGTCCGCATAGACCGCCTCACGATTCGTGTACTGCTCGAGTGTTTGAAAAAGCGTCATGACTGGATGTCCACACCGAGACGTTGCAACAACGCGATACCAGACTGATACGAATGGAACTCCGTCATTTCATCCGAGTCGATATACACGTCAAACGCATCCTCGATTTCAGCGATGAGGGTCATATGTCCAATCGAATCCCACTCCGTTGATTCCCCGAGCTTCATCTCTTCAAGGACCACATCGTCCTCTAGTTCCAATCCATTTCGAAATGCCATATTATATGCTTCAAGCGTGCTCATTGTATTCATCCTTTCACATTCACTCAACTGTTCGATTCCATCTATTCTTATTGACTGATAATGATAATCATTTGCCTTGTGATTCTATCACAATTTTTCGAAATCCTCAATTCTTCATAGGAGGAAAAGCTTGGAGTTGAGCGATTTTATGCATGAAAAAGACCACATCGTTACGATGCGATCTCAGGAGATGATAAAACATATTCGAGTTATAAATCGAGTGGTTCTGCCTCGTACACTTCTGGCACCATCTTCTCAACCTATCGCGTCATCATGATATAACGATTATTTGAATTCGATTGCTACAGTTTCATAACCGCTATTCTTTAAAAACTCTGTCAAGAACGCTTCAATGCGTTTATCCGCCTCTGTCAGCAAGCCCTGGTCAATCTTAGTCTTTTCCATTTTTGCCTTCTCTTTATTGATTTCATCAAAAATCAATTGCGAGGGGTAGTCAGAAAAAAGTGTCCCTTTTACATCTGTCACTACAGCATCATCCGTATTCGCTACGTTGTCTAAAATGGTTGAGTGAGGTACAGTGACAGTCAATTTCTCAGTCGTGTCATTGTAAGAGACCTCCATGTTAGAGAGGTCCGTACCCGCCTTGAGGTATCCTGAGTATTCAATCAGCTTGATTGCTTCCGCTAGTTTGACATCTTTTAATCCGATCAACGATACGGATGTCGTGTTTCGACTGACAATGACGTTGCTGTATTCATACTTTAACGTTGTCAACTCCGTCAATTCGACGAGTCGATCTTTGACGAGCGATACATCAGCCTGTTGATTAGTTGAAAATACACCTGGCTTGATCACTACAATCGCAATGACACCAATCAAGACGAGTGTGAGTAAAACGAATGAGACTCTCCCAATCATTCTTTTCATAATCAATCTCCTTTTTATGTATTCAAGTGCCTTCTAAAATTATGTAATGAACCCTTCATATACATATTATACCTACTTTAATTCTATAAATTTAATTTTTATTCAATTAAATTAGTTTTTCAAATAAAAAAGTAGATGGTTTTTAGACCCACCTACTCACCATTTAGTATTATTCGTCGCCAATTGCTTTTTTAGTTCCGTAATCATGCTTAGAGTCCGAGCAAATTTCGTAAACAATGTTCATCGTATAAACTCTTTAAAAATATTACTTAACTCTTGTGGAGTTTCTTTCATGCCGGTCTTCATCCACCTTTTCACAATACTTGCTAATGAATCCGCGTATACCGCATTCGCATATACTTCTGCTTTTTCAGATACATTGCAATTCTCATAAATTTGAAAATCTGTACAAAGTAAATCGAAATGTTCCTCAAAGCGATTTAAAATCGGAAGTAAATCATTTTCTTTTAAGAGATTTAAAAACTCGATGTTGTCACTCCATATTTCAAAATACAACGTATCGAAATCAAGTTGCTCCTGTTTCGCTTCTGTTGAGGCAAGTTGAATCCTCTGTCGAAATATATGATACATATGATAGGTTAGTACATCTTCTTTCGTATCAAAGTGAGCATAAAATGTATTTCGCGCCAATCCCGCAGTTTTAGTAAGTTCTGATATGGTGATATTCGTAAAATTCGTTCGATGTATTAATTCCAACATAGTATTCACTAAAAGATTGATTGATCTCTTAGAATTCATATTTATAGGTTGTTGCTTTAGCATAAGTACTCCTTAATTTGTACAAAATGAGGGATTTGTATAAATACCTCTCTACTTATTGACCTAGCGTCTACACTAACATTATATTGCAGATATATTATTTGAGCAATTGTTCAAATAAAAGCATATGCTCAAATTAAAGGTTATTTAAATTCTAAAAATAGTAGGAGGGTTACCTATGAAAACAACAATCATTCTTGCTCATCCATGGCATGGTAGTTTCAATAAATCTATTATGGATACAACAATTGAACAGTTAGTCCGTCGGAAAAAAGATTACCAAATCATTGATTTAAATAAGGATCAATTTAATCCTGTCTTAAGTGAATCTGACTTATCTCTTTATTCGCAAGGTCAATCCCGAGATCCCTTAGTGAATCAATATCAGGAGATGCTAAGCGACAGTGATGAATTAGTTTTTATCTTCCCTGTTTGGTGGTTTGATGTTCCAGCTATTTTGAAAGGGTTTCTTGACAAGGTCATGTTAAAAAATTTTGCCTATGTAGAGGAATCTACTGGATTGAAAGGATTACTTACTCATATTAAAAAAACTACTGTCATTTCTACTTCGGAAGTGCCAACGTGGTATTTAAAATTTTTGGCCGGGAATCCCATTGAAGGAACTCTTATTCGTAGAACATTCAAAGGGATTGGACTTAAAAATGTGAAATGGTTGAATAGTCCGTTTACGAGTAGTGGGAAAGATCATCGAAGAAAAAGATTTTTAGATAGAGTAGCGAAGCGTATTTCAGTGTAATCTACAGTGCACAACCAAACTTTTGTGATTCGTATATCATCCATGACCTCAAATTTTGTATTAATAGCCAGTAGCAACATAAATTTGAGGTCCAACTTAGATGATTTTCATGAATAGTCACGTTCTTCGCTTTTGTCAAATTCATTTGCTTCACGTAAATAACAAAGAGAAGAGAGTTCGTTAATATCTATACCTCAGAAATAACGTTTATTTGTGATACGGCTCATTCCGATTGATCCGATATGCCCGATATATCTGTTCACACAACACGAGCTTCATGAGTTGGTGGGGGAACGTCATCTTCGAGAACGAAATCGTATCATCGGCTCGCTTCATCACATCGTCCGACAAACCGAGCGATCCTCCGATAACGAAGGCGATTTTACTCTTTCCATACGTCGCGAGTTGATCGAGTTCACGGGCGAACTCTTCACTCGTCCGCTGCTTTCCTTGAATCGCCAAGGCGATGACGTGCGTATCTGGGGATATCTTCGCCAAAATACGTTCGCCTTCCTTTTGTTTTACTAGTAACATATCTGCCTCACTCAAATGCTCGGGTGCTTTTTCGTCTGAGACCTCGATTTCCTGCACTTTTGCGTAGGCAGACAGCCGCTTTGTATACTCGGCAATTCCTTGTTTTAAATATTTTTCTTTCAGTTTGCCGACCGTGATAATTGAAATATTCATCCAATTCTTCCTTTTTCCACAGTTTTTTTGGAGTTATCCATAGGGTTATCCACAGAGTTATCCACAAATCCACATGTTGATAATTAGTTTTTGCTTGACACAATATATGTTGCATCGGCTTCACAGAACTCACATGTCACGTGTTCACTTGTGGATAATTCCTCTAGCAACGGGTATTCACCTGTTTCATCCACAATGATGTCTAAAGCGATTTCAACATGTTCCTTGCATACTTTTTTTTCCACAGTTTTTCCTCCTTAAAAAAGAAGCGTCGCCGCTTCTTTATGTTGCTTCAGTTAATGTCGCCTCGGTTTCGCTTGCTTCTCCGCGACGTAAATACTCAATGGAGATTGTATCACCGACCGTCGCGTCCCGATATAACGCATCGCGTAAATCGACGTATCGTTTGATCTCCCGGTCTCCGATTTTCGTGATGACATCTCCAACACGTAGTCCCGCTTCTTCAGCCGGACTACCCGGTGTCACTTCTTCGACGAAGACACCGTCTTCCTGGTCGAAGGAGATTCCATACTCTTCTCGGACGTTTCCGGGTACAGCGATGACTTCCTGAATCGTGACACCGAGCTGTGCCCGCGTCACCTTGCCGTCGCGTTCTAACATGTCAATGACCGGTAGCGCCACGTTGACGGGAATGGAGAATCCAACCCCTTCTACGCTCGCCTCGGCGATTTTCATCGAATTGATTCCGACGAGCTCTCCACGAATGTTGATGAGCGCACCACCCGAATTCCCCGGGTTGATGGCCGCATCCGTCTGAATGACTTCCGCGTTATAATCCATCAAGCCGTCGCTGTTCGTATCGACCGGCACCGTCCGCTCGACACCACTGACGATACCACGCGTAACCGAGTTTGAGAAGACACCAAGCGGATTTCCGATGGCCATGACGGTCTCGCCAGCTTGGAGAACGGTGGAGTCACCGAGAACAATCGGCTCCACATCGATGTTTTTTGGTAACTCGACCTCAGCGACAGCCAAGTCGTTGAGCGGGTCTTCGCCTAAAATGGTTGCCGATGCGATTTGACCATCGGAAAAGGCGATGTTGACCTCGTCTGCTTCTTCGATGACATGGAAGTTCGTGACGATATAGGCCGTGTTTCCTTCTACTTTATAGATGACACCGGATCCGGCACCAGCCTCCCATTGCGAGTCCGAGGTGAACGCACGCTGGATATTGGTGATGCTGACGACGGACGTCTTCGCCCCAAGGACAGCGGTCGTGACGTCCGATTCGGTGACGGTGACGGCCTGTTCGGTCCGCGTCAGTTCATTCGTCACAAAACGAGAGGTCGGCGAATCCCAGAGCATCACGATGACAAAAAACAAAGCCGCTCCTAAGAATCCGCCAACCCCTCCGAGTAACAACGGTTTTATATTTGGTCTCGGCTTATGGCGTACGTGCTCCTCTTGCTTCGGTCGCCATTCGCTCCGAGACGGATACGTCGATTTCTCTTCTGTTGCTTCGTGTACTTCAGGTTCGACGTCTTGAGGTTCATACTCATGGTGTCTCTCTTCGTTCACGACGCGTCCCCCCTTCAAGACAGTGTGATAACTGTCTTTTCCCAAGTTTCCTTATAAAGAAACGAGTGAAGTGGGGATTGTCGGGTCCGTGTCGCACAATTTGATTCGACCTAAGTCGACGTCTCGCATGCCGAGTGTTTGTGAGACGCTCATCTGTGCGAGCTCTTTCATGTTGTTGTCTTTACTTAAATGGGCCAAATAGATCCGTTTCGTGCGGTCACCGATGACCTCACTCATCGCGATGGCTGCATCCTCGTTCGAGACGTGGCCATAGTCGCCGAGGATCCGTCGTTTGACACTCCATGGATAACGCCCCATCTGCAACATCGAGACGTCATGGTTCGACTCAAAGATGAAGTCGTCCGCTCCACGGATGATTCCTTTCATCCGGTCCGAGACATAACCCGTGTCGGTGATATGGGCTAATCGTTTCCCGTCATGGGCAAACTGATAAAACATCGGGTCTGCCGCATCATGGCTCACGTTGAACGTCTCGATTTCAATATCCCCGAACTGTTTCACATCTCCGACTTCGATTTGAAACTTCAAGGCAGGATCAATCTTTCCAATCAGTGATTCCATCGCCGCCCATGTCTTCGCATTCGCATAAATCGGTAAATTATACTTACGTGCTAATATCCCGACACCTTTAATATGGTCGGAGTGCTCATGGGTGACGAGCAGTGCGTCGATTCCGTCAAACGATCGACCGATGGCTTCGATGCGCTGTTGCATCGCTTTTCCGGTCAACCCGGCATCGACGAGCAGCTTCGTCCGTTCCGTCTCGATATAGAGGGCGTTTCCGGTCGACCCGCTCGCTAACACACTATACTGTAAAGTCACGCAATCACTCCTTTCATTCTTTCGTTTCAAACTCCACGTGCTCGACTGTTCCATCGATTGCATTGACGAAGTAGACCTGATCATCAATTCCGATCGACCAAAGCGGTGGCATGATAATCAAACTGCCAGAGCTGTCGAGCGGTAAACTGTAAAACCCGGTATTGATGGCTCGCATCTCCTGGTTCGGTTGGAAGTACTTCCGAGACGCGAGTTGTGAGATGGCTTCACTGGCCGTCAACACGAGGTCATCTTGCGTTTTTGAGGAGAGGTCTTTTAAATGACGCTGTTTATAATCCGTCACTTCGAACGACTCGTTCAACTGAATGAGGATGAGGGACGGACCGATGTACATTTCCGTGCCACCCTCGACTTCAGGTGCTGAAAAAATCTTGTTGTCCTCGAATGTTTGTACGAAAGCAACCTGTCTCGTTTTTTCATCGTAGCGCCAGTAGGCGTACTCGTTTCCAAACGGAACATATTCCGCCACAAACGTCGAAGCGGTCGTCCGCAAATCCTTCGCATCGAGCGGCACGGGTTGTTTCAACTCGACTTCGAGTTGCATGTTGTCGAGCGTCGTCGCGAGCTGCGCCTCCCGATTTTTCGTGATCATCGCAGCTGACATCTCTTCAGACGAACCCGTCAAATAGCCGATATCTCGACCCATCCGTGGCAATTTTGCCGGATCGACGTTCCGCTGGTCTAAAATCTGCGTGATCGAGGTGTTGTCATTCGTCACGACTTCGGTCGCCCATGTTTCCGTCAGCAATTGAAACAACAGATAGATGTTCAAGGCGAGGAAGGCGAAGATTAAAATCGATTTCGCTTTACTCCAATCCACGATACATCATCCTTTCTGTCCAATCGTCTCCTTGATTGTATGGGACCCAACGGCCCGCCTCACGCACGAACCAGTTCGGTGAAAACGTCACATAGCGGCTTGTGTCCTCGTTATATTCGATCTCATAACCGATTCGAATCTCGGTCACGTTCTCAAATCGTCCGGAGTTGATGAGCGTACCGAGTACCTCATCCGCATCAGCCAACTGTGTCGTGCCGACTGTGATTAGGCGATCGATTTCCAAGTGGTTACGGGTGATCGATCGGACCTGTGCTCCGTCGTTTTCCACACGTAATGTGGATAAGTCGATGGCATCGTTGTTGATAAACGCCTCACGCTGACTGAAGACGGGATACCCTTTCACGTGAAAACGGAACACGGTCGTTTCAAATCCTTTATTGGCCGGTGTGATGGCATCGAATCGAAGGGACAGCCCTTGATTCTCAGACGCTTCATCGACCCATCCCCCGTGGAAGTTCACGAATTCCACAATGGAATCTAACCCGATTGCTGTATCACGCTCGGTGCTATTCCGAGACAGGTTTCGATAGCGACTGGCGTTCAGTTTCGCATCATATTCCGCCACACTGACACCATTCGTCAACGCCCCGACCGAGCTTGCCGGGTCGACTTCTTGAACGTTCGGGTCACCTGGGAAGAACGTATCTCGCATCCAGTCGAGACGAGTGTCGATTTGAATCGACGACACGTCATACGCGAACAACTCATTCATCTCAGGTCCGACGACCGGGATATAATTCACGCGTTCATCCGTATACGTCACGCGCTTCATCGTTCGACTCGAGTTTTTTAAGAAAAGACTGTTCACATCGCCGTTTCCGACTTTCGTCAACTTCCCTTCCCAAATGGACTGGTCGCTCATGATGGCACGAATGTTGAACGCACTGTCATCCATATAGATGAGGATTCGCTGTGGAATCTTCCCAGACAGACTATACGTTCCCGGAAGCATATAGCTGAGCGTGTCCGCATAGTAGGCCTCCGGTAAGATCAACTCCAGTCCCTCGTTGATATCCGTATAGAAACTCGGGACGTTTTTCACAGCGAGCGGCTTGAACTCACTCGCTTCAAACGAATCCCGAATGACACGCATCAGTTGCTTCGGTGTATTCTTTGAAGCGAACACAGCATTGTTGTCATGCACGACCGCTTGAACGGGAATGATGACCTGGTCCGCTCGACGCTGCAATGACTCGTCCACCGTCGTGAGTTGCGTTTCAGATTGGACGGCCTGATACGTGGGATGGTAGTCCCACAAGATGATGGTTTGAACAATCGACGTGACGATTAACGTGAGCAAAATGAACGACTTCCACAGTTCCGGCTTTGCAATCGTAAACCGTTTCATCAATCATTCACCTCCACAATCGTATCGAACGGGATCGTGAAGTAAATCGTTGTACCTCTTCCAAATTCACTCTCTGCCCAGATGTCGCCACCGTGAGCAGATACAACTTCCTTGGCAATCGATAGACCGAGTCCTGTACCACCGATGTTACGCGCCCGCGCCTTATCGACACGATAGAAACGTTCGAAAATTTTCTTTAAGTTCGACTTCGGAATCCCGACCCCTTCGTCTTTGATGCCGATGACGAGGCGTTTCGCCCGAAGCATCGTCCGGAACGTAATCGTCCCACCTTCTGGTGAGAACTTGATGGCGTTCGTGATGATGTTGTCGATGACTTGAGTCATCTTATCTTGATCGGCATGCACGTAGACGCGACGCTTCATCAGTTTGCGACGGAATTGAATCGCATCCCCTTTCGTCATCTCATGACGGTCGATGATATCGTTAAAGAACTGCACGAAGTCGAACTTCACCTTCTGCATCTTATATTCTTTACTGTCCATCTTCGAGAGCTGCAACAAGTCATTGACGAGGCGAATCATCCGCTCCGTCTCGTTTTGCGTCGTCTCTAAGAAACGTGGGGCCAATTCCTCATCCTGATAAGCACCTTCTGCAAGAACCTCCAAGTAACTACGCATCGTCGTGAGCGGCGTCCGCAATTCATGACTGACGTTCGCAACGAATTCACGGCGGTCCTGTTCGACCTGTTCTTGTTCCGTGACGTCATGCAAGACGACGATGAGACCTGTGATTGGTCCACTATGTTTTTGAATCGGTGAGAAATAGGCACGAACGAGGAACAATTCTTCGTCCGTACTGAGGTCAATCAGTTTTGTCGGCATCGTGCCGTCTTCCGGAATGATGATTTCCTCTTCGAATGCGAGGAGATTTTGTAGATTCGTCCCCATCGCCTCTTCTTCATCGACCCCAATCATGTCGCGCGCCTGGTCGTTCATCAAGATGACCCGTAGCGAGCGGTCGGTCGCGACCACACCGTCGGACATGTTCTCGAGGACACTCGTCAAGCGGCGTCGTTCGGCTTCCGTCGTCGCGTTCGCCTCCATCAACTCGTCCGTCAATTCATTGAATGCGTAAGCGAGTTGACCGACCTCGTCATCCGAATACACTTTAACTTTTCGTGAGAAGTTCCCTTTCCGCATCTCGACGGCCTGCCTCCGCATATCGGCAATCGGTCGCGTGATGGTGCGCGATAAGAGAATTCCGAGGAACGAGGTGATGATGAGTGCGATCAACGTCCCTGTTGCGAGGATACGTGTCACTTGTTCCATCTGGTTGTAGATGGACTTCATCGATGCCTCGATATAGATCATCCCGGTCGTCGTACCGTCCACTTCCGACTTGATCGGAACGGCAACGACGCGCATTCGGTCATTTGAATCTTCATAGACGAGCGTCTCTTGCGCCCCGCCTGTCGCGAATGACTTTTGAATGAACGTGCTCGCGGTCCGTTGTCCGACGAGACTTTGATTATTTTGGTTCGAGGTTGCCCGGACGACACTGTTCGTGTCGATGATTTGGACTTCTCGAATGTCGTCAGCTAGCGTCGTGCTCTCTGTAAATTCAGACAGCAGCTGATCCAGTAACTGGTTCAACTGCTGGTCCGTGGTCAAGTCACTCTCGTTCGCGGCAGTCCCCTCACTGATGTTATAGCTCAGTAGGTTCGCCCGGTCGACAAGTGACTGCGAGAAGTTGTTGATGTATTGCCGTTCCAAAGAACGCACAAAGTACACGCCGATGACTTGCATCGCAACGAGAATGAGCAGCGCATAGATGACGACGAGCTTCCACTGGATTGATTTAAAGAAGTTCGTCCGTTTCATCGTTTAATCTTCTTCTCCTGCCTTCAAATAATACCCGACGCCACGACGCGTAATGATATACGTCGGAGTCGATGGATTGTCCTCAACTTTTTCACGAAGACGACGTACTGTGACATCCACGGTACGCACATCACCGAAGTAATCATAGCCCCATACCGTTTGGAGCAAGTGCTCCCGCGTCATCACTTGCCCGATGTTTTGGGCGAGGTAATGAATCAATTCGAACTCGCGATGTGTCAATTCGATCTTCTCATCCCGTTTCGTCACCATGTACGAATCCGGATGAATCGTCAAGTCGCCGATCACGATATCGTTCGCGTTGGCTCCTTTTGCTTCTGGCGCCGGTGCTGTCGCATGACGTCGCATGTTCGCTTTGACACGGGCTAACAATTCACGTGAGCTGAACGGCTTTGTGACGTAATCGTCTGCGCCGAGCTCTAGTCCGAGTACTTTGTCGATCTCGGAATCTTTTGCCGTCAACATGATGATCGGCATATCGTATTTCTTCCGCACCTCACGGCATACTTCCATGCCGTCCTTGAGCGGAAGCATGATGTCGAGCAAGATGAGATCCGGTTGAATCTCTTCTACTTTGACGAGTGCTTCTTCACCGTCATAAGCAACGTGCACCTGGTAACCTTCTTTTTCAAGTTTAAACTTCAATATATCTGCGATTGGTTGTTCGTCATCTACCACTAAAATCGTACGATCCATTCAGTGAGTCCTCCTCTTATCATTAAACGTACATGCCTACATTGTAACTCTTTTTAAACAGCTTAGAAAGCGTGGTCCATTTCCGTGGAAATAGAAAAAGAGAGCCCGGTGGCTCCCTTTCTTATGCTTCGTAAATATCACGCAAGATGACTGTCTGTTCACGAGCCGGTCCGACCGAGAACGTCAACAATTCGATTCCTGTCAATTCCTCGATGCGACGCACGTAACGCTGTGCGTTCTCCGGAAGGTCTTCAAAGCGACGAACCCCTGTGATATCCTCTGTCCAGCCAGGAAGCTCTTCGTATACCGGTACACACTTCTCAAGGACGCGGAAGTTCGGTGGATACTCGTCAAGATGCTTTCCTTCATACTCATACGATGTACAAATCTTGAGCGTCTCAAGACCTGTCAGCACATCGATTGAGTTGAGGCAAAGATCTGTGATCCCACTGACGCGGCGTGAGTGACGCACGACGACCGAGTCGAACCAGCCGACACGGCGTGGACGACCTGTTGTCGTTCCATATTCTTTCCCGACTTCACGGATTGTATGACCGATCACATCGTCGAGCTCTGTCGGGAACGGACCGTCTCCAACGCGTGACGTATATGCTTTACAGACACCAACCACGTGATGAATCTTCGATGGCCCGATTCCGGCACCACTCGATACGCCGCCTGATGCAGCATTCGACGATGTGACAAACGGATACGTTCCATGGTCGATATCGAGAAGGACCCCTTGAGCCCCTTCAAAGAGAACTTTTTTCTCTTCGTCGAGCGCATCGTTCAACACGACCGATGTATCACACACGTATTTCGCGAACTGTTGACCATACGCGTAGTATTCTTCAAAGATGTCATCGAACTCGATTGGATCGACTTCATACATTTTCACGAACATGCGATTTTTTAGTTCAAGCACGGTCTTTAGCTTCTCCGCAAACACTTCTTTGTCGAGAAGGTCGGCGATGCGAATCCCGATACGTGCCGCCTTGTCCATATACGCTGGACCGATTCCTTTCAGTGTCGTACCGACTTTCGCGTCACCTTTCGCCTCTTCTTCGAGACGATCTTGAAGCTGGTGGTATGGCAAGATGATATGCGCCCGGTTCGAGATCCGGAGGTTATCCGTGCTCACACCCCGTTCATGTAAGTAAGCGAGTTCTGTCACGAGTGATTTCGGGTTGACGACCATCCCGTTCCCGATGACACACGTCTTATCCGAATAGAAAATCCCAGACGGAATGAGGTGAAGTTTATATTTCGTATCATTGAAGACGATCGTGTGACCAGCGTTGTCTCCCCCTTGATAACGCGCGACGACTTCGGCTTGTTTCGATAAGAAATCGGTGATCTTCCCTTTCCCTTCATCGCCCCACTGCGTTCCCACTACGACTACTGATGACATAATGAATCCTCCTTATTAATCAACGTTCTGTTCAAACCATCCGTAAGTGTACACTTGAAAAGCCAGAAAGTCAATTGAATACCGAACGTTTTATATAAGATGTAACTATTCGTTCGTCATTTTGATCTAATCCTATACAAAAAAAGACACCACCGACGTTACATCGGTGGTGCGAAGGCTTGCGTCTCCATATTGACGAACTTGTTGTACTCTTTCCTGAAGGAGAGCTTGACCGTACCGGTCGGACCGTTACGTTGTTTCGCAATGATGATTTCAATCGTATTGGCGTCTTCACTCTCTTTATCGTAATAGTCATCACGATAGAGGAAGGCGACGATATCGGCATCCTGCTCGATTGCTCCCGATTCACGGATATCGGACATCATCGGTCGCTTGTCTTGACGACTCTCTACGCCACGTGAGAGCTGAGACAAGGCGATGACCGGTACTTGTAGTTCCCGTGCGATTGCTTTGAGCGTACGTGAGATTTCCGATACTTCTTGTTGGCGGTTCTCGCCCGGTTTCCCGTTCCCGACGATGAGCTGCAAGTAGTCAATCATGATCATCCCGAGACCATGTTCCTGCTTCAATCGGCGACATTTGGCTCGGATTTCGTTGACCCGAAGACCCGGTGTATCGTCGATGTAGATGCCTGCTTGGGAGAGCGACGACATCGCAAGGGAGAGACGACCCCAATCTTCCGCTTCAAGACGACCGGTCCGGAGGCGCTGGGCATCGATGTTCCCTTCCGCACACAACATACGCATGACGAGTTGCTCGGCACCCATCTCCAAACTGAAGATGGCGACGTTCTCACCCGTACGGACCGCGACGTTTTGCGAGATGTTCAAGGCGAACGCGGTCTTCCCGACAGATGGACGGGCGGCCACGATAATCAAATCGTTTCGTTGGAAACCGGCCGTCATCTTATCCAAATCCGTGAACCCGGTCGCAATCCCGGTGATTTCACCGCTCGACTGATGCAGCTTTTCAATCGTCGAGTACGCATCGGATAAGACAGAACCAATCGGGTGGAAGCTCGATTGTCCTTTTCGCTGCGATACTTTTAGAATATTTCGCTCGGCATCAGATAAAACAGAATCCACCTCATCTTGACGCTCATAACCATCCGAGACAATGTTGGTCGCAGTTCGAATCAGGCGACGGAGTGCCGCCTTTTGGTCGACGACGTTCAAGTAATAGCCGATGTTCCCGATGGCGGGAACGGATTCCGCGACCTCCGCCAAATAGTTGAGGCCCCCGATTTCGTCCAAAATCCCTTGCGCCTGTAACTCGGAACTGAGCGTGACCAAGTCGACGAGCTCGCCTCGGTCATTGATCTTTAGCATCGCTTCAAAGATGCGTTGGTGGCTGACACGATAAAAGTCGTCCGGGTCGACCCGCTCTGAGGCCGTAATCAACCGATCCGAATCGAGGATGATTGCCCCTAAGACGGCTTGCTCCGCTTCCACGCTATGCGGTGGTGTATTGACTTGAATCGCATCACTCATCCGTCTCTACCTCACCTTCAAGCTTCTTGTACATGTACATTCAACGTCGCGACGACGTCATGGTGCAACTTCACTGGCACTTTCGTGAAACCGAGCGCCTTGATCGGATGCTCGAGTTCAATTTTACGCTTATCAATTTTGTAGCCCATTGATTTAAGGGCATCCGCGATTTGCTTGCTCGTGACCGAACCGAACACGCGACCGCCTTCACCGGCTTTCGTCGTGACGGCAATCGTCTCTTTTTCAAGCTTTTCTTTGAGTTGTTTCGCTTCGTTCAACTCTTCTTCTGCTGCTTCTTCGGCACGACGTTCTTTAGCCGCGAATGCCTTCAAGTTTCCTGGTGTCGCTTCCACTGCCAAGTTTTTCTTGAACAAGACGTTCTTAGCATAAGCGTCTGCCACGTTTTTTACTTCTCCAGCTTTCCCTTGTCCTTTTACATCAACTTTCAAAATGACTTTCATTCTAATTCCTCTCCTTCAGTTTCATCTGTTACGTAATGATCGATTGACTCTTTCAACATGATGTTCGCTTGTTCGCGACTCACTTCAAGTTGCGTCGCCGCATTCGTCAAATGGCCACCGCCATCAAGCATTTCCATGATGACCTGGACATTGACGTCACCGAGCGACCTCGCGCTGATTCCCGTACGTCCGTCCGGTAAGACGGCGATGACGAACGAGGCTTTGACGCCTTCCATATTCAGCAACTGGTCTGCAGACTGAGCAATCAACACTTGATGGTGTGCCTCGTCGTCAGAAGCGACCGCAATCGCCATCCCACCTGCATAAATTTCGGTGTTTCTCAAAATCTGAGACTGCTCGATATAAGCATCGAGATCTTGTCTCATGAAGTGCTGTACGAGAACCGTGTCAGCACCTTGAATCCGTAAGAAGGATGCCGCATCAAACGTACGGGATCCCGTACGGAGCGTAAATCCTTTCGTATCGACCATGATCCCCGCGAGAAGTGACGTTGCCTCTAAAATAGAGAGCTTTCGACTTCCCGCCTGATACTCAATCAATTCCGTGACGAGCTCACTCGTTGATGATGCGTAAGGCTCCATATACACGAGAACCGGATCTTCGATAAACTCTTCCCCGCGACGATGGTGGTCGATGACGACGACCCGCTCCGACCGATCCAAAATGTCTTTTGAAATGACGAGGGACGGACGGTGTGTATCGACGACGACGAGTAATGTCTGTTCATCGATGAGTGGCTGCGCCTCATACTCGGTCAAGAATTGGCTGTATAACGAGTCATCGTTCTCTACTTCATGGACGAGCCGCTGAATGCCGACACTCGTCTCACCGGATGGAATGACGACATACGCCTCGCGCCCGACAAACTCGGCCAATTTCATGACACCGATGGAAGCCCCGAGCGAGTCCATATCTGGATTCTTATGTCCCATCACAAGGACACGGCTCGATTCCCGAATGAGGTCACGCATCGAGTTCGAGATGACACGTGCCCGGACACGCGTTCGCTTCTCGGTCGGATTTGTCTTCCCGCCGAAGAAACGAACTTTCCCATTATGACGCTTAACGACTGCCTGGTCACCACCACGGCCAAGTCCTAAATCTAGACTCGACTGAGAGAGATTACCGAGCTCCGTCAATGTCGTTTCACCGCACCCAATCCCGATTGATAACGTCAACGGGATTCTTTGTTCCTTCGTCGCATCACGCACTTCATCCAAGATTGAAAAGCGGTTGTTTTCAAGTTCAGATAGCGTCCGTTCATTCATGACGAGGAAAAAGCGGTCCGCAGCTGTACGACGCATGTAGATATGATGCCGCTGCGCCCATTGATTGAGGAGCACCGTAACCCGACGATTGACTTCACTACGGACCTGTTCATCCACCGCAGTCGACATCTCGTCATAGTTATCTAAATACAAAATACCGATAACCGTCTGCGTTTGAACATACTTTTGTTCCATCTCCGCTTCTTCGGTCATATCAAATAAATAGAGGGTTTGATGGATTTGATTGTAATAAACACGATAGACACGGTCACCCACTTCAATCGTGGCTTCATCCTCTTCTTCTTCAATCAATTCATCGAAGGCGGAATGGAGCGCATCAAGCGGTATTCCAATCGCCATATCGAGTTCGAAAATCAATCGTGATTGTTCGTTATACCAACTGATCCGTCGGTCCTGGTCAAAGACTAAAATCCCAATCGGCATCGTCGTCAATGCTTCTTTTCCGACCTCTTCGATTTGATGAGAGAGAGAGAGGACATACTGTTCCCAATTTTTACGCTCCCGTCGCATCGTCACTTGCTGATAGATGAAAAAAATCAGCGTGCCCATAAACAGGGTGATTGCCGCCACAATGTTGTAGAACGCCAATCCTAACGAGACAAGGAATCCAATCACGTATGGAATCATGTGCCGCGCGTATTGGTTCTTCACGGATGTTAATGCTTCACCACTGTGCATGTATGCCTCCTAAAATGAGTAATGTTCACCCATGGAATCGTAAAGGTTTCTGCTCTATCATACCATATTCGTCGGTTTCACTTACACACTTACAGACGAGATGAAATACAAAAAAACGACTTATCCAAGAGGATAAGCCGTTCGTCAAACAATTACTCTGCAACGTATGGAAGCAAAGCCATTTGACGTGAGCGCTTGATAGCGACAGTAAGTGGACGTTGGTATTTCGCTGAAGTACCAGTCACACGACGTGGAAGAATTTTACCACGCTCCGAAACGAAGCGTTTGAGCAATTCTACGTCTTTATAATCGATATGAGTGATGTTGTTCGACGTAAAGAAACATACTTTACGACGACGACGACCTCCTGGACGACGTGCCATGTGAAGACCTCCTTTATAGGTTAGTTTTTATTGTCCATGATGATTAGAATGGCAAATCATCATCTGACAAGTCGATTTTGCCGCCACCCGAGAACGGATCTGCGTCAAAACCTTTATTCGAATTCGAGGACTGAGATGAAGTCGAAGCGGCTCCTGCGCCCCATCCTGATCCACTTGATTCACCACCACCGAAGACATCTCCAGATGGTGCTTGCTCACGTTGCCCTGAGGCTCCGCGTGGTTCAAGGAAGCGTACGCTGTCTGCGACTACTTCTGCCCGGTAACGACGTTGGCCATCTTGTCCTTCGTAACTACTGATTTGAAGGCGACCGTCAACGCCGGCCATGCTGCCCTTTTTCAAGTATTGTGCTACGTTCTCTGCTTGTTTGCGCCAAACGACACAATCAATAAAGTCCGTCTCGCGCTTCCCATCTTGTCCAGCGAATGGACGATCGCAAGCGAGAGTAAGGCGTGTTACGGCGATTCCGCTCTGCGTATAACGCATTTCGGGATCGCGAGTCAATCGACCAACTAACACAACTCGGTTAATCATCTCCAAGCTCCCCTTTCACGATACGAAACGTTAAGGATTAACGCTCGTCTTTTGTTGTCATTTGACGGACAACGTCGTCAGAGATCTTCATGAGACGCTCTGTTTCTAAGATCGCTTTAGGTTCAGCAACGATGTTAAGAAGAACGTAGTGTCCTTCGCGCATCTTGTTGATTTCATAAGCGAAACGACGTTTACCCATGTCTGTTGTTTTTTCAACAGTACCACCGTTTTCAGTGATGACGTTGTTGAAGCGCTCGATTAAAGCTTTCTTCGCTTCCTCATCAACTGATGGACGGATAATGTAAAGAAGTTCGTATTTACGCATTATCTTTCACCTCCTCTTGGACTAACGGCCCCTACCGGTTGTAGGAGCAAGGAGCAAACAATTGTTTTACTCACGTCATAATATACTATCAAACTTCCTTGACTTTTACAATACGTTTCCGTAAATCAACTTATACGTTGAAGCGGAACGTGACAACGTCGCCATCTTGGAAGACGTATTCTTTTCCTTCTGAACGAAGTTTTCCTTGTTCTTTCACCGTCGTCATGTTTCCTGCTGCTGAAAGGTCGTCATACGACACGACTTCGGCACGGATGAATCCACGTTCGAAGTCAGAGTGGATGACACCAGCACATTGTGGGGCTTTCATCCCTTGTTTGAACGTCCATGCACGAACTTCCTTCTCACCTGCCGTGAAGTATGTCGCAAGACCAAGTGTCGAGTAAGCCGCACGGATCAATTGATCAAGTCCTGACTCTTCGATTCCGAGATCTTGTAAGAACTCGAGGCGTTCTTCCGGTTCGAGTTCTGAAATTTCTTCTTCGATTCGTGCACAGATGACGATGACTTTCGACCCTTCTGTTGCCGCGTGATCACGGACTGCTTGTACAAACTCGTTCGAATCGGCATCTGCCACTTCATCCTCACTCACGTTCGCCACGTAAAGCATCGGCTTCATCGTAAGCAATTGGAAGTGTTTGACGATCGCGAGTTGATCTTCTGATAATTCAGCGACACGTGCCGGGCGCTCTGATTCAAGAACATCTCGCACGATTTCGAGTGCTTCGAGTTCTTGTACCGCACCTTTATCTTTTGCCTTCACCATTTTTTGAACACGTGCGATTCGTTTATCGACTTGCTCAAGATCAGCTAAGATCAATTCAAGATTGATAGTCGTAATGTCATCGATTGGTGAGACACGACCTGCGACGTGCGTGATGTTCTCGTCTTCAAAACAACGGACGACTTGGCAAATCGCATCGACTTCGCGAATGTTCGCCAAGAATTTGTTTCCGAGACCTTCACCTTTTGACGCACCTTTCACGATTCCAGCGATATCTGTAAACTCAAATGCTGTTGGTACCGTTTTTTTCGGTTTGACGAGTTCTGTCAATCGATCAAGGCGCGCATCCGGTACTTCTACGACGCCGACGTTCGGGTCGATCGTCGCGAACGGATAGTTGGCCGCCTCGACTCCTGCTTGTGTAATCGCATTAAACAATGTCGATTTCCCGACGTTTGGCAATCCGACAATTCCTGCTGTTAATCCCACTAGTATTTCCTCCTCATCCGGTGTTTCCCGGGAAATGTTAAGCCGTCTGTGGAGTGGGTACATTCAGTACACCACACCGTCACATCCTTCACAATTATAGATAGTCCACGATTAAACCGCAACTCACGTTCATAACCTAAAGAAAAACGCCGCTTATTCGGCGGCGTTCCCTTGTTCAAGCACTTTCTTGAATCGCTTATCAAAATCACGGCGTTGCATGAGCACACTGGCTCCGCAGCCTTGGCACTTGATCCGAATGTCCATCCCGACACGCGTGATTTGCCAGCGGTTCGTTTTGCAGGCATGTGGTTTTTTCATTTCCACAATATCGTTCAATGCATAGGTTTTACTTTGCATTTTCTGCTTCTCCTCCTTTAGGAGCCGAGTTCGGTGGCATCATGACCGTACGTGGGTATGGAATTTCAATCCCCCGCTCGTCAAGTCCAGCCTTTAACTCTTTATGCAAAATTCGACCAGCTGCGAAGTGCTGGGTCGGCGGGACTTCCGCCATTAATCGGTACACCACTTCCGACGGTCCGAGCGACTGCACTCCAGCTAAGTCGATTGGTTTGATGAACAAGTCGTGATAGCGTGCTTCGACCGTTTTCGCAATTTCCTTGAGCGCTTGCTCTACTTTTGACATATCTTCTTCGTACGCAACCCCAATATCGACAACAGCGACGCTGTTTTCAAGCGAGTAGTTCGTCACTTGTAAGATTTGTCCGTTCGGAATAATCGTCACTTGTCCGTTTAATCCTTTTAACTTCGTCGTCCGGATTCCGACCTCGATGACCGTCCCGTCGACTTGTTGGTTCAAATTGACGTAATCCCCGTTCTTGTATTGGTTTTCAAAGATGATGAACGCCCCTGTGATGACGTCTTTCACCAAACTTTGTGCCCCGAATGAGATTGCAAGACCCGCGACCCCGGCTGATGCAATCAAACCGGCGATATTCACACCGAATTGTCCGAGCACCGTCAAGACCATAATCAACCCGATCACATAGCGGATTGTGTTTTGGGCTAATTTTAATAACGTTTCATTCTGTCGCTGGGCGACGATATCATGTTCTTTTATTTTGCGGAGCGTAAACACGCGCTCGACCATCGTTGTCAAAATGCGTGTTGCGATATATAAACCAAGGATGATGAGCGCCACACCGGCGAGCTTGATCCCTAAACCAATCCACATGTCTGTATCTTTAAAGTACTCGACGAATCGGTTCACGCTGTCGATTGTCTCATCGGCAACCGTATTTAAATCTTTTTCTGTATTTTGCGAAGCCATCTTTTCACCTCAAAGTCGTAGATTCTAAATCATCAAAACATATTTCACGACTTTTCTCAAACACTGCATTCGGAAGTTAGAAGTTTTCCACTTTTGGGAATGGGTTAATACGAGATCAATCCCCCAACTGCAACTAGGAATAGGCAGCTTAGAAGAGAGGATGAGATTCATGCCGTTTCGCTTAAAACCTCATAAACCATACTCTTTCTTCATTGAACACACTGAGCGGAGTGGATCCAGATTGCTTGCGGACCAGCTTCATGAACAGTTGGTCAATGAAATCCATCGCCCCATCGTCCTTGTTTGCATCGGTTCGGACCGTTCGACCGGTGATTCACTCGGTCCGCTCGTCGGAACGTTTTTAGAAGAACGTCATATCCGAAATTTACATGTATACGGCACATTAACGAAGCCTGTACACGCACTCAATTTGGTGGAAACGTTACATGAGATTCAAACGCGCTTCCATCAACCGCTCATTATCGCTATCGACGCCTGTCTCGGACGTTTATCAAGTGTCGGTTATGTCTTCTTTTCGGAAGGTCCGCTCGCTCCAGGGGCCGGTGTCCAAAAAGAACTTCCGGCAGTCGGCGCTTACAATATTAAAGCCGTCGTGAACGTAAGCGGATTCATGGAGATGATGATTCTACAGAATACCCGTCTCCATCTTGTATATGAACTCGCACGTTTCATCACAGACGGATTCGCCGATTTTGATACACGGATCGGGCGCCTGCATCACGAAGAGGCGGCCATCACGCGTCTTCGTCAGTCACGAGATGAATCAAAGTCTTGAGGCGATAATAACGTCAACAATTGTTCCAAGTCGTCTTGTGAAAAATACTTCAACTCGAGGACGCCGCCTTTTCGGCGCGGACGAATCGACACATCCATCTGAAGACGCTCCGCAAGCACCGCTTCGACCGCTTCGATATCGGCGTTCGATCGCTTCAGCGTCTTTTTTTCTGTGCGCTCTTTTTGTAAGTAACGCTCGAGGCGACGGACCGTCCAATGCTCGGCAATGACCCGTTTCGCAATCTGTTCCATCGCTTGTTCTGATTTCATACCCGTGATGGCACGTGCATGTCCCATCGTCAAATCTCCGACCATGACCGCATGCTGGACGGCACTCGGCAATCGAAGGAGGCGAAGACTGTTCGTCACATGACTGCGGCTCTTCCCGACGCGATCGGCCAACTGTTGTTGCGTCAGACCTAGCGTCTGCATCAACTGTTCATAGGCGACAGCCTCTTCGATGGCATTCAAGTCTGCCCGCTGAATGTTTTCAATCAGCGCCAACTCCATGACGCGATCGGAGTCCGCCGTGACGACGAGGGCAGGAATGTCTTCTTTCCCAGCGAGCTTCGCCGCCTGAAACCGTCGTTCCCCGGCAATGATTTCATAGTATCCTGTCGCTTTTCGAACGACGATTGGTTGTAGGACGCCATATCGCTCAATGGATTGACGCAACTCTTCTAATTTTTCCACCTCAAATTGTTTCCGGGGCTGATTCGGGTTTGGGCGAATGAATTTTAATGCTAATCGTTCCATCTACAAACCTCCTTCATTGTATAAAAAAGCACGGACTCATTTTTGAGGCCGCGCTTTCGGGATGCGAATTCGAATTTCAACAAATTCCTCTTCGTCTACTTCTTCAGTTTGGACGTCAATCCCTGTTTTCCCAATCAAATCGATTGAGTCACGAATCGTGTTGATGGCGATTCGCGTGTCACGCGCAAAACTTTTCGTCCGACGACGTTGTTTTTTCGGCTTTCGCTTCTCTTCTTCGATCGGTGTTGTTAAAAAGGCGACGCGTTCCTCTGTCTCCTTGACGTTAAAATCCTGTTCTAACACTTCTGCGAGCACTTGAAGTTGCAATCCTTCTTCCTTCAACGGCAACAACGCACGCGCATGTCGCTCGTTGATCCGACGATCGCGAAGCGACTGCTTCACATCCTCCGGCAATTTTAACAAGCGCAACTTATTGGCGATCGTGGATTGACTCTTGCCTAGACTCTTCGCGAGCGCATCTTGCGTCAAACCGTTCAAGGCGAGTAAACGATCATATGCTTCCGCCTCTTCAATCGGGCTTAACTGCTCACGCTGCAAGTTTTCAATCAAGGCGAGTGCAGCCGTCGTATCATCGTCCATATCGCGAACGATTGCCGGAATCGCTGACCAACCAAGCGATTTCACCGCACGGAAACGACGCTCCCCGGCAATGATTTCATAGCAGTCCCCATCTGCCTTTCGAACCACGATTGGTTGAAGGAGTCCATGTTCCGAAATCGTCGTTGCCAACTCTTCAATTTTTGCCGGTTCGAACACTTTACGCGGTTGATAACGGTTTGGACGCAACCGTGATAACGAGAGTTCTTGTACCGTGTCATCCGCTCGAACTTCCGCAATCTGCGTCACGGCAACTTCGTCTTTTCGATTCACACCGAACAATTTCGCAAATCTATTCTTCAACGTCGGGCACCCCTTTATGTAAAAAAATAAGCAGACTCCACCACTGGAATCTGCTTTTGTTTCACGTGAAACGACATCATCAGATAAGTGGCTCTTTCGCCGGTGTCCCCGCTTTACGCGGATATTTCCCGGGCGTTTTTCGTAGTTTATCTACAACTACGATATTACGCTCACTCATCTCTCCTGGCAATAGGAACTGGTGTGTCGCTTTTTCTTTCCCACCTAGAACGGCTAAAGCGTTTTTGGCGTCTGCCATCTCGTCAGAAACCTTGGCCGCTTTAAGCGCAACGAAGCTTCCGCCTACTTTCGCGAGTGGCAAACAGTATTCTGCCAACACGGTCATGCGGGCAACCGCACGTGCTGTGACGACGTCAAACTGTTCGCGGAACTTTTTATTTTTTCCGAACTCTTCGGCACGACCATGATGGAACGCAACACCTTCGAGTCCGAGGGCAAGAGCCAACTCGTTCAAAAAGGTGATGCGTTTGTTTAACGAATCGATGATCGTGACGTGTAAGTGTGGGAATAAAATTTTGAGCGGAAGACTTGGGAATCCGGCTCCTGCCCCGACATCACATACGGTTTCGACTTTCGTGAAATCGAAATGAAACGCTGCGCTGAGCGAATCATAGAAATGCTTCAAATATACTTCCTCTCGGTCCGTGATGGCCGTTAAGTTCATTTTCTCGTTCCATTCGACGAGCATTTCGAAGTAACGCTTGAACTGACTGAGTTGTGTCTCACTCAGCTCAAACCCTTCAGCTCGTAACGCTTCAATAAATTGAGATTCGTTCATCGTTTCACTCCACCGTTGCGTATTGTCCTTGTTCGATATAGACGAGCAAGATTGACACGTCTGCTGGGTTTACGCCTGAGATACGAGACGCTTGACCGATCGAAAGAGGACGAACTTGTTTTAGTTTTTGTTTCGCTTCTGTCGCGAGACCACCGATCGCATCGTAATCCAAGTTTTCCGGGATTCGTTTTTCTTCCATGCGACGCATCTTCTCGACTTGTTCAAGCTGTTTGGAAATATAACCTTCATACTTCACTTGAATCTCGACTTGCTCTTTCACTTCATACGACAATTCTTCCGTTGACGGAACGACCGTCATGAGTGCTTCATAAGATACTTCCGGACGTTTCAACAAGATGTTGGCATGCGTCGCTTCTTTAAGCGGGTGCGCACCGACCGATTCGAGCATCGCATTGACTTCAGGTGTCGGTTTGACGACAAGTGACGCAAGTCGCTTCACTTCTTTTTCAATCGCTACACGCTTCTCGTTGAGGTGAGTGTGACGATCTTCTGAAAGTAAGCCGATCTCATACCCGATGTCGCTGAGTCGCAAGTCCGCATTGTCATGACGCAACAAAAGACGGTATTCGGCACGTGATGTGAGAAGGCGATACGGTTCGTTCGTACCTTTCGTCACGAGGTCATCGATTAAGACGCCGATGTACGCTTGCGAACGGTCCAAGATGACCGGATCTTTTCCGAGCACTTTGCATGCGGCGTTGATTCCCGCCATGATGCCCTGTCCAGCCGCTTCTTCGTACCCGCTCGTCCCGTTGATTTGTCCCGCTGTGAAAAGACCTGGGACAGCTTTTGTTTCGAGAGTTGGCCAAAGCTGTGTCGGTACGACCGCATCGTATTCAATCGCATAACCGGGACGCATCATCTCTGAATTTTCAAGACCCGGGATCGTGCGAAGCATCTGATGTTGCACGTCTTCTGGCATACTCGTCGAAAAGCCTTGGACATAGATTTCTTCCGTATCGCGACCTTCTGGCTCTAAGAAGATTTGGTGACGCGGTTTATCATTAAAGCGAACGACCTTATCTTCGATTGATGGGCAATAACGGGGCCCCGTTCCTTTAATCGCACCCGAATACATCGGTGAGCGATGCAAGTTCTCATCAATCAATTGGTGTGTACGTTCGCTCGTGTACGTGAGCCAGCACGGGATTTGTTCGATCGGATCCAAGTCCGTCGAGGTGTACGAGAAGAATGATGGATTCTCGTCCCCTGGCTGAATCTCCGTCTTCGAATAATCAATCGTCTTGCCGTCGATTCGTGGCGGTGTTCCCGTTTTGAATCGAACTAAGTCGAGACCGAGCTCTTCAAGATGCTTCGATAGCTCGACCGATGGCATTTGGTTGTTCGGACCACTCTCGTAAGCCAATTCCCCGATGATGATTTGACCACGCATGAACGTTCCCGTTGTGACGATGACCGCTTTCGCGCGATATTCTGAACCTGTGTTCGTTACCACGCCACGTACTTCTCCGTCCTCAATCAACAAGCGCTCGACTAGCGCCTGACGAAGCAGCAGATTCGGCTCATCTTCTAGCACTTTCTTCATATGATTTTGGTATTGGAATTTGTCCGCCTGTGCACGTAGCGCACGTACCGCCGGCCCTTTCGATGTGTTGAGCATCTTCATTTGGATGTATGTCGCGTCAATCGCACGCCCCATCTCGCCACCGAGCGCATCGATTTCACGTACGACGATCCCTTTCGCCGGCCCACCGATTGATGGGTTGCAATACATGAATCCGACCATATCAGGGTTCATGGTGAGCATCGCTGTTTTCGCGCCCATTCGAGCCGATGCGAGTGCTGATTCAATCCCTGCGTGTCCGGCCCCGATGACGATGACGTCAAATTCGCCTGCCGTATAAGCCATATTCGTTCCTCCTTATTATTTCCCAAGACAAAACTGTGAAAAGAGCTGATCAATCAAGCTCTCCTGTACGGTATCTCCATTGATTTCACCGAGCGTATCCCACGCACGACGTAAATCGATTTGAACCATGTCGATCGGCATATTCATGACGGCACTACCGAGCGCCTCATCAATTTGACCAATCGTTCGTTTGATTAACTGAATGTGTCGAGCGTTTGAGATATACGTCATATCCTGTGACTCGACACCTTTTGCGAAGAATAGATTTGCGATGGCCGCTTCAAGGGCATCGATTCCTTCATCTAGCAAGAGCGATGTCGCCACAATTGGACGTCCTGCCGCTAGTTTCTCTAGCTTAGAAGAATCCATGTTTTGTGGCAAGTCTGTCTTGTTGATGATGATGATGGCATTCATTCCTTTAACTGCCTCAAATAACGCCTCATCCTCGACAGTCAATCCCTCATGTCCGTTCAAGACGAGAAGGACCAAATCTGCCGCTTCTAACGCTTTTCTCGACTTTTCCACACCGATTCGTTCCACGATATCTTCCGTTTCGCGAATCCCTGCCGTATCGATCAATTTGAGCGGAACACCTTTCACGTTGACGTATTCCTCAATTGTGTCACGTGTCGTACCGGCAATTTCGGTGACAATCGCTTTTGTCTCTTGAACGAGCGTGTTCATCAAAGAAGATTTTCCGACGTTCGGTCGACCGATGATTGCCGTGGCCAAGCCTTCACGTAAGATTTTCCCTTGTCGCGCTGTCTCGAGTAACTGTTCGAGGACACGTTTGACCTCGCCCGCTTTCTCTTCGACGATGGCCTGGGTCATCTCTTCTGCGTCATATTCTGGATAGTCGATGTTGACCTCGACCGCCGCAATCGTCTCGAGCAATTGTTGACGTAACTCGCGAACGAGGCGTGACAAACGTCCTTCCATTTGCGCCATCGCAACGTTCATTGCTCGGTCCGTCTTCGCGCGAATCAAATCCATGACCGCTTCCGCCTGAGATAAATCGATCCGACCATTTAAAAAGGCGCGCTTCGTGAACTCGCCCGGTTCTGCTAGGCGGATGTCGGGTTGATCGAGAATGAGCTCAAGGACACGATTGACCGCTACGACGCCTCCGTGACAATTGATTTCGACGACATCTTCTCGCGTAAACGTCTTCGGCGCGCGCATAATACTGACCATGACTTCATCGACGATTTCGCCCGTATTAGGATATTTTAACGTTCCATAATGAATCGTATGTGAATCGACTGTTGTTAAGTCTTTCCCAGAAAACACATTGTTCACCGTTTCGACCGCCAAATCGCCCGATAGTCGGACGATCCCGATGGCACCTTCACCCATCGGCGTCGAAATCGCTGTAATCGTGTCAAACTCTAGCATCTTTCTCCCTCCAAACCTAAACATCTTCTTCTATCATATGCATAACGAACCTACTATACACGATATTCGACTTGAACGAAAGAGTTGGACCATTGATAAAGTCATTGCCATTCGACTCATCGTTTTCGTACAATAAAGGAATATATTTACATAGGAGAGAGATGATCTAAAGATGAAACAGCAAGACGCAATCCGAATCATCACCGAACGATTACAGCACGATGAAGCGGTTCAAGCGATTTTTATGAAGGGTTCATTCGGTCGGGGAGAAGCCGATGAACATTCAGATATCGACCTCTATGTCATGGTACACCCCGATGAAGAGGTCTCTTTTCTATCTAGACGCCTCGAGCATGTAACCGCCTATCGTCCGATTCTGTTAAAAGACGAGATTCACATCGTCGCTCCACAACTCATCGCCGTCTTTGATGATTTTCTTCACCTCGACCTGTTCACGGTCACGCAAGAGACGTTGAATCATCAAGACTCGATTCATGTGCTCTACGACCCACAACAGCGACTTGCTAGACACGCCACTTCCTTGCAATTAGACGAAGCGGCAATCAGTGACCATGCGTTCGATACCGTGTGGTTCTTTTTCCAATATACAAAATCACGCAATCGAGGCAACGCGATGTGGGCAACGGAGATGCTCCGGCAAGGAATGGTCCATTTCGCATATGTGTTAGCCGCTCACCACACACCGGACCGGGCTTCCCTTGGTTTAAAAGATGTGACGCAGCGACAAAAAATCGACCTCCGCTCATTTTATGACCATTTGACCCCCGCCTCACACGAAAAAGCCGCCCACATCTATCTGGAGCGACTTCAGGTAGAGCAAACTTTTTTCACATCACTACCTGGCTACAACGTGTTCGGACCGTTCATGGAACAGTTGATTCAACGAGAAACAAGCCGTCCTGGCATATAGGGCGGCTTGTTTTTTAGTATCTTGCTTGGCGTTTCGTCGAACGAATCGTGAAATAGAGGAACAGTTCCAGTATCGCGATGGCGATGAGAATGCCGCCGAACAGTTGGAACAAGACAAGTAGACTACTGAACGGATTCGTCAACATGAGAATCCCGACACCTATCCACAATAGACTTCCAATCAAAAACCAAAGCCATCGTCCCGACATCGATTGACGGTAACCGAGTGCCTGAATCAGGCGGATAATTCCACCGAATAAGAACAAGGCTCCGATCAAAATCGGGAGAAGACTAGCTAGCGTCTCCGCGAAGAAAAAGACGACCACTGCCAAAATCAAATAGATGAGACCCATAAAGAAAGTGGGTGGCAACCCTCCCTGACGTCGACGCAACCCTTGAAAGATCATCCAAATCCCCATGATCGCTAAATAACCGGCAATGACATACACCATGACATCAAAGAAAAATCGAGGATATAACAGAATGAGAACACCAAGTACAAAATAAATGACCGCTTGCCATAACGTCGAACGTTCCAAACGCTGAATGAATGCCTCCATTTTCCCACACCTCCGTTTACTCGTTTCTATCTCTATTCCCCTCTGACTGGCTTGCAATCCCACAAAAAAAAGCTGAGCGTCAGAAGACACTCAGCTTAGCGATTATTTACGCTTTTTCTTTTTGTTTTTCTTTTCTTCTTCAGCAAGCGCTGCACGCTCTGCTTCTTTCGCAGCGATTTTCGCTTCAGCCGCAACCTTCATCTTCTCACGCATCGGGAGCATGATTGCCATCGTGACGATGATCGAGATGATATAACCGACTACCCAGTATAACGAAAGGGCAGCTGGGAGGTTGATCGACATGACGAAGATCATGACCGGGAAGATATAAAGCATCATCTTCAACTGCGGGTTCTGTTCTTGACCCGCCATTGAGATTTTTTGTTGTGCGAACGTCAAGATTGCCGCTAAAATCGGCAAGACGAACGTTGGATCCGGAGCACCGAGGTCGAACCATAAGAAGTTCGCTTCGAAAATCTCAGGTGTACGGCGAATCGCATCATAGAATGCGAAGAGAATCGGCATTTGAATCAAGATTGGCAAACATCCCGCGAGCGGGTTGATTTGGTATTCCTGATAAAGCTTCATCATCTCTTCTTGGAGTTTACGTTGTGTTTCCTGGTCTTTTGAGCTGTACTTTTCACGAAGCTTCAGCATTTCTGGTTGCAACACTTGCATCGCACCCATACTCTTCGTCTGCTTGATCATGAGTGGGAGAATCAATAACCGGACGATAATCGTCGCGATGATGATTGAAATCCCGTATTGCCACGGGCCACCGACCAAGTAAGCAACTTCCTTCAAAAGCCATGCGAGCGGCCATACAAAGTACTTCGCCCAGAAACCTTCTGTGTCAGCCGTTACTGGTTCGGCTTGGATGGTAGACGGATCCACACAGCCTGCCATCAGCATGATGACCGCGGTCATGGCAGCGAGTAATCCTAATTTTAGCTTTTTGCTCATAGTTCCTCCTACGCTTTCTTTATCAATTCTTTTTAACGCACACGTCGATCGGGCAATCTTATCAGACTCTAATTATATGAGAGAACAAATTCAGATTGTCATGGTCACCGGCCCTGCTTTTGCCAAACCTTGGCCCGTTTGAATACGTGTTTCAAACTCTCGGTTACTTCCGACTGCGTCAATGCGGTCGCAGGTTTTCGAGCGATGATGACATAATCATTCGGTGCAACGTTTGGTTCGAGCAAGCGAAGCGACTCACGCATCAATCGTTTCATCCGGTTCCGTTCCACAGCATTTCCAAGTTTCTTACTGACGGAAAGACCCACTCTGAAATGCGTTTGATCCGCTTTGAGCGTGTAGACGACAAACTGACGATTGGCCACGGAGCGTCCTTCGCGAAACACCGCTTGGAACTCTTCATTCTTTTGCAGGCGGTATTCTTTTTTCAAAATTCTCACTCCATCCTTCGCTTCAAAAATCGTCAACTAACATCATATCATATCCACATCATTTGAACGAGGGAGAATCCATGAAATACTACGTTTCTGTGACAAACTAAAAAATTGCCCGAGGAAAGGATCCCCGGGCAATCTTCATTCAGAATTATACAGTCAAGGCTTTACGGCCTTTACGACGACGAGCAGCAAGAATGTTGCGACCGTTTTTAGTCGCCATGCGTGCACGGAATCCGTGAACTTTCTTACGCTTACGGTTGTTAGGGTTGAAAGTTGGTTTCATGGTTACAGCACCTCCTCAAGATTAACGCTCTATTAGCAAGTTATAGTTTCATTTAAGGCAGTCTTTAAGATTATATAAATCGATTCAACAATTGTCAATGTATTTTCGGATGGTTTTCGAATTCGTAGAATGAGGCACTCAGAAAGCATTCATCCACATGGATTCGATCCTTATCCGAAGGACGAGTAGGGGATGAATGTATACACAACCTTTACGTATTTTATAAACGGTCTTTATAAATAGCCACGTTGAGCCATTTTATCCACAAAATCTCGAAGTTATCCACATTTATATGTGAATAACTCCTCTTTTTTCATATTCTTATTCTTTATTTTTTCATTTTCTTCTTTTACAAAAACAATCTTTCATTTCACTTCTTCCTCTTTTGTGTATAACTTTTTCATCTCATATTCTATCATTAGTGCTTTATCCACAATATATCCACAGGTTATCCACAAAACACACAGCATGTGGATAAGTGGGTGTGGATACTTTTCTTTATCTGTGGATAAATACCAAAAAGCATTGCCACGTCTATTTTATTTTGCTAAACTGAATGTGCACAAACTTGTGGATGAACAATTCGTGATTCCAAGATATACACAGGCTGTGGATAAGTGTTATCCCCATAATGAACACCATGTGGATAACTTTATCCACAGTTTTTGTTCTCTGGGGATAACCCTAGTTTCTACTATAGAATAGTGTATGTGTATATCGTGTGAATAAGTTTTACCCAACATGTGAGTAAAGGAGGTCTTTCATTGAAGAATGCTCGCGAGATTTGGAGAAACGTCTTATCGGTAATCGAGGAAGAAGAACGAACTCCAAAAGCCAGTTTTGACATGTGGTTAAAATCAACCGAGGGGATATCATTGATGGGAACGACGCTCGTTGTGTCGGCACCCGCCAGTTTTATCGTCACGTGGTTAGAGCGACAGTATCTCTCTCTGTTACAAGATACGGTTGAAGAGATCACAAACAACAAGCTTGAAATTCATTTCATCGAGGAATCTCAAGCACACAAGTATGCTCCAGCGGATGGAACGTCAAATGAGTCCATCGCCGTGACAGAAACAAAAGAACAGCCCGTGCTATTACCTTCAAAAGAGGAAGGGGATCTTGGTCAACTGAATGACAAATACATTTTCGAGACGTTTGTCATCGGATCGGGGAACCGTTTTGCCCACGCCGCATCACTTGCTGTCGCTGAAGCACCTGCACGCGCCTATAACCCGCTCTTCATTTACGGAGGCGTTGGACTTGGTAAAACACATTTGATGCATGCGATTGGTCATTATGTAAAAGGTCAAAAACCGGGGGCTCGCATTGCCTATGTCTCTTCTGAGAAGTTCACAAATGAATTTATCAATTCGATTCGGGATAATAAGACCGGTGAGTTTCGGAACCGTTATCGAAACATTGATGTACTATTGATTGATGATATTCAGTTTTTAGCAGGGAAAGAACAAACCCAAGAAGAGTTTTTCCACACATTCAATGCATTGCACAATGATCAGAAACAAATCGTGATTTCAAGTGATCGACCACCAAAAGAAATCCCGACGCTAGAGGATCGACTTCGTTCACGCTTTGAATGGGGCCTAATCACAGACATCACACCACCGGACCTTGAGACGCGAATTGCGATTCTTCGCAAAAAAGCGACCGCGGAAGGGCTTGATATCTCGAATGAAGTCATGCTGTATATCGCGAATCAAATCGATACGAACATTCGGGAACTAGAAGGGGCACTGACACGAGTCGTCGCTTATGCAAAACTTGTCGGACGACCAATCGACCCGGACGTGGCAGCCGAAGCGCTTCATAATATCATGCCTGTCCAGGAAGCGAAGAAAATTGTCATTCGCGATATTCAAGAAGTTGTCGGTCAACACTTCAACATTCAAGTAGAAGAATTGAACTCGAAAAAGCGAACCAAGACGTTGGCATTCCCACGTCAAATCGCAATGTATCTCTCGCGGGAGATGACGGAGAGCTCTTTACCAAAAATCGGGGAAGAGTTCGGAGGGCGTGATCACACGACTGTGATTCATGCACATGAAAAAATTAGCACCCTTCTAAAGAACGATGTGGAAATGCAAGAGACGATTCAAACGTTGAAGAAGGCACTTTCTAACTAATGAAGAATTCTCTGTGGATATCCTGTGGATAAACCACCTTAGTTATCCACAAGTTATTCACAGGCGAAATGGCTTAACACGTATGGATTAGGGGACTTATCCCCAGTATCCACAGCCCTTATTACTATTATGACTTAATTAATACTATTATATTATTAGGAAATGAACTCATTTCACCTTAGGAGGAATTATCCACATGCATTTAACGATTCAACGAGATGTATTCATGCAAGCCGTACAAGACGTATCAAAAGCTGTGGCTTCACGAACGACCATTCCAATTTTGACAGGCTTGAAACTTGAAGCACATGCGGATGGCTTAACACTGACAGGAAGTGATACCGAGATTTCGATTGAACGCTTGATTCCAATCGAAGAGGGTGGAATTGAACTCATTCAAATTCAACGTGCTGGAAGCGTCGTGTTGAACGCACGCTTCTTAGGAGAAATTGTGAAGAAGTTACCGACGAACGAGGTCACACTCGAAGTTTCACCGAACTTCATGACGCGCATTGAGTCTGGTCAAGCAGAGTTCCATTTAAACGGTCTTGACCCGGATGAATATCCACGCCTACCTGAACTTGCGAGTGATCGTCGCTTCTATTTGCCGGCTGATCTATTGAAGACCATCATCCGTCAGACGAGCTTCGCTGTTTCTTCACAGGAGACACGTCCCGTATTGACAGGGGTTAACTTCTCAGCAGAGAAGGGCTTCCTTACATGTGTCGCAACCGATAGCCACCGTCTGGCGCTTCGTCGTGCGCGGTTTGAGACAGATAACGATTTGACGTTCCAAAATGTCGTCGTTCCTGGTCGCTCACTCAACGAATTGGCAAAATTACTCGACCGTGAAGAGTTGCCGATTGAAATCGTCTTAACGGACCAACAAATTTTATTCCGTATGAAAAACATCTCATTCTTCTCTCGTTTGTTAGACGGTGCCTATCCAGACACGTCACGTCTCATTCCGGAAGAATATCGCACAGCCGTTCGGATGAATGCGAAAGAGTTCTTACAGGCCATTGACCGTGCATCACTCCTAGCACGTGCCGATCGCAACAACGTCATTAAATTTGTGGCGGAAGATACAACGGCAGTTGAAGTCTCTTCACACTCGCCGGAAGTCGGAAAAGTGTCGGAACGTGTCAGCATCCTGTCGCTTGAAGGAGAAGAACTAAAAATTTCCTTCAACTCAAAATTCGTGATGGACGCGCTCCGCGCACTCGATGCATCTGAAATCGAAATCCAGTTCACGGGTTCGATGCGACCGTTCATTTTACGACCGGTTGAACAAGATAGTGTTCTTCAACTGATTTTGCCAGTCCGCACATCGTAAGCTGCGGGTAGGGATGATGAGGTGTCTTGCCTTGTCATCCCTCTTTTTGCCTTATTCGACGATTTTCGATAAACTAATATGTATGGCGATTTTTTCAGATCAGCATGTGAGAAAGGAAGTGACGACATGGAAAAAGTGTCGATTACAACCGAGTATGTAACACTCGGACAATTTTTAAAATTAGCAGATATCATCTCGAGTGGGGGACAAGCAAAGTTCTTTTTAGAGGATGTCATGATTAAAGTGAACGGTGAGCAGGACCAACGCCGTGGTCGTAAATTAAGAGATGGAGATACAATCGAAGTCGAAGGCTTCGGGGAATATCAAATCGAGGGAAACTGACGTGCATTTAAAGTCGATCCGATTGCAAAACTATCGCAACTACGAAACCCTCGAGCTAGATTTTTCAGAACAGACGAATGTTCTGATTGGTGAGAACGCCCAAGGAAAAACGAATCTTCTCGAATCGATTTACGTACTTGCGCTCGCAAAATCGCATCGGACGACACAAGACCGTGAGTTAATCGGTTGGGAAGCCGATGCTGCGAGTATCGAAGGACGGATTCATAAACGGACGGGCGAATCGGTGCAGAGTCTCTCTTTTTCTCCTAAAGGCAAGAAAGCAAAGCTCAATCATTTGGAACAACGTCGTCTCAGTGACTATGTCGGCGCATTTAACGTCGTCTTGTTCGCCCCAGAAGACTTAGCCATCGTCAAAGGCAGTCCGCAAGGGAGACGGCGATTTTTAGATATGGAAATCGGTCAGGTCAGTCCGGTGTACTTACACGAGCTCAATCAATACTTGAAGACGTTGAAACAACGGAACGCCTTGTTGAAGCAGTTATCCACAAAAGGTGGCGACGAGACGTTACTTGAAGTCTTGACGGATCAATTGATTGAACTTGCCGTAAAAATTGTGATGAGACGCTATCACTTCATCGACCAGCTCGAAAAATGGGCCAATCCCATCCATTCCGGAATCACGAGAGAACTCGAAACACTGACGATTCAATACGTTTCCGACACGTTCCAAAAAGAACGCTTCTCAAAAGAACAGATGTTTGAAACGTATCGTCAAAAGTTTGATAAAATAAGAGAGAACGAACGACGAAGAGGTGTGACCTTGTTTGGTCCGCATCGTGACGATTTTGAATTGTATGTCAACAATCGAAACGTTCAAACGTTCGGTTCACAAGGTCAGCAACGAACGGCGGCCTTGTCATTGAAGCTAGCTGAGATTGAATTGATTCATGAAGAAGTAGGCGAATATCCTCTGTTGTTATTAGACGATGTGTTATCTGAGCTTGACGATCATCGCCAAACCCATCTCCTCGATACGATGGGACGGAAAGTACAAACGATTTTGACTACAACAAACATTGACGGGATTGCACATGAGACCATTCAACAAGCTAAAGTGTTTCACGTGAAACAAGGTGAGGTTGAAACGGAGTCCGTGTAATCGTGGCAAGAAGGAACACCAAATCATGTATAGTAGGTGAAAATAACCGATGAGTAATGAAAATGAAAAAGAATTGCAAGCGTACGGCGCCGATCAGATTCAAGTCCTTGAAGGCTTAGAGGCTGTCCGTAAACGTCCAGGGATGTATATCGGTTCCACAAGCTCTCGCGGTCTCCACCATTTGGTATGGGAGATTGTCGATAACTCAATCGATGAGGCGCTCGCTGGTTATTGTGACACGATCACAGTGACGGTTGAACCAGGGAACTCGATCGTTGTTGAAGACAACGGACGTGGGATTCCGGTCGATGTTCAAAAGAAAACGGGTCGACCTGCCGTTGAAGTTATTTTCACGGTGTTGCACGCAGGTGGTAAGTTCGGCGGTGGCGGATACAAAGTATCAGGTGGTCTTCACGGTGTCGGGGCGTCGGTTGTTAACGCCTTATCGACGAAACTTGAAGTGTTCGTTCGTCGCGATGGAAACGTATATTACCAATCGTTCAAACGTGGTGTCCCACAAGGTGAACTCGAAATCGTCGGGACGACTGACACGACTGGGACGACAGTTCGTTTCTTCCCAGACGGAGACATCTTCCAGGAGACACTCGAATATGACTTTGATCTGTTAGCGACACGCTTACGTGAGCTCGCCTTCTTGAACAAAGGGTTACGAATCGTGGCTAAAGATGATCGTAGTGACGAGACGATTGAACGGAACTATCACTATGAGGGCGGAATCAAGTCTTATGTCGAGCACTTGAACCGGTCAAAAGCGTCGATTCATGAGGAGCCTGTGTACGTACACGGTACGAAAGACGGAATCGAAGTCGAGATCGCGCTTCAATACAACGAAGGTTTCGCAAGTAACATTTATTCATTCACGAACAACATTCCGACGCATGAAGGTGGGACGCACGAGACTGGATTTAAGACGGCGCTCACCCGTGCCATTAATGATTATGCGAAGCGATTCGGATTGATGAAGGAAGCCGATGGTAGCCTCTCAGGGGATGATGTCCGTGAAGGATTGACGGCGATTGTTTCGGTCAAGCACCCTTCTCCTCAGTTTGAAGGGCAGACGAAGACAAAACTCGGGAATGCCGATGCGCGTACGGCAACGGACACATTGTTCAGCGACACGTTCGAACAATTCCTACTCGAGAACCCGTCGGTCGGTCGCCTCATTGTCGACAAAGGCTTGATGGCGGCACGTGCGCGTCTTGCTGCGAAACGTGCACGCGAGATGACACGTCGGAAAGGGATTCTCGAAGTCAGTTCATTGCCAGGGAAATTGGCAGACTGTTCGTCAAAAGATGCATCGAAATCTGAACTATACATCGTTGAGGGTGACTCAGCGGGAGGTTCTGCGAAATCTGGACGTGATCGTCACTTCCAAGCCATCCTTCCGATTCGAGGGAAAATCATCAACGTTGAGAAAGCACGTCTTGATAAGATTTTGGCCAACCAAGAAGTCCGGACCATCATCACTGCTCTCGGAACAGGGATTGCCGATGAGTTTGACTTATCGAAAGCGCGCTATCATAAACTCATCATCATGACCGATGCCGATGTCGATGGTGCGCACATTCGGACGTTATTGTTGACGTTCTTCTATCGTTACATGCGCCCACTCGTTGAAAGTGGATATGTTTATATCGCGCAACCACCACTCTATGGTGTGAAGCACGGGAAAGAAACCATCTACGTTCAAAACGACCGTGAGTTGCAGGCAGCGATTGCACAACTTCCTGAAAATGCACGTTATAGCGTTCAACGTTACAAGGGTCTCGGAGAGATGGATCCTGAACAGTTATGGAATACGACGATGAACCCGGAAACACGTTCGATGCTTCGTGTCGACCTGCAAGATGCAATCGAAGCGGATGAAATCTTCGAAACGCTCATGGGTGACAACGTCGAACCACGCCGTGACTTTATTCAATCTCACGCCCATTACGTGAAGAACCTCGATATTTAATAAGAAGGGTAGGCAATAACGAATGGCAGAACAAGAAAATATCAAGGATATAAATATTAGCCAGGAGATGCGAACGTCGTTCATGGACTACGCGATGAGCGTCATCGTATCACGTGCCCTTCCGGACGTGCGAGATGGATTAAAGCCGGTTCACCGTCGTATTTTATATGCGATGAACGAACTAGGTATTCGCGCGGACAAGCCACATAAGAAGTCGGCGCGTGTCGTCGGGGACGTCATCGGTAAGTACCACCCACACGGTGACTCAGCCGTTTATGAGACGATGGTCCGCATGGCTCAGGACTTCAGTTATCGCTACGAATTAGTCGACGGTCACGGGAACTTCGGTTCAGTCGATGGCGACTCGGCCGCTGCGATGCGTTATACCGAGGCACGTATGTCTAAAATTGCGATGGAACTCGTACGAGACATCGGAAAAAACACGATTGATTATCAACCAAACTTCGATGGTGAAGAAAAAGAACCAGTCGTACTTCCGGCACGTTTCCCGAACTTCCTTGTGAACGGGACGAGCGGGATTGCCGTTGGTATGGCGACGAACGTTCCGCCTCATAACTTGAACGAGGTCATCGACGGTGTACTGGCGCTTTCTCACAACCCGGACATCACGATTGCAGAATTGATGCAACATATCCCGGGTCCTGATTTCCCGACTGCGGGAGAGATTTTGGGACGTAGTGGGATTCGTCGTGCATACGAAACTGGACGTGGATCGATTACGATGCGTGCGAAAGCTGAAATCGAGGTCTTGAAAAATGGCCGTGAACGGATCCTCGTGCACGAGATTCCTTACCAAGTCAACAAAGCGCGTCTCGTTGAAAAGATTGCCGATTTGGTTCGCGACAAGAAAATCGAGGGAATCACGGACTTACGCGATGAATCAGACCGTAACGGGATGCGCATCGTGATTGAAGTTCGCCGCGACGCGAATGCGAGTGTCATCTTGAATAACTTGTACAAGCAAACACCGATGCAAACGACGTTCGGTGTTAACATGCTCGCGCTTGTAGGCGGTCGTCCAAAAACGTTGAACATCAAACAAGCAATCTATTACTACATCGAACACCAAAAAGAGGTCGTGCGTCGTCGGACGCAATTCGATTTAGACAAAGCGGAAGCACGTGCCCACATTTTAGAAGGTCTTCGTGTTGCCTTGGATCACTTGGATGAAGTCATCGCCATCATCCGTAGCACACGCACAGGTGACGAGGCTCGTGAAAAGTTGATTGCCCGCTTTGGACTTTCGACTGAACAGACGCAAGCAATCTTAGATATGCGTCTCCAACGCTTGACTGGTTTGGAACGTGAGAAGATTGAAGGCGAATATCGTGAAGTGAAAGCGTTAATCGAAGAACTTCGTGCGATTCTCGGAGACGAAGAATTGCTACTCGATATCATTCGTAACGAGTTAATCGAAATCAAAGAGCGATATGGTGATGCTCGTCGTACGGTGATTCGTACGGATATCGTTGAACTCGAGGACGAAGATTTGATCCCAGTTCGCGACATGATGATTACGCTCACGAGCGAAGGATATATCAAGTCGATCCCATCGGATTCATATCGGACACAGCGCCGTGGTGGACGTGGGAAACAAGGTATGGGAACGAATGATGAAGACTTTGTGCTTCGTCTGCTCTCCGCGTCGACACACGATACCATCCTGTTCTTCACCAACTTCGGACGCGTCTTCCGTCTCAAAGGATACGAAATTCCTGAGATGAGCCGTACCGCGAAAGGGATGCCGATCATTAACTTGCTGCAAATCGACAAAGGTGAAAAAGTCGAAACGATGATTCCTGTCGATTTCAATAGTTACTTGGCTAACCAAACGGTAGCGGAAGAGACACAGGATGAGTCTGAAGAAGTAGCAGACGAGCAGTTGTCTCTCGTCTTCATCACGAAAGAAGGATTGATTAAGCGTTCGCCACTTTCGGCATACGCCCGAATCAACAAAAACGGTCTACGTGCCATCAGTTTGAATGAGACAGATGAACTCGTCACGGTCCGTTTAGCGAAGAGCGACGATGAAATGTTGATCGTCACACGCCAAGGTATGTCGATTCGCTTCCCTCTCGAAGGAGAAGTTCGTTCGATGGGACGTACGGCACGAGGCGTTCGCGCGATTCGATTGAAGAAGGAAGACGATTTGGTCGTCTCGATGGAAATCGTTCGTACCACGCAAGACGTCTTGATTATCACTGAAAAAGGATACGGAAAACGTACGGCCATGGAGCAGTTCCGCACACAAGGTCGTGGTGGTTCCGGTATCATCGGAATTAAGACAGATCGTGGAACAGTCGTCGGGATGCGTGTCGTTGATGAAGACGATGACATCATGCTGATGACCGAACTCGGTGTTGCGATTCGGATTGATTCACAAACGATCTCTCAAATGGGTCGAAGTACTCGCGGTGTGAAAGTGATGAACATCGAAGAGGGCGATCGTTTAGCGACTATCGCAAAGTTGAAAAAAGATGAGTTAGAAGAGGAATCAGCAGTCGATTTGGAGAATGGGTTTGAGGATGAAGCACCTGAAACCGATGAATCGTCTGATGTGAATGAGTAAGACGAGAGGTCGAACGGTGTTTCCGTTCGACCTTTTCATATATTAGGAGGGATTCGCGTGCGTTTGAACTTATCCACTGTACATGTTGGGATGACGCTATTGTCACCCGTTTCTTCTTTAGAAGCCGGAATCCACTTAACCAATGAACATTTACGTTTGCTCCGTTTCTTAAAAATCGAAGATATCGATGTCGCACCTGTTGAACAGAAGCTCTTCACGTCTAAAGAAGAACAGCGCCTCTGTAATCAGGTCCTTCAATATGAGAAACATTATAATCAGTGGGAAGAACGGATCGCACCTAACCCATATGAAGGTCTAGAATTCATTCATCAACTATTTCGTCAGGAAGTTCCGCTTACAGCGATCGTTCATTTCTTTACGCATCAGCCGTTGCGGAAAAATCATGTCATTTACCATTCCGTCTATCGAGCGCTCGTCGCCCGTGCCTTATCGAAATATCGAGGGGACGAACATCAACTCCAATTTGATTACGGGATTGCTTCTTATTTTGCAGATGCGAGCTACGCTAAAATTCGGAAATGGTCTCATATGCGTTATTTCACAAAAATGGAACGGGAGCTATTGTATCAACACCCACTCGTTTCGGCATCGATGCTCCCGAGTACTCAAACGTTACGAGGAAGAGTGTATCAATTGATTACCGAGCATCATGAGCGATTGGATGGATCCGGGTTTCCAAAACGTCTGACGGAACGCGAGTTGAATCCAGCCTCTCCTCTATTTATTGTCGCCGATCGCTTCTGTCAGTTAACAGCACCCCGAACGTTCCGAAAGCCGCTCTCTCCAGAGGAAGCATATTTCTATATGTGGCAGAACAAAGCCTATGATGGAGAAGCTTTGTCGCTTCTTGCGACATTACTTGGATTTTATGAAATCGGTCGCCCTGTTTTATTGAGCAGTGGAGTACGAGGAACGATACATGCCTATACGAATCGTGTCGAACAACCGATTGTGCTTGAAGCGACAGGGGAGAAAGAATATGATTTATCGCGATTAACCGATGTGAGCATTGTTGCATTTCAATAAGAAGAAACTAGCGATTCCATTCAACAAAATGAAATGGAATCGTCTTTATTTATTCTTTTTTAAAAAACTTTCTTTTTATAGTTGACGGATATAATTACAGGTGCTATTATAAATGAGTCGCTAAGAGCGGCAGACGAACTTTGAAAACTGAACGATGAGGCAAAAATAAGTTTTACAATTTTTGAATGAAGCGCAAGCTTCGTCAATTTAAGAGCTATATCAAATTCTTTGGAGAGTTTGATCCTGGCTCAGGACGAACGCTGGCGGCGTGCCTAATACATGCAAGTCGAGCGCAGGAAGCCGTCTTCCCATGCCGAACACGGAAGTTAAGCGTCTCAGCGCCGAAAGTAGTTGGGGGATCTCCCCCTGTGAGGATAGGACGTTGCCAGGCAACAACGCAGGACGACCGAGCATACGCTCGGTCGTTTTTTTACGTTCATAATGAAATCGGACTTCATATTCTGCTCGTTCACACGATGAAATTCCGAACAATTTTAATGTTATTTAAGTTAATGAACACAATTCTGAACTTTCTGAACATCGGGAATTGAATTGCACTTTTACGTTATACCTGTTACCATTACAGAAATATTTCGAAACAAAGATGTAGGTAGAACGAGAAAGGGGCCATCAATTTTTATGTGGGAAAATAAGTTTGCAAAAGAAGGTTTAACATTTGATGATGTATTACTCGTACCACGGTTTTCAAATGTTTTACCACGTGACGTTGATTTAAGCACGAAGCTCTGTGAAGGACTCGAATTAAATATTCCGATCATCAGTGCCGGTATGGATACCGTTACTGAAGCCCCAATGGCGATTGCTATGGCCCGTCAAGGCGGTTTAGGTGTCATTCACAAGAATATGTCGATGGAAATGCAGGCTGAGCACGTCGATCGCGTAAAGCGCTCAGAAAATGGTGTCATCACAAACCCGTTCTATTTAACTCCAGACCGTCAAGTATACGATGCAGAATACTTGATGAGTAAGTATCGTATTTCGGGCGTCCCAATCGTCAACTCAGAAGATGAACGTCAATTGATTGGTATTTTAACGAATCGTGATCTTCGCTTCATCAAAGACTATTCGACGGTAATCAAAGATGTCATGACGACAGAGAACCTCATCACAGCAAAAGTGGGTACATCGCTTGAAGAAGCCGAGCGTATCCTTCATCAACATCGCATCGAGAAACTTCCACTTGTCGATGAGAACGGTGTATTAAAAGGTCTCATTACGACGAAAGATATCGAAAAGGTCGAACAGTTCCCGAACGCAGCAAAAGATAAGCAAGGTCGTCTTCTTGTCGCAGCTGCAGTCGGTGTGACGAAAGACGCGGCTTCACGTGCTCAAGTGTTGGTTGAAGCAGGTGTGGATGCATTGGTTATCGATACGGCACACGGTCACTCAGCTGGCGTACTTGAAAAGGTTCGTGAGTTACGTGATATGTTCCCATCCCTTCCAATCATCGCAGGGAACGTGGCGACAGCAGAAGCGACGCGTGCATTGATTGAAGCAGGAGCATCCGTCATTAAAGTTGGGATTGGACCAGGCTCGATCTGTACGACACGTGTCGTCGCAGGTGTCGGTGTTCCGCAAATCACAGCAGTCTATGATTGCGTGATGGAAGCGAAAGAGCACGGTGTCTCAGTCATCGCTGACGGTGGAATTAAGTACTCTGGTGATATCGTCAAAGCCATCGCCGCTGGAGCCAATGCAGTCATGCTCGGAAGCTTGCTTGCGGGTGTGAAAGAGAGCCCAGGTGAAATGGAAATCTATCAAGGTCGTCAATTCAAGACATACCGTGGTATGGGATCAGAAGCATCGATGAAACGCGGAAGCCAAGATCGTTACTTCCAAGAAGCAGACAAAAAATTCGTTCCTGAAGGTATCGAAGGTCGCGTCGCGTATCGCGGTGAACTGGCTGACACGGTCTATCAATTGATCGGTGGTCTTCGTTCAGGTATGGGGTATTGCGGCGCTGCCGACATTCGTGCCCTTCGTGAAGATACACAGTTCATTCGTATGACAGGTGCTGGACTCCAAGAGAGCCACCCACACGATGTCAACATTACAAAAGAAGCACCAAACTATTCACGTTAATGAAAAAGCCGCCATCCTGTTCACTCAGGATGGCGGTTCTTTATTTGCGTTTCTCGACTAAAATGACGGTACCTCCCTGATCTTGAGCAGGAAGTGAGACGGTCACCTTCCCGTCTTTTTGAACAGTGTATGATTTGCCGCTATAGCGGTCAATCAAAATAGTCTTCGCCTTATACGACGTCTTAAATGAAACGGTTTGTGCTTTCTCTTTCGTGTTCAATCCGACGAGAACGGACTGTTTGCCGTAGGCCCGCTCAAAAATCGAGTAACCAGAATTGGCATTCACAGAGACGGATGATCGTGTTCCTTTACTGAATACGTGAGAATAGTCTGCACGGATATTCAATAGTTTTTGGTAATGCGTATGCATCGCTTTCCCTTCTCCTTTGACACGTGACCAGTCAAAGTCATAGCGGTTCTCATTGAACTCACCTTTATCCATATCCCCTGCATGTTTCCCAGATTGCCCGACTTCTTCTCCGTAATAGATGACCGGTTGACCTTTGGCCGTAATCTGAAGGGCAGCAGCGACCATTTGCTTACCTGTGTCTCCATCTGCGCGCGAGACGAGGAATCCATCTTCGTCATGGCTACTTAAGAATTGTCCAAGCGTTGCTTCATTCGATAATTGGTTATTCCGATATTGGAGCGATTTTTCTACATCTTCAATGTTGCCGTTTACGAATCGCTCGGCCTGGTATTTAAAATCGAAGTCGAGCAAGGAATCCATTTGTCCACTCCGCAGATAACCGCCTGTATTGTTGATGCTGGCTCCATAGTGTTCGCCGATGAGTTTGAAATTTGGCTTGATTGTTGTCAGCTCATTTTTGAATGATTTCCACGTCGTTGAATCTACATGTTTGACCGTATCGACACGGAAATAGTCGATCGTATTTCCTTTTTTCGTTTTCGAACGTTTGATCCAATCCGTCTGCCATTTGACCAATTGCTCCCGCACGGCCGCTTCCTCGGTCTTGAAATCAGGAAGACCAGATAAGGACATTCTGAGGTCGTCCCCATCGACCGGATTCTCGCGAATCATGCCATCGAATACTTGTCGTTCTGCATCCGTCGGGAAATTCGTGACGGCTGAACTTGCACCTGGTTCCATGCCGTAGCCTGGATGGTTCAAGACGACATCGACCATAATTTTGATGCCACGCTTATGCGCCTCGTCAATCAATTTATGGAATGCGGCCATATCTCCAAGGTGTTCATCAAGTTTTTCAAAGTTTTTCGCCCAATATCCGTGATAGCCATATTGAGACCCATCTTTCCCATAACGCAAATCCCAATCGATGTTATCCACAATCGGTGTAATCCAGATTGTATTGATGCCTAAGTCATCTAAATAATCGAGTTTTTTTGTGACACCCGCAAAGTCTCCACCATGGTACGATTCCAGATGGTCTTTATCATAGTACTCACGGTTCGGATTATCATTGGACACGTCCCCGTTGTAGAAGCGGTCGGTTAGCATGAAGTAGATTCGTGCCTCATCCCAATCAAATGCTTGTTTCTCTTTCATCGATTTCGGAACGACACGGATGGTGGTCTTCGAGCGATGGACATTTCCATACTGGTCGACGGCTGTGACAGAGAGCGTCTTGTTTCCTGGTTTGATCGTATCTTTCACCGCAATGGTTTGAGCATTCAATGCACGGTCGATGTGCAACTTAGCGGGTCCTCCGAGAGGTCGTGCATCGATATAGAGTTCACGAAGCGTCACTCCCTTCGGTAAGGTTGGTTTTACCCGTAGGACGGCATTTTCTCTGGAGCTAATCGCTTTTGGACTGACTGAAGAAGTGAGTTTGACGGTCGGTTGGCGATACTCGATTTGAGAAGCCTCAAAGTACGGATCCTTCACTTCAGTCGTCACCCCGTCTTTTGTGACGAGGTACGTGTAATCATGAACGCCTTCAGGCAAACGCACTGTGTGGCGGAACCATTCGTTTTCAGGCTCATACGTCATCGGATAAGTTTCATCATTGATTTTGAGTGCGACCTGTTCGATTTCATTTATTTTTCCGGATTCATAGAGTGCTACATCGCGGTAGAAGAAACTGATCCCGTCTGTACCGTACACTGGTCCGTTGACTGTCGGAACTTGATGGAACACACCTTTGCCGCTTTCGACGAGGACCTTCGTGACACGGTCTTCTCCGAGCGTGACGTATCTGTCTTCTCCGTATGCGTCCTTCACAGCCCAATCCGTTCCTTTTCGGATCACAAATCCGACTTTGGTGGCGTCTTGGCCAACGGGGATTCGGAAGATGGCCCCGTCCTCCGTGATGCGATACGGGTCAACTTGGCCGTCTTTTTTACCGGTGCTCCACGTCCACAAGTTCCAATCCGTATAATCTCCATCCGCGCGGACATACTTCATCTCGATATAACGAGTCGTTTCCCATGGATCGGCGAGCTTGGTTGCCGTTTTGAACGAAGTCGTCAAGGCAGGGAGTGACGTGTTGGAAATCGTCCCTGTCACCGCATCCGCTGGGATGGTCGCCGTATATGACGTGTCGAGTGCGAGTGCCTCTTTCGGCTGAAGTGTCACGGTCGAACCGTTCGTTGTCACGTCGACCGGGATTTTTGTCTCTCCTTGTTGAAGCGTGACTGCTTCAGTATCGAGACGGACAGGTTCGTTGAACGTCCATGTGATTGGGGTAGACACATCCACGTCGATCGAGGATGAAGCCGGGGTCACCGAAACGACCTCAAGCTGATCAATCGTCTCCACCCCATTTAACGTGAACGGGGCACTATATACGGATTGCGTCGACGGAGTAGCAGCGACGTTCCAGCTGTTCGCCAGTTGGTTGGCCGCGTTACTTGGAATCGTATCGAACGCACCATGCTCTCCTGCATTATTGCCGCTCAATACAGTCAAGGCACGAACTTGGTCTCCATTGTTTAGCCCGAGTAAGGATAATGGAATCTTTCCTTCGAATCCTTTCGTCCGGTCCACTGTGAAAGCCGCACCGTTCAATTGGTTCAATTGTAAGAGGGGGGTATCCTGTCCGGCCTTATAAAGGGCGGCCTCTTTGACTGTTTGATCGCCATCGACACGAACGAGAACATGATATTGAGGTGCCTTGTCGACGCCTGTAAAGTCGAATGGGTATCCGAGTGGATTTTCAGAGACGCCAGAATCTTCATCGTTAATTTGAAGAGCGATGTTAATGTATTGTCCGTTGTCGCCCCAATTCGGGACATTGTTCGCATCTACATAAAAATAAAGATGTTGAGCATCGTTTTGTATGTATAAATCACCGACATCAAATCCTTGCCAACCCGTAGCCGGGGAAGTCGCAAGGGCTGGGATCGAGCTCCAGTCTGTTTTCAATCCATCAATCGTCATCGTGGTCGGTTCGGCCAATGCGTTCATCGGGACACCGGCTTGAATGAGTAATGCTCCGGAAAGGATCAGCGTTGAAGCCTGACGAGCGGTTGTTTTTTTCATGAGGCACCTCTTCCTGTCAAATGGATTTGCACACTTTTATGCAAACGTTTTCAAAAATAGTTTATCGGAACTTGAAAGCGCTAACAATATGTTTTTGAAAAAATAATAAACCGCCTCTCCTATTCTGAAAGGAGAAGCGGTCAAGAGGATGAGGCGACAAGCTTCCCTTTTACAATCAGGCGCTCTGTCGTATCGAACGTACACGTGATTAACGTGATGGTTGGGGTTGAGGTGACATCTAATACATCGACTCGTTCAGGAGAGACGGTTTCAAGCGAAGTGACTACATACTCGTACGTTTGCGTTTCATCCTGAAGGTAGATCGTGGCACCGACCACGATTTCATGGAGCGGTCCGAATAGGGCAGTTGCTCGTTGTAGGTAGTGGCCGGCGAGCGCGTAGTTCCCTTTGCCCATCTCTTGTTCAGGATGCATCGTTCCGGCGCCTACCGTGAGACTTTCATTGTCCAATCCTTTCATGATGGGAAGTTTCAGTGAGACATCGGGAATCGAAATCACGCCGATTGTCGGCAAATTATGAAACCGATTGCGCGCTTGTAGGACGTCCGATACAGAGAGCGGACTGACGGCTTTAAAATCATAGCTTGGATCAAACTCGCTCTCTTCTTGAAATTCCATCTGTTCCACCACGTATTCACTCGTCGAACTGGCAATGGCATTTTTCCAAATCGGACTCGTCAAAAAGAGGATGCCGCTCCCAATGAGTAAAAGTCCGATGAGCCACCGGATACGTCGATTCATGACTTCCCTCCTTTTGAAACTTCCCACGCAAGCATCAACTGAACGATCACGTCAGGTAAAGTCGACTCAGACAAATGCGCAAACCCGAATAGAAATTGCTTGTGGGAGTCCGGATGCACGATGCGATAGTCGTTCATGGATTTAATGGCGATTCCGGCGGATTCGGCGGACCGCTTCAATTCTTGCTCTGTTCGCTCGGTCGCGATGGTCAACACGACGTGCAATCCGGCACTTGCTCCGGTCACGGTGACGGTCGGTTCGAATGGTCGGAAGGCGGAGAGGACACTTTCTAACTTACGACGGTATATTTTTCGCATCCGGTTCAAATGCTTCTCAAAGTCACCGCTCGACATAAATAAGGCCAACGTCTGTTGTTCGAACCGGGGAACGCTACAGGTGAAATACTGGTGTCGTTCCCGGTAACGGTTTAACAAGGGTGTCGGTAAGACCATATAGCCGATGCGTAAGGATGGCATGAGAGATTTTGAAAACGTACTGATATAGATAACCCGTTCGTTCGGGTCCATGCTCTGCAGTGACGGAATCGGCTTGCCGCTATAGCGAAACTCGCTGTCGTAATCGTCTTCGATGATATACGTCTGATGGACGAGTGCCCAATTTAACAAACGTTGCCTTCGACTGACAGACAGGACGGTCCCTGTCGGAAATTGATGAGCAGGTGTGACATATAGTGCATCGATTGCATGACGCTCGAGCTCATTCACACAAACACCACTATCGTCTACGGGAATAGGAATCGATGTGCGTCCTTGTTGTTCGAACAACAAGCGCGTGAGCGGATAACCAGGGTCTTCGATCCCGAAGATAGACGAGTCCGGTAATAGATTCAAGAGTTGTGGCAACAGCTGTTCCGTACCGGACCCGACGATGATCTGTTCTGGTGAACACTGTACGCCACGGGAGTGATAAAGATATGTGGCGATTTCTTGGCGTAATTCTAGATCTCCTTGAACAGAACCTAACGCAAGTAATTCATGATTCACGTCATCGACGACATGTTTGATGTGTCGCTTCCATCGTTCAAATGGGAAGGCAGTCGTGTCGATTTGACTCGGGGAAACATCATAATCATATGTCTTTCGCTGAGGGGCTGGTGTGATGGTACTACTCGAGCGCCGGACGTACAGTTCCTCTTGAGGTAACACATAAAATCCTTTTCGAGGAATGGACTCGATGTATCCTTCGGCGAGTAACTGGGCATACGCGAACTCGACTGTGGTCTGCGAGACATCTAAAAATTGAGAGAGCTTACGCTTTGAAGGTAATTTGGTTCCTGTCTTTAACGTATCGTCGAGGATGGCATCCCGAATGTGCTTATACAATTGCTCGTAAAGCGGGATGGACGATTCTTGATCAAGCGATAAGGTAAGCATATCCATGGTGTGACGTTCCTTTCTTTACGAACCAAAAAAGAAGTAGAGCATAAACCCAAGAATGATGATGAAAGAGACAATCCCGGGTGTCCCGAATGAGGCACGATGACCCTCATCAAACGAATCGCGGTTTAACATACGTATTCCTCCTTTATACTTCAACAGGTTCGTGATAGATGAAATAGAGTCCTTTATTTAAAACTGACCACTTTAAATAATGAGAAACTGGCACTTTTAATATAGTCAATTCAACTTATACTAGCAAGTAGAACACGAATCAATGGAGGGATTTCAATGGAAAAGAGACAAGTAGGGACAGATAAAGTAAAACGTGGGATGGCTGAAATGCAAAAAGGTGGCGTCATCATGGACGTCATCAACGCTGAACAGGCGAAAATCGCTGAAGCTGCCGGTGCTGTGGCTGTCATGGCGCTCGAACGTGTACCATCAGATATCCGTAAAATGGGTGGCGTTGCCCGTATGGCTGACCCGACAATCATCGAAGACGTCATGGGTGCAGTATCTGTACCGGTTATGGCAAAATGCCGGATCGGACATATCGCTGAAGCCCGTGTCCTCGAGTCGATGGGGGTCGACTTCATTGACGAGAGTGAAGTGTTGACACCAGCCGACGAAGAGTTCCACTTGTACAAGCGTGACTATACGGCACCGTTCGTATGTGGAGCACGCGACCTTGGTGAAGCAGCCCGCCGTATCGGTGAAGGGGCAGCGATGATTCGTACAAAAGGGGAGCCAGGAACAGGGAACATCGTCGAAGCGGTTCGTCATATGCGTACAGTCCAAGCGCAAGTGAAACGCCTCTTGTCGATGAGTGTGGATGAAGTCATGACAGAGGCGCGCGACCTCGGTGCACCGTTTGAAGTATTGATGCAAATCCGTGAAGCGGGCCGTCTGCCGGTCGTAAACTTTGCGGCAGGTGGAATCGCGACACCAGCGGATGCTGCCTTGATGATGCACCTTGGGGCAGATGGAGTCTTTGTCGGATCTGGTATTTTCAAAGCGGAGAACCCAGAAAAATTTGCACGTGCCATTGTAGAAGCAACAACGTATCACGATGACTATGAGCGAATCGCACACTTGTCAAAAGGATTGGGTGAGGCGATGAAAGGACTCGACGTCCGCACACTCAAAGAAGAAGAACTCATGGCACCACGAGGCTGGTAAGATGGTAACGATTGGCGTATTAGGAATGCAAGGTGCGATTCGTGAGCATGTTCGCATGCTGGAAACGCTCGGTGCTCGAACAGTTGTCGTTCGCTCGGTAGAAGACTTGGAGTCAATTGACGGACTCGTGTTACCAGGTGGAGAGAGCACAGCAATGCGTCGACTACTCGATCGTTATGGATTACTTGAACCACTTCGAGAGACGGAAACGTTACCAATGTTCGGCACATGTGCCGGCATGATTCTTCTCGCGAACGAAGTCGAAGGGTATGACGCCCACTTGAAGAAAATCCCGATGACAGTGAAACGCAATGCGTTCGGACGTCAGGTCGACAGTTTTGAAGTCGACCTTCCAGTGAAAGGAATCGATGAGCCAGTCGAAGCGGTCTTTATTCGTGCCCCACAAGTGGCACGTGTCGAACCGGAAGTAGATGTGCTCGCTGAAGTGGAGGAAGCGATTGTGGCGGTCCGTTACAATCAGTATCTGGCTTGCTCGTTCCATCCCGAATTGACGGATGACCTCTCGTTACATCGCTATTTTATCGAGATGGTCAAAGCGAATCAGAGTCAACATGTATAAGTTTGAGGGACCTCGCAAAAAGGGGGTCCTTCAAACTTATTTTTTGTTACACTAAACAAAGAAGCGTACAGAAAGGGGAAACGATGTGAAGGCCCGTTATTTCATCATATTGCTCACTGTCGTATTCGTCATACAGACCATCTTGCCATCGGCTGCCTCTGCGGCCGCTCCGAAAGTGGATGCAGCAAGCGCGATGCTTGTAGACGTGACGACAGGACAAGTTCTATTTGCCAAACAAGAAGATTCGATGCTTCAGCCGGCTTCAATCACGAAGCTGATGACTGCATTTTTGACGCGTGAGGCGATTCAGGCAGGGAAACTCAGTTGGACACAAGAAATCACACCGAGCGATGCTGCTTTGGCGTTGACGAGAAAGCCGGGGTTGGCACGAATCCCGCTGTTAAATAAACCATATACCGTCAAAGAATTATACGATGCCGCGTTGATTCGTTCAGCGAATGAAGCGGCCGTAACGCTCGGGGAGGCCGTATCCGGTTCGGAAGAGGCATTCGTCAAAGAGATGAATCGCCGGGCTGATGAATTAGGGATGACGCAAACGACGTTCGCGAACGCCTCAGGACTCGATTCTGAATCCGCTGGCCTACCGGGAGACAACTTGACGTCTGCTAAGGACTTGATGAAGCTCGCGATCGCGTATTTGACGACGTATCCGGAAGTGCTCGACGTGACGAAGCGGGCATACGTGGACGTCGACGGTGTTCGATTTGATGCGACGAATCGCATGCTCGCTAATCGTGACCTCGCTTATCCGGGAATGCTCGGCTTCAAGACAGGCACGACGAATGAGGCGGGATATTGTTTCATCGGCGTATCCACACGGGATGGGCGTACCGTTTTGTCGGTCGTCCTCGGTGCAACATCGGACGAGGGACGTTATGCAGGAACGAAAGCGCTACATGATTATGCTTATGCGGATTTCGTGATGACCCCAATCTTGCGGATGGGGGAGACAATCTCCAAGATGGCAACGGTCTCTCAAGGCGAGGAAGAGCAAGTCGCGGTCCGAACGACGAACGACTTTGAAGTATTAGTCGAAAAAGGAAGACCCGTACCGGAGCCCGAATATGATCTGCTTGATTTAGAGGCTCCGATTAAGGCTGACACACAGGCAGGCATGGTCACCATCGATTCTTCGGAGAACGTACGCTATTTAGAGGGAGAGGCTCCTCCTAAGATGGCACTTGTTACAGCGGAGTCGGTCGATACCGCCTCGTTCTTGACGAGAATAACGCGAGCTTTTTTGGATTTCCTCGATCAAATCCGACTCGCACTTGGAAAAATCAGTCTTGTCGAACAAGTTGAGATGTTGTAAAGTAAGATTAATTCAATGACAGATGCGATGATGAGAATAAGTACGTTACGTACGTCTACTGACAGAGAGCTAGTGGTTGGTGCAAACTAGTGAGATGACGTGACCGAATCGGCCTCGGAGCATTGACTTGGAAACAAGTCACGTTCGCACACGTTACGTGCATCGAGTGGCTCAAACATTTGGGCAACGAGGGTGGCAACGCGGATCCAAGGTGGTTCGTCCCTTTCCTACGGGAAAGGGACGTGCCACCTTTTTTATATGAAAAAGGAGGAATAGCAATGTTAGACATTAAACGTTTGCGACAGGATTTTGAAGGGATTAAAGAAAAGTTAGCTCACCGGGGGGAAGACTTGAGTGCACTTGACCGCTTCCCACAACTAGAGGAGAAACGTCGCGACTTGATCAACGAAGTCGAAGTGAAGAAAGCGAAGCGCAACGAAGCGACAAAACAGATCGCTGAATTGAAGCGGAACAAAGAAGATGCCGAAGGTCCGATTTTAGAGACACGTCGCCTCGGCGATGAAATCAAACTGTTGGACGAAGAGTTACGCGAAGTTGAGGCAGAACTCAACTTGATTTTACTCAGCATCCCAAATATCCCGCACGAATCAACACCAATCGGCGAAACGGAAGACGACAACGTGACGATTCGCGAAATCGGGACAAAGCCTGAGTTTGATTTCGAGCCTAAGCAACATTGGGACGTGATGGAAGACCTTCAAATCGTCGATGTCGAGCGCGCTGGAAAAGTAACAGGTAGCCGCTTCGTCTTCTATAAAGGATTAGGCGCTCGCTTAGAACGTGCCCTCATCAACTTTATGATGGACCTTCATTCAGATGAGCATGGGTACGCTGAAGTGTTACCTCCTTACATGGTCAATCGTGATTCAATGACAGGAACGGGTCAGCTTCCTAAGTTTGAAGAGGATGCATTTAAAGTAGCGGATACGAACTACTTCCTCGTTCCGACGGCTGAAGTACCGGTCACGAACATGCACCGTGAAGAAATTCTTCCGGAGACACAACTTCCAATCGCGTATACAGCATATAGCGCAAACTTCCGTTCTGAAGCTGGGTCAGCGGGACGTGACACGCGTGGGTTGATCCGTCAGCACCAATTCAATAAAGTCGAGCTCGTCCGCTTCGTAAAACCGGAAGAGTCTTATGAGCAATTGGAACTGTTGACAGGTCATGCCGAAGAAGTATTGAAACGTCTCGGTCTTCCGTATCAAGTGCTCAGCATGTGTACGGCAGATCTCGGATTCACTGCCGCGAAAAAATACGATATTGAAGTATGGATGCCGGCACAAGGGGTCTATCGTGAAATCTCGTCTTGCTCAAACTTTGAAGATTTCCAAGCGCGTCGTGCGGGAATTCGTTTCCGTCGTGACGCCAATGCGAAACCTGAGTTTGTGCATACGTTGAACGGTTCAGGTTTGGCGGTCGGACGAACGGTCGCAGCGATTCTTGAAAATTATCAACAAGCGGATGGATCGGTCGTGATTCCAGAAGTTCTTCGTCCTTACATGGGTGGAAAAGAAAAGATTGAAATGCCGAACTAAACGCTTGAGCAGCCTCGATTTTGAGGCTGCTCAATTTTTTTAATGTTTTTTCACAAAAGGGTTTGACATCTGTCTCTTCAGTTGGTACTATAAATCATGTCGAGCGACACTGTTGCTCACGAATTGCATATGAGCTTTGGAGGTGTACCCAAGTGGTTTAAGGGAACGGTCTTGAAAACCGTCAGGGGTGTAACAGCCTGCGTGGGTTCGAATCCCACCACCTCCTCCATTTCTTTTTTGGAGGCTCACACAATTTTATATCTTTTGGAGGTGTACCCAAGTGGTTTAAGGGAACGGTCTTGAAAACCGTCAGGGGTGTAATAGCCTGCGTGGGTTCGAATCCCACCACCTCCTCCACTTTCTTTTTTTTACACTTTTTTAGGCCTGGAGTTGTACCCAAGTCCGGCTGAAGGGGACGGACTCGAAATCCGTTAGGAGTCGCAAGGCTCGCGTGGGTTCGAATCCCACCAACTCCGCTTTCAATCGGGCATCTGCAGAGGCAGATGCATTTTTTGTATCCACAGACATAAGCGCTGTGGATTTTTTTATGCACAAAAAGAAGGATTACGCTTTCGTTGGCGCAATCCTTCTTTTGATTATCTCACTTTTGCTTCGCGTGCAATCGTGAGTTGCTTTTCAATTTTCTCAAGAATGAGTTCGACTGAATCTGGGTCGTTGATGAGGTCATACTCTTCGATCGAGAGACGCAATACCGGGCACAGGTTGAAGTTGTTAATCCATTCTGTGTAGCGGGTGTACATCTCTTCCCAATAAGCGATTGGTGTTTGCTGTTCCATCTCGCGACCGCGCATCTGAATGCGTTCGAGTACTTGTTCGAACGAACCTTCAAGATAGATTAATAGATCCGGGTGCGGGAAGAACGGTGTCAACACCATTGCCTCGAACAAACTAGAATACGTTTCGTAGTCTGTTGGTGACATCGTCCCTTTTTCATAGTGCATCTTGGCGAAGATGCCTGTATCTTCATAGATTGAACGATCTTGGATGAAGCCGCCACCGTATTGGAAGATTTTCTTCTGTTCTTTAAAACGTTCTGCCAAGAAGTAAATTTGAAGATGGAAGCTCCAACGTTCGAAATCATGATAGAATTTATCGAGGTAAGGGTTGGTATCTACTTTTTCGAGAGACGTTCGGAAATTCAATGCATCGGCTAATGAATTGGTGATCGTTGATTTCCCGATCCCGACCATTCCCCCGATTGTAATGATTGTATCGTTCGGGATGTTATATTTATCAATCAGCTTCATTTTATTTGGGCTCCTTTAGTTAATTCTAATTCACGCTCAATCGTTTTTAGGACATGAGTCAAGTCGTCCGGATTGTGTACAAAGTCGAGTTCATCCCCACTGAACGAGAGAATCTTCACTTCTGGATGGGCCGCGCGATACGATTCAACAAACGTCTCATAGTCGTGAGCAAGTTGTTCGAGGTAATCACGAGACATATTTTCTTCCACTTCACGTCCACGCAAGGCGACTCGTTTCATTAATGTCTCAATGCTGGCATGTAAGTAAATGACGACATCAGGTTTCGGCATATCATGTGTCAAAATCTTATAAATCTGCTCGTACTTGTTCAAATGTGCCGGTTTCAGCGAACGGTGAGCAAAAATCAAGTTTTTGAAAATATGATAGTCCGAAACGACGGATTGTTGCTGACTCAAGTGGTGTTTGTGAATATCATCCAACTGCTTGAATCGATTGCACAAGAAGAACATTTCCGTTTGGAAACTCCATTCTTCGATATCTTCATAAAACTTGCCGAGAAATGGGTTCTCTTCTACAATTTCATTCAGCATCTGCATCGAGAAATGCTGACTGATGATATGGGCCAGTGATGTTTTCCCGACACCAATCGGTCCTTCTACCGTTATAAACATATGATGTCATCCTCCATTATCCAAAGTGCAAGTTCCATTCTAGCACACAATACGAGCGATATGGCGAGGGATTTGATTTTCATTTTTTTTCATAGTTTTAAATAAGAAATGAGGTGAATCGATGGAACGTGATGAGCGATTTATGCAGTTGGCCATCGAAGAAGCGAAGAAAGCAGAAGCCATTGGCGAGGTGCCGATTGGTTGTGTAATCGTAAAGGGAGACCAGGTGATTGCAACTGGGCACAATCGTCGTGAGACAGATCGTCTGGCGGCAGCACACGCCGAAATGATTGCGATTGAAACGGCTAATGAAATGTTAGGGAATTGGCGATTAGAAGACTGTGAACTATACGTTACCCTTGAACCGTGTCCGATGTGTGCGGGCGCAATCGTGTTATCTCGCGTGAAACGTGTCATTTTCGGTGCCCACGACCCGAAAGGTGGATGTTGCGGGACATTGATGAACTTGGTGCAGGATGAGCGATTCAATCACCAAGCTGAAGTGACAGAAAATGTTTTAGCAGAAGAATGTGGACAGCTCCTGACAGATTTCTTCCGAGCGCTTCGGGAAAGGAAGAAACAAGACCGACTCAATCAGAGAGGTTGCAACCCAACCGATTAAACAGTATAATGTAATAGCACTCGAGATAGTGCCTAATTTCATTTACCCATTTGCCGTGCTAGGTGGGGAGGTAGCGGTGCCCTGTCACTCGCAATCCGCTGTAGCGAGACTGAATCCCGATTCGAGGGAGTGCGCTGGTGTGGTCTGCCTTATGTAAGTGGCGTTGACGTCTGAGTCCTGCGCAACGGTCACCCATGAACCAGGTCAGGTCCGGAAGGAAGCAGCCTTAAGTGGTGACGTACCGTGTGCCGCAGGGGTGCTTGGGCTGAGCAAACTGCATGAGTAACGCATGTTGACGTGCTTTCAGAAATCGGTGCGCGGCAGATTTATTTTATAACTTCAATCTATGGCCCCCGGGCTGTAGATTTTTTTGTATGATGAGATAGAGAAGAACAGTAGGGAAGGAGGCGAACTCATGGCGTATCAAGCGTTATATCGTGTATATAGACCTCAATCGTTTCAAGAGGTCGTCGGTCAAGTCCATATCACACGTACGATTCAAAATGCTCTGTTAGAGGAGCGGATGTCACATGCGTACCTATTTTCCGGCCCACGTGGAACGGGGAAGACGAGTTTGGCGAAAATCATCGCCAAGGCAATCAACTGTGAAAGTGCGCCGACACGTGAACCATGTAACACCTGTCCGACGTGTATCGCCATCACGGAAGGGACAAGTCCCGACGTGTTTGAAATTGATGCCGCATCGAACAACGGAGTTGACGAAATTCGGGAGATTCGAGACAAAGTCAAATATCCGCCGTCCCAAGGGCGTTACAAAGTATACATCATTGATGAAGTGCATATGTTATCGACCGGTGCATTCAACGCGTTGTTAAAGACGCTTGAGGAACCACCGGCACATGCGATATTCATCTTAGCTACAACAGAACCACATAAAATTCCGGCCACGATCATTTCCCGCTGTCAGCGATTCGATGTCAAACGACATGAAGTGAGTCAATTGCAAACGCGGATGGCCTATATTTTGAACGACCAAGACCATGACTACGATCCTGAAGCGTTGAAACTCATCGCACGTGCTGCCGATGGCGGGATGCGAGATGCCCTTAGTTTACTTGATCAGGCGCTCGCATTCAGTGATGGGCGGTTGACGGAAGAAGCGGTGTTAGAAGTCACGGGTGCCGTGACGGATGAAACGTTGCTCGACATGGCGTATGGTCTCCAGCGAAAAGAGTTAAATGCCATTTTGAGTACGCTTGAATTGATGTTACGTGAAGGGAAGGACTTGAAACGTTTCATCGAAGATTTAGTGTTCGTTCATCGGGATGCGTTACTCTTGAAAGCATCTCCACAAGCAGCTGACTTATTGGAACGTGCTCGTCCGACTGACGAGTTTCGTCAGTTCGTCGAAGCGACTTCAACGGATGAATTGTTCCAAGTGATTGAAGAGCTCAATGATTGCCAACAGCAGATGAGGTTATCTAACCATCCGAAAGTGTTGGTGGAGTTAACATTCATCCGGATCGCGGAACAAGGCCGTACAATTAGTGAGCAAATGACACAACTACAAGATCAAGTGCGTGAACTGAGCCGTGAATTAAATGAAGTGAAGAAGAATGGTGTTGTCGTGACAGGTGGAGAAGCAGAAAAGCCGAAGCCTGCTCCGAAACGGAAACAAATCCGGGTGCCGAAAGAACGGATTCGCCAACTCTTGCAACGGGCCGAACGGCAGCATTTGAATGCGATTCGCGACAGCTGGGGAGATATCATGACGAATATTCGGATACAAGATGGTCCGATTTTCGCTCTCTTCTATGAAAGTGAAGCTGTCCTTTGTGCAAGTGACACCTTACTGGTACAATTTAAAGATGGAATGACATGGCACTATGAACAAGTGAGTTCAAATGGTCGTACGCGCGATGTGATTGAACAGGCGTTATTCGAAGTGACGGGGATTCGTCGCGAAATCATGGCGGTGCTTGAGACGGATTGGAATGAACTAAAAAATGAGTTCATCCTTCAAAAACAAGCAGAACGAACGGAACAAGTCGAAGAGCCGGAAACCGAGGATCCGCTAGTTGCGCAGGCGATGGAACGTTTTGGCGATGTCGTTGAAATCGAAGAAACATAAGGGAGGCGCTCTGAATGCGTGGAATGGGAAACATGAACAACATGATGAAACAGATGCAAAAGATGCAAAAAGATATGGCGAAAGCTCAAGAGGAATTAAAAGAGTTATCGGTTGAAGGAACAGCGGGAGGCGGCATGGTGAAAGTTGTCGTCAGCGGTCATAAAGAAGTTTTAGACGTCATTATTGCTGAAGACGTTGTCGATCCGGACGATGTGGATATGTTACAAGATCTTGTCTTAGCAGCAATCAATGATGCAATGAAACAAGCGGATCAGCTTGTGAATGATAAGATGGGACGTTTCACACAAGGGATGAACCTCCCAGGCTTTTAAGTGAAGAAAGGATCGATGCGAGTTGCAATACCCTGAAGCCATTGGACGATTGATTGAGAGTTTTACGAAGTTACCTGGGATTGGACCGAAAACTGCGGTACGTTTAGCATTCCATGTATTAGATATGGAAGAAGACGATGTGTTGACGTTCGCGAAATCTCTCGTGAGTGCGAAGCGTGACATAAAGTATTGTACCGTGTGTGGCCACATCACAGATATTGATCCGTGTGCAATCTGCAAAGACTCACATCGGGATGAAACGGTGGTTTGTGTGGTTCAAGACTCAAGAGACGTGATTGCTATGGAGAAGATGCGGGAGTACAGAGGGAAGTATCATGTTCTTCATGGAGCCATTAGTCCAATGGAAGGGATTGGTCCAGAGGATATTAATGTTTCAAGTTTGCTGACACGTTTACAAGAGAACGAGTCGATTCAAGAAGTGATTTTAGCGACCAACCCGAACATTGAAGGGGAAGCGACTTCGATGTATTTATCGAGACTACTCAAACCGACGGGAATTCGCGTGACGCGTCTTGCCCATGGTTTACCAGTCGGTGGAGATTTGGAGTATGCGGATGAAGTGACATTATCTCGGGCGATGGAAGGTAGAAGAGAACTATGAAATGGTTTCGTAAGTCGTTAAGAGATGATTATGATCAACGACTACTGACTGAGTTGCTAGAAGCTAAGGCTAAGTTTGAATCGAAACGTCGGATTCTTGAAGTCAGCATAGAGGACACGGGAGAGCTAGCTGCTCAAGTGAAGCAAGCGGAAGCTCTCTACTTCTTCTATTTGAAAGAAGCAAAGAAGCGAAATGTTTCGTTATCGTCTCTTCGTTCTTAAGGCGACGCCAATGGCGCGCCTTCTTTATTTTTAGTCCTATATAATGAAAGAAAAAAATCGTTTTGGTTGGACAAATGAAGTTTTTATATATTTCTCTAATCTTTTTAATAAAAAGGGTTGCGTGGTTATTATTTTACTGATATATTAATAGACGTCGCCGAGATAAGCGACGAAGAAAACAAAAAAATATTTTTAAAAAGTGGTTGACCTTTTGTTCTCCACTTGGTAAGATATTTAAGTCGCCAAGAGCGGCAGACGAACTTTGAAAACTGAACGATGAGGCAAAAATAAGTTTTACAATTTTTGAATGAAGCGCAAGCTTCGTCAATTTAAGAGCTATATCAAATTCTTTGGAGAGTTTGATNGGAAGCGTGGCGACACGTGGAGCTGAATGATACTAATCGGTCGAGGCTTTGATCTAGTCTATGGTTTGTGTTGATGAATCCTCAGTTTTCAGGGAACAAGCCCTGTAGAGTCTGGTGGCGATAGCGAGACGGCCACACCCGTTCCCATGCCGAACACGGAAGTTAAGCGTCTCAGCGCCGAAAGTAGTTGGGGGATCTCCCCCTGTGAGGATAGGACGTTGCCAGGCTTTATTTTTTTAAAAAAGTTATTGACTTTACATAGAATGACCTTTAAAATAGGTAAAGTCGATATGACTTAAAACGGTCTCGTGGTGTAGGGGTTAACATGTCTGCCTGTCACGCAGAAGATCGCGGGTTCGAATCCCGTCGAGACCGCCATTTTTAATTTAATACGTATGGCTTTGTAGCTCAGTTGGTAGAGCAAAGGACTGAAAATCCTTGTGTCGGCGGTTCGATTCCGTCCAAAGCCACCATATAACACGCCGGTGTAGCTCAGTTGGTAGAGCATCTGACTTGTAATCAGAGGGTCGAGGGTTCGAATCCTTTCGCCGGCACCATTTTTTCATGGCGGTTGTGGCGAAGTGGTTAACGCACCGGATTGTGATTCCGGCATTCGAGGGTTCAATTCCCTTCAGCCGCCCCATTAAAATTTAATGAGCCATTAGCTCAGTTGGTAGAGCATCTGACTTTTAATCAGAGGGTCGCAGGTTCGAGCCCTGCATGGCTCACCATTTCTCATTATTTTTTATTCAATACGTAATTTCACATGCGGGTGTGGCGGAATTGGTAGACGCGCTAGACTTAGGATCTAGTGTCTTTGACGTGGGGGTTCGAGTCCCTTCACCCGCATCTCTAAATACTTATGCGGAAGTAGTTCAGTGGTAGAATACGACCTTGCCAAGGTCGGGGTCGCGGGTTCGAATCCCGTCTTCCGCTCCATCTTAATACGCGGTCGTGGCGGAATCGGTAGACGCGCTAGGTTGAGGGCCTAGTGGTGGTTAACACCGTGGAGGTTCAAGTCCTCTCGACCGCACCATATGCACCCTTAGCTCAGCTGGATAGAGCGTTAGACTACNTACGTGCGGACGGGATAAGTGCTGAAAGCATCTAAGCATGAAGCCCCCTCCGAGATGAGATTTCCCTTTGAGCAATCAAGAAAGACCCCTCAGAGACGATGAGGTAGATAGGTCATGGGTGGAAGCGTGGCGACACGTGGAGCTGAATGATACTAATCGGTCGAGGCTTTGATCTAGTCTATGGTTTGTGTTGATGAATCCTCAGTTTTCAGGGAACAAGCCCTGTAAAGTCTGGTGGCGATAGCGAGACGGCCACACCCGTTCCCATGCCGAACACGGAAGTTAAGCGTCTCAGCGCCGAAAGTAGTTGGGGGATCTCCCCCTGTGAGGATAGGACGTTGCCAGGCCAACGCAAAAGACGATCAAGCATATGCTTGATCGTCTTTTTTCATATTTTGATAGTTTAGGAGGAATGACAGATGGCTCCTGCTCGGGAAAATTCATTTACATTTTTAGAGGTTCTAGAACAGCATGTTCGTGAACACCGCGTCTCTTTCCACGTACCAGGTCATCATAACGGTACAGTGGTTGATGATCGCTTACCTGATGCATTCGCAAAAGTCATGCCTTACGATTTGACTGAGCTAGCACATTTAGACGATTTGCACGATGCCTCGGGAATCATTGAGCAAGCAGAATGTGCATTGGGTAAGTTGTATGAGAGTAAAAGTAAATGGCTTGTCAACGGATCGACTGTGGGAAATTGGAGTATGCTCGCGGCAACAGTGAAACGTGGTGAACGGGTATATGTTCAACGGAACTCACATAAATCGATTTGGAACGCGATCGAGTGGTTAGGATTAAAGCCAGTATTACTAACGCCTACCATTGAACGCGGCACAGGTATCCCGACGGTCGTAACATTAGATACGATTAAACAGGCCATTCAAGAATTTCCTGGAGGGAGAGCCGTCATGTTGACGTCTCCAACCTATTACGGGGATATGGCAGACATTCGAACGATTTCAGACTATTTGACACTATTAGACATTCCATTGCTTGTCGATGAAGCACACGGCGCTCATTTAATTCATCCACAGTTGCCACGTCGCTCTGCAATCTTCGAAGGAGCGAGCGCAGTCGTACAGTCCGCGCATAAAACGTTGCCTGCCTTAACCATGGGGGCTTGGGTTCACTATAAAGATAATATCGATGAAGCGCGTTTGAAGCATGCATTAGCCTCTTTCCAGACCTCGAGTCCGTCTTATCTCATCATGGCTTCATTGGATTATGCTCGTTCTTATCTAGAACGTTTAACGGATGAGGAATGGTCTGCTATCCAAAAAAGCCATGCACAATTTGTACTTGAATTAAAACGAGCTGGTTTTGTTGTAAAAGTCGGAGATGACTTTACGAAGGTGACGATTCTGACTTATCCAAAGAATGGATTAATCTTTAGTCAGCATCTCGCCTCAATCGGCATAGACATCGAGTTGGCGGCAGTCGATCATGTGTTATTCTGCTTGCCATTAAGGGAAATAGAGAAACAGGAAATCGAGCATTGGATCAAATTAATAAAAAAAGCATCTACCCATGTGCCGATCATTGAAGACGATGAAACGATTTTCCCCTTTCCACAAACCGAGCGCGTGTCTGAATTATATACGTCTGTAACACCTCTTCCAATGCAGCGAGTTCTTTTCGACCAAGCAATTGGAATGATTTCAGCAGAGACGGTGATTCCATACCCACCAGGTATTCCATGGATTCTAAAGGGAGAGCGTATTACAGAAGAAAAAATCCGTGTGCTCCGGGAATGGATTTCTTTAGGGAGGAAGCTTCAAGCTAGTAAGCATGTTATGATAGAGCAAATTGACGTTATTGTAGAGGAGTTTTAAAACGTGAACGGAATGTTTATAACGGTTGAAGGACCTGATGGATCAGGAAAGTCCACACAACTTCAATTATTAGTAGAAAACTTAAAGCAAAAAGGATATGACATCGTCGTGACCCGAGAACCCGGAGGAACAACGGTCGGGAATCAGATTCGCGAAGTGTTATTATCGCCGGATCATCATGAGATGACCCCACGCGTGGAGATGATGCTCTATGCCGCGTCACGGGCACAGAACGTGGAACAAGTGATTCGTCCAGCGTTAGAGCGGGGCGCGATTGTCCTCTGCGACCGGTTCATCGATGCATCCATTGCTTATCAAGGATATGGATTGCAGTATGACCTTGATCAGATTCGCTCATTAAATGAATGGGCAACGAATGGTCTCACACCCGATCTAACCTTTTTATTTGATTTAAACCCGGAACGGGCAAGTGCACGTATGAAAGATCGGGGACAGCTTGATCGAATTGAGAGTCGTGATCAAGCATTCCATGAGCGTGTCTATGCAGGATTCCAAACGTTACTGAAACAGTATCCAGAACGAATCGTTCGGATTGATGCTGATCAATCGATTGAATGTATTCAAGATGAGGTACTTGATTATACAATTGAACGACTACAACAAGGAGGCGTACAAATATGATGAAAATGGTAATTGCAATCGTACATGATAAGGATAGCGCACGTTTGTCCGACGCACTCGTCGAGCAAGATTTTCGCGCAACAAAGTTAGCCACGACTGGTGGATTTTTAAAAGAAGGTAATACAACGTTTATGATGGGGATTCCACAAGAGCGTCTTGATGATTTGATGGACGTGATTCAATCGAACTGCTCGAGCCGTGACCAAATGATCACGCCGATCTCACCGATGGGAGGACATGCGGATTCGTATATTCCTTACCCAGTCGAAGTACAAGTCGGAGGGGCGACGGTATTCGTCTTGCCGATCGAAGGATTCCATCAGTTTTAATGGGAGTTGGGCATATGCGTTTTCAAGAATTGAGCGAGTCGCAAACTGTCGTTTCTCGCATCATTCAAAATTCAATCGTTTCGAATAAAGTGGGGCATGCGTATATCTTCTCAGGAGATTATGAGCCTTATTTGATTGATACAGCCACATTGTTCGCCAAAGCCTTATTTTGTGAATCACCAGATGGTGCAGAGCCTTGTGGAGTGTGTCGAAACTGTCGGCGTATGGATTCTAAAAACATTGTCGACTACATCGAAGTGGAGCCGGACGGTGCGAGTATAAAAAAAGAACAGATTCAGCAATTGCTCAGTGATTTATCACTACGAGGTGCTGAAGGTGATCGCCAAGTGTACGTCATTCATCAAGCGCACAAGATGACGACTCAAGCGGCAAACAGTCTACTGAAATTCTTTGAAGAACCGGGAGTAGGAAAGCTTGCTATTTTAGTGACGACACAACCACAGTTGCTTCTTCCGACGATTCGTTCGCGCGCGCAACAACTTGCTTTTCGTCCTATCGACCGAGCCCAATTGGCGCAAACGATGTCAGAAGAACTGTCCTGTACGTATGATTTGGCATACCTTGCCTTGACCGTTTATCCGAAATGGGATGACGCGAAAGAAGCGCTTGAGCAGGAGTGGTTTGTACAGGCGTATGGGCTAGTGGTACAATTAATTGAAGTATTGACGAAACGACCTCAAGAGTTGCTCTTGTTCGCACAAGAAAAATGGTTAGGGCATTTCAAAGGACGGAATGAGTTGCGAGTCGGTCTTGAATTATTCGAACATTGGCTAGAGGAGGCACTTCATTTAAAAGTGCGAGATATGTATGCTCCGAAGCTATTTAAGAATGAGGCCGCCTTGTACAACGCATTTATCCAAAATCGATCTGTCACGAAGCTTACACATGCGATTGAAAGTGTACATGCGGCCATTTGGCGACTTGAGGCAAACGTCAATCCTCAATTAACGTTCGAACGACTTTCGTTCGATTTGCAGAAAGGATAGAAGCGCGTGCTTGAAGTAGTTGGAGTCCGTTTTAAAGAAGCGGGAAAAATCTATTACTTTTCACCAGGCGATGCAACGCTTAAACGTGGGGACCATGTCATCGTTGAAACGGTACGTGGCATTGAGTATGGGGAAATCGTCCAAGTCAACAAGCAGCTCGGCGAAGACGAAGTCGTCCTGCCGTTGAAGACAATCCTTCGTGTCGCGGACCAAAAGGATGCGGATATCGTACGCGATAATCGACTGGCAGCCGTTGATGCTCACGCCGTCTGTGAAGAAAAAATTCGAGAACATCAATTAGAAATGAAGCTAGTTGATGTTGAGTATACATTTGATCGCAATAAAGTGATCTTTTATTTTACTGCCGAGGGTCGCGTTGACTTTCGAGAATTGGTAAAAGACTTAGCTAGTGTGTTTCGGACACGAATCGAGCTCCGACAAATCGGTGTTCGTGATGAAGCGAAACTCCTTAGCGGGATTGGGCCATGTGGTCGGGTTCTTTGCTGCTCGTCATTTCTTGGGGAATTCGAACCGGTCTCGATCAAAATGGCCAAAGACCAGAATCTCTCGTTGAATCCGAATAAGATCTCTGGAGTATGTGGTCGTCTGATGTGCTGTTTGAAATATGAGAATGACACATATGAAGAACTGAAACGTGATTTACCAGACGTCGGCAAGCGAATCAAAATTCCAGAAGGTGATGGTCGGGTAATCGGTCTTAACATTTTGGACCAACTCATTCAAGTCGAGCTCCACGATCGGACGCGTGTCGTCACGTATACGATTGATGAACTCGTTGAAGTGGGTGCGATTAAACGAAAACCGTCAAAACAGTGATGGGGTGCTGAGCAGTGGAAAGAATGGACAAAAAAGAAGTGATGATGCGGGTGGATGCGATCGAGCAACAGATGCAGCTCCTCACCGAACATTTAGGCGTGTTAAAAGAGCAGCTCGCTTATTTGCTTGAAGAGAACCAGCATATGTATCTAGAGAATCATCACTTACGCGAAAAAGTCGAACAATTGGCAGAAGTTGATACGACAAATGGTGATTCACAAATCGCATTGTCTGGGAAAGGGCAGAACAATTTGGCTGCGCTGTATCAAGAAGGATTCCACATTTGTAACCTCCATTACGGACAGGTACGAAAAGATGGGGACTGTCTCTTCTGTTTGTCGATGCTCAATAAACATTAATACGGGGCGATAGATAGGGGTTCCCTATCCGTCGCCTTTCTTTTATAGAAGGAGGAAACGATGGTAACGGTTAAGGATGGAGAACGCCTTGATGATTTGCTCGGACGTCCAGGTAAAATCATTCAAAGTGATGATGTGTTCTCATTTTCATTAGATGCGGTACTGCTTGCAGAGTTTGTATGGGTGCCTATCCAAAAAGGACAACTGGTCGATTTGTGTGCTGGCACCGGGGCAATCCCGCTCTTTTTGTCATATCGTACAAAAGGAACGATAACAGGTGTGGAGATTCAATCGAAACTGGTCGACATGGCGAATCGAAGCATGGCGGTCAATCGTCTTGAAGAGCGAATTCGAGTGGTGGAGGGCGATGTGAAAACGGCAGCGGCGCAGCTCGGGCATGCACGATATGACGTAGTCACATGTAACCCGCCCTACTTTTTAGCGAACGAGACGTCACTCCGAAATCAAAATGAGCATCATACGATTGCGCGCCATGAAGTGCTGTGCACGTTGGAAGATTGCATCAGGACGGCCAGTCAACTCGTCAAACCGGGAGGGAAAGTGGCGTTCGTGCATCGGCCAGAACGTTTACTTGATATCCTGACGTTGATGCGTGCGTATCGAATTGAACCAAAACGAATGCAACTCGTTTACCCGAAAGCGGGACGCGAGGCGAATACCTTATTAATCGAGGGATCGAAAGATGGAAAAGCAGGTCTTAAAATTTTACCGCCATTTGTTGTCTATGAAGAAGACGATACGTATACAGAAGCGATGCGAGCTATTCTCGATGCCTAAACATTATGCGTACATCTTGGAATGCGGTGATGGAACGTACTACACGGGCTATACGACAGACGTGGAAAAGCGACTCCTTGCACATAATGCCGGGAAAGGTGCGAAATATACGAAAGCTCGTCTCCCTGTACGACTTCGGTACGTACAATCGTTTGAGACGAAGCGGGAGGCCATGCGATACGAATGGTCCATCAAGCAATTGACCCGAGCACAAAAAGAGAAGTTGATGGAGGGGACGACCAATGAATTCACAGAAGAGCTATCAAACTGAACAACCGACGTTGTATGTCGTGCCGACCCCAATTGGGAACTTGGAGGATATGACGTATCGCGCGGTACGGACCCTTCAGGAAGTAGACTTAATCGCAGCGGAAGACACACGACAAACGATGAAGCTTTGCCGACACTTTGACATTGCGACAAAATTGATTAGCTATCATGAACACAATAAAGAAGTGAGTGGTCCAAGACTGATTGACGATCTGTTGTCCGGGAAATCGATTGCCGTTGTCTCAGATGCAGGTATGCCTGGAATTTCAGACCCGGGAAGCGATCTCGTGCGATTAGCCATTGAGGAAAACATCCCGGTTGTCGTCTTACCCGGTGCGAATGCAGCACTTACGGCACTCGTCGCATCCGGTCTTGCAACTGAACGTTTTCTCTATTACGGTTTCTTGCCGCGTAAGAAGAAGGATCGGGTTGAGGTTCTCAAATCGATTCAATACGAACCTGGCACCGTCATTTTTTATGAGGCTCCTCATCGTTTGAAAGAGATGTTGACAGCGATTCGACAAGTGTTCGGGAACCGACAAATCGTATTAGGTCGTGAACTGACAAAAACGTTTGAAGAGTTTTTGAGAGGAACTGTGGATGAGGCGTTGACATGGTGTGAGGGTGAAGTGCGTGGTGAGTTTGTCGTCTTGGTGAGTGGAGCGACAGAGGCGGCACCTACGACAACATGGTGGGAAACACTATCTGCATACGAGCACGTGGTTCACTATATCGAAGAAGGGCTGAAACCAAACGCGGCAATCAAACAGACTGCGAAAGACCGCGGCGAGTCTCGGAATGATGTATACGATACGTATCATCAATTGCATAAAAAAGAGTAAGCAAGGAAATCCTTGCTTACTCTTCGCTGTAATAATTTTCGAGCATGTTCTTCAACTCAACGAGAACACGTTGTGCACCTTCTGGTGACAAGATGAGTTTGCCGTCTGCCAATTTGAAGTTATCATCTGATACTTCGCCTGTGACTTGGCAAGTCATGTTTGGCTTATATTTTTTCAAAACGATTTGATCGTTGTCGACGTAAATCTCGAGAGCATCTTTCTCTGCAATACCGAGTGTACGACGCAATTCGATTGGAATAACGACACGACCAAGCTCATCAACCTTACGTACAATACCTGTAGATTTCATTTTGTGTTTCCTCCTCCAATGATGTCGAAATCTCGTGGTGACATGAATCGTCAAAATTCGACAATGTGACTACAGCAAAAAGCATACTAAACTTTCCAATTGCAGTCAACTGCTTACTATCTGGAAAAGTAAATTTTCGAAATTTGTCGAATCAAGAACGATATATACCTAAATTTCCCCGTAAGTTTGAACTTGAAACAAAGAAAGGGTATTTTTGGAACATTTATGACGAAGAAAACGCAAAAAAATTCCAAACAATTAGGTTTGGAAATTCTTTTGTCGAACCGTGTATAATGGAAATTGCATATGTCGAAAGGATGGAGAATAAATCATGGCGAAGCCGACTTTTTATATTACAACCCCAATTTATTATCCGAGTGCAAAACTGCACATCGGTCACGCATATACCACGGTAGCAGGTGATGCGATTGCGCGCTACAAACGCTTAAAAGGTTTTGATGTCCGTTATTTGACAGGAACGGATGAGCACGGTCAAAAGATTCAAGAAAAAGCGAAAGAAGCAGGCGTGACGCCACAAGCTTTCGTGGATGAAGTCGTGGAAGAGATCAAGGTCTTATGGGACCGTCTCGAAATCTCGTACGATGACTACATCCGTACGACAGAGGACCGCCATAAGCAAGTGGTCGAGCATGTTTTCGAGACATTACTTAAAAATGGGGACATCTACCTCGGTGAGTACGAAGGATGGTATTCCGTACCGGATGAGACATACTACACTGAATCGCAGCTCGTCGATGGAAAAAGTCCTGACAGTGGACATCCGGTCGAACTCGTTCGTGAGGAGTGCTACTTCTTCCGCCTCAGTAAATACGCGGACCGCTTGATTGAATATTTTGAGTCACATCCTGATTTTATTTTGCCAGAATCTCGTAAAACCGAGATGATCAATAACTTCTTAAAGCCAGGTCTTCAAGATTTGGCTGTATCACGTACGACATTTGACTGGGGCGTACAAGTTCCATCGAACCCGAAGCACGTCGTGTACGTATGGGTCGATGCGCTCACAAACTATATCTCATCACTCGGATACGGCACAGACAACGATGAACTCTTCAACCGTTACTGGCCAGCAGACGTTCATTTGGTAGGGAAAGAAATCGTACGTTTCCATACGATCATTTGGCCAGCCCTCTTAATGGCGCTTGATCTTCCATTACCGAAGCAAGTATTTGCGCACGGATGGTTGCTCATGAAGGATGGGAAGATGTCGAAATCGAAAGGGAACGTCGTGGACCCGATCCCATTGATTGATCGTTACGGCCTCGACTCGGTCCGCTATTACCTTCTCCGTGAAGTTCCATTCGGAGCGGATGGCACGTTCACGCCGGAAGCGTTCGTTGACCGCTTGAACTTTGATTTAGCGAACGACCTCGGAAACTTATTGAATCGCACCATTGCGATGATTAAAAAGTACTTCGACGGAAATATTCCGGCATATAACGGAAATGTCACGGCATTTGATGCAGAATTGTTGAACGTGGTGAAAGAGACGACACGCAAAACAGAAGAAGCCATGGAGCACATGGAGTTTTCGGTCGCACTCACAAACATTTGGCAACTCGTCAGCCGTGCGAATAAATATATCGATGAGACACAACCATGGGTTCTCGTGAAAGAGGAGTCGAAGCGCGAGGAGCTGGCTTCTGTCATGACACATCTTGCGGGCGTACTTCGTCATGTTGCCATCATGATTCAACCATTCATGACGCGCGCTCCAAAAGAGATGTTCCGTCAGCTCGGACTCGAGGGAGAGGACATGTCATGGGAGGCGTTGGATACATTCGCAGACTTTAGTGACGCAGTTGTGACGGACGGGACACCGATTTTCCCACGTCGTGATGTGAAAGAAGAAGTCGATGCAATCCAAGAAATGATGCGTCAGGCGTCTAAAGCACGGATTGAAGAGACGGAGACGGCATCAGTAGAAGAAGCTGACGAAGACATTCGTCCTGAAATCACGATTGATGTCTTCGACCAAGTCGAATTCCGTGTCGGTCAAATCGTCGAAGCCGATAAGATTAAAAAAGCGAAGAAACTGTTGAAACTTCAAGTCGACCTTGGGAAAGAGACGCGTCAAATCGTGTCTGGTATCGCTGAATGGTATGCCCCTGAAGATTTGGTTGGCAAGAAAGTCATCGTTGTCGCAAACTTGAAACCAGTCAAGCTCCGTGGAGAACTCTCGCAAGGGATGATTCTAGCTGCAGATCGTGACGGGAAACTAGAGCTCGCGACGGTCTCAGACCAGATGCCGAACGGTGCCATCGTCAAATAATGGAATGGGGGAGACCGCGGTCTCCCTCTCTTTTTCTAAGGAGGAAACAAGATGTTAATTGATACACATACGCACATCAATGCGGAACAGTTCAGTGAAGACGTGGAGGAGACGATTGAGCGAGCGAGAGAAGCGGGCGTTTCTCCGCTACTCGTTGTTGGATTTGATACACCGACCATCGATCGAGCCATTGAACTGGCAGAAACGCATGAAGATATTTATGCCATTGTCGGATGGCATCCTGTCGATGCGATTGACTGTACGGATGCGGATTTAGCACGAATCGAAACACTCATGAGTCATCCGAAAGTCATGGCACTCGGTGAAATCGGTCTCGATTATCATTGGGACAAATCACCGAAAGACGTGCAACAGCGCCTCTTCCGTCAACAGATCGCCATTGCCAAGCGAACGAATATGCCAATTGTCATTCATAACCGAGAAGCAACGGCAGATGTCCTTGATATTTTAGAAGAAGAGCATGCTGAAGAAGTCGGCGGTGTGTTCCATAGTTACAGCATGTCCGTCGAACTTTTGCCTCGGTGCCTAGACTTGAACTTCTATATTTCGTTAGGAGGACCGGTCACGTTCAAAAATGCGAAAGTTCCGAAGGCGGTGGCGCAAGAAGTGCCACTGGATCGTCTGCTTGTCGAGACGGACTGCCCGTACTTGACCCCAACACCGTTCCGTGGAAAACGAAATGAACCAGCGTACGTCAAATATGTAGCCGAAGAAATCGCCACTCTTCGCGATATGCCTTACGATGAACTCGCTGCTGCTACGACAGTCAACGCGAAGAAGTTGTTCCGACTCCCATGATCAAGCGTGTATTAGCGAGTATCGGTATTATTGCGACGGCTTCTGTGGCGTACGTGATGTTACAACCTGAATCGATTCGAATCGTCGATGACGGTGTGGTGATCGAGCATGAGACACGAGCCGACTCGGTTCTCGAGGTGCTCGAAGAGTTAAATATCACACTAGATGAATCAGATTATGTCACACCGGCGCTCAGTGAAGATGTACCAGACGACCGTCTAATCCGGATTGAGCGTTCACACGAGGTCTCACTTCAGATTGGCTACGGTCAAACGGAGACGGTGCAGACGCGCGAGCGGACTGTAGAGGATGTCTTACTGCGATACGGAGTCACGGTACGAGACGGAGATACGGTGTATCCATCAGTCCGTACACCGGTGACGAATGGGATGACGATTCGATATCAACCGGTCGTGGCCGTGAATCTCATTGTCGGTCAAGAGGCGTTGACGATTTATACAATGGCTACGGATGTGGAGCAACTCTTAATGCAAGAGAACATCGATGTGACGGAAAGTGATACGGTCATGCCGGCCCCTTCCACGCCGATACGAGAAGGATTGACGATTACGGTCAATACGAATCGTGATGTCGTTCAATATGAGAGTGAGTTGATTCCGTTTGAAGTGGTCGAGGAAGAGGATGATACGCTCGAAGAAGGTGTGATGCAAATGGTGCAGGTCGGGGTTCCTGGACTTGAACGGACAAGGTATGCACTTACTGTGGAAAATGGTACAATTACAAATCGTACGAAAACAGATGTCGAGACATTGCGTAAAACGATGCCGCAGATTATCAAAGTGGGAACGAAGAAAGTCGCAGAACCGATAACCGAGCCTGAGTCAACGACCGCGGATGAATCGAGCCCATTCATTCCGGAAGCTGAAGTCGAGATTGCCGAACCGCCGAAAACAGATGACGTACTCGATTTTTCATCTGCGAAACAATTGCTTGTGGAAGCGACCGCTTATACGAACAACCCGGAAGACACGGTAACATACGACGGACGCGTGCTGACAAGAAGCGGATATGATGTAACCGACACGATTTTGTATGAAGGCATGCGCATCATTGCGGTCGACCCTGCCATCATTCCACTCGGGACCCGTGTATATGTCGAGGGTATCGGTATGGCGATTGCCTTGGATACAGGAAGTGCAATCAAAGGGCAAAAAATCGATATCATGATGGATGAAAAGGAAGAGGCCGTAACGTTTGGTCGTAAACCACTCACCATCTGGGTGATTCCAAAGCAGGAAGAAGAGAAAGAAGGATCAGACAATGCGTGAGAAAATACAAGAAATTATCGTCGTAGAAGGGCGTGACGACACGGCGCGACTTCAAGAAGTGTTCGACGTCGATACGATTGAAACGAACGGGTCTGCCGTATCCGATCAGACGATTGAACGAATCCGTCGTGCTCAGGAGAAGCGCGGGGTCATCATTTTGACGGACCCAGATTATCCAGGAGATCGTATTCGGGCGATTGTCGAGGAACGCGTCAAAGGATGTAAGCACGCACACTTGCCTCGGGCCGAGGCGAAGGACAAGCGTGGGAAAATCGGTGTGGAACATGCGAGTCCGGAGTCACTTCGCCGTGTCTTAGGAGCAGTGTTTGAACCGCGTGTCGAAACGGACCAACCAATCGTCACACGGAAAATGGTGTTGGAGGCGGATTTAATCGGTGGAGCAGCGGCCGCGACGCGTCGGAAGCGACTCGGGGTGTTGCTTCGAATCGGTGAGCCGAATGCCAAACAATTTGTAAAACGGGTCGAGGCGCTCGGCGTCACGATTGAAGAGTGGGAGCAGGCACTTGCTCAATTAGAGGAGGAACAGGGTTGAAAGACATTGCAACAATCCAACGAACGAAAGCGATTTTAGAGCGACATGGGTTTTCATTCAAAAAATCGCTCGGTCAAAACTTTTTAATCGATTTGAACATCTTGAGTAAAATTGTCGGAGCAGCGGAACTGAGTGAAGCGAGCGGTGTCCTTGAAATCGGTCCTGGAATCGGCTCATTGACCGAACAATCGGCCAAGCGTGCCAAAAAAGTCGTTGCGCTTGAAATCGACCAACGTCTTTTGCCGATTTTAGATGATACGATGTCGCCTTATCCGCATGTGAAAGTCATCCATGGAGATGCATTGGAACTGAACTTACGGGAAATCGTAGAGCAAGAATTTTTAAACGAAGGTATTGAAGATATTTCGGTTGTCGCCAACTTACCTTACTACGTCACGACACCAATCATCATGCGTTTGCTTGAGAGCGGCGTTAAGTTCCGCTCGCTCGTCATGATGATTCAAAAAGAAGTGGCAGAACGGATTGGAGCAAAACCAGGCACGAAAGCATACGGTTCGCTATCGATTGCGATTCAGTATTATGCGGAAGCAGAAGTCAGTTTCATCGTGCCGAAAAACGTGTTCATCCCAGCGCCGAACGTCGATTCGGCCGTCATTACACTACGGATGCGCAAAGAACCGGCCGTACAAGTGAAAGACGAAGCATTTTTCTTTGATGTGGCCCGAGCAAGCTTCGCTCAGCGCCGTAAAACCATCCTGAACAATTTGACAAACTATATCGGGAAAGAACATAAAGTCGAACTCGAACGTTCGCTTCACGAGGCTGGAATCGATCCGAAACGTCGTGGAGAGACGTTAAGCCTAGAAGAATTCGCACGTTTGTCTGACACAATTTTACCACTTAAAAATAGTTGACGACCTGAAAACGAGTCGTTATAATATTAATCTTTATTTTCATATTCAATTATGCTATACTTGTAACAGTGAGGTGAAGCGTATGCCAAAGACGTTACAAGAAATCAGACAAAAACTCGAATCGCATGTTGGTGAACGATTGACGTTGAAAGCAAACGGCGGTCGTAAGAAAGTTGTTACTCGGTTTGGAACGCTCGTTGAGACATATCCTGCGGTGTTCGTTGTGAAATTGGATGAAGACCTGCATAATGTGGAACGTGTCTCGTATAGCTACGCTGATGTCCTAACGGATACAGTTAAAATTGAATTCGGTAATTGATTTATAAATGAGGGGCGGATGCATTGGCAGCTGCTTCTTTTTTTGTGCGCCCGTTTACGGTACAATGGCGAACAGGAGACAAATGGGAAGGGTGAACGTGATGCGCACGATCAGTGTGAAAGCGCCGGCAAAAATTAATTTGACACTTGATGTCCTTGGAAAGCGTCCGGACGGCTATCATGAAGTAGAAATGGTAATGACGACAGTCGACTTGGCAGATCGCTTGGAGTTGACAGTTTTAGAGTCGGATGAGATTCGGATTCAATCAGAACACGCCTATGTGCCGAATGATCATCGGAATTTGGCGTATCGAGCAGCAGAATTGTTGCGCGAACGTTTTAACATTCAGCAAGGGGTCGAGATTGTGCTCGATAAACAGATTCCCGTGGCAGCTGGCCTTGCAGGTGGCTCGAGTGATGCGGCGGCAACGCTCCGTGGGATGAACGAACTGTTTTCATTGAACTTGTCATTAGAGGAGCTAGCAGAGCTCGGTGCCGAGATTGGATCGGACGTCTCATTTTGTGTCATCGGCGGAACAGCTATCGCCCGTGGTCGTGGTGAACAGTTAGAAATGATTCCGGCCCCGCCACCGTGCTATGTCGTTCTCGGTAAACCGAAAATCGGGGTATCGACGGCAGATGTGTATCGGGCAGTGCGTATGGAAGAGGTGCATCACCCTGATACCGAGGCCATGGTAGAGGCGATTCGTCAAAAAGATTTCCATGGAATCTGTGAACACCTTGGTAACTCACTTGAGAGTGTGACACTTAAGCTTCACCCGGAAGTGAAACAAATCAAAGAAACGATGCGTCATTGCGGAGCGGAAGGTGTTCTCATGAGTGGAAGCGGACCGACCGTGTTTGCGCTGATCGAACATGAGCAAAAAGCGCATCGAATCTATAATGGATTGAAAGGATTTTGCCCAGAAGTGTTCGTCGTTCGGATTCTCGGCAAAAGACATTGAACAAAAACGAATGAAAGTGATATATTTTCAATAGAACATTCGTTTATTATTGAAGATGTGAAGGAGAATCCGTATGAAAATTCGTAGAAGTGGTCGTCTCGTCGATATGACCCGTTATTTACTTGATCATCCGCATCAGCTTGTCTCGTTGTCGATGTTTTCAAGTCGCTATAAAGCTGCAAAGTCGTCGATTAGCGAAGACCTTGTCATTGTCAGTGAAATGTTGTCCCATGATGGGATTGGAAAACTGGTCACTGTCCCTGGTGCAGCCGGTGGTGTCATGTTTATCCCAGGATGGAGTAAAGAAAAATCGCTAGAGATGATTGATACGCTCTGTGAGCAACTATCAAAACCGGAGCGTCTCTTACCAGGAGGCTATCTCTACCTCACAGATGTACTAGGTAATCCAAGCCAAGTGAAACCGATGGGGCAGGTTTTTGCGTCCGTCTTCGCCGACCGGAAAGTCGATGTGGTCATGACGATTGCGACGAAAGGGATTCCCCTTGCCTATGCGGTCGCTGAACAGTTGGGCGTTCCGTTTGTGATTGTGCGTTCAGATAGCCGTGTCACAGAAGGTTCGACGGTCAGCATCAACTATGTATCAGGTTCATCGAAAGCGATTCGTACGATGGCGCTTGCACGTCGCAGTCTGCCACGTGGTGCGAATGTGCTTTTGATTGATGATTTCATGAAGGCCGGCGGGACGATTCGTGGGATGATGAGCCTCTTGAATGAATTTGAAGCCAATCTTGCGGGTGTCGGTGTCTTGATGGAGGCCGAAGGGGCCGAGAAAAAGATGGTGAGTGAATACGTCAGCTTGATGAAATTGACGAATGTCGATCCTGATGAAGGGCTGGTCACCATTTCGCGGGGGAATGTGGAACAATTCTTAAAGTGATTGGCAAAATTTTGATTTCGTTTTATGATTAGAGGGTATAGAGTTATCAATATGGAGTCATGACGTTCGTTTGAAACCAACTGAACCTTACAGAAGACCACACCATGGCGTAGACAACGATGAAAAAGGGGATGCGAAACATGCAGATCACAGACGTAAAAATTCGCAAAGTCGCGACAGAAGGCAGAATGAAAGCGTTGGCCTCAATCACACTTGACCATGAATTCGTTGTACACGATCTTCGAATCATCGAAGGAAGTAGCGGTCTATTTGTCGCCATGCCGAGCAAACGGACACCAGAAGGGATTTTTCGGGATATTGCGCATCCGATTAACGGGGAGATGCGACAAAAGGTCGAAGCGGCTGTATTGGAAACCTATTCCAATATGGATGTGGAAATCCTTGACCCACAACATGTGTCATACGGTACACATGAATGACAGAAAACAGCGGTTAGGTTGCCTACCGCTGTTTTTTTGCGTTTCAATGGTTAAGGAACGGTACAACTATTGAAACGAAGGCATGGTTTCGATATAGTAGAAACGGTGTAAATAGGATTTAGTTGCAGAAAAGCCGAACTATACAGACCAATCACAGCTGTTGTGAGATAGGAGCGAATCAAGCATGGAGCGTTTTGCAGTCATTTTGGCAGCAGGAAAAGGGACGCGAATGAAGTCGAAGTTATATAAAGTACTTCATCCGGTTCTAGGGAAACCAATGGTCGAACATGTTGTCGATCAGTTAGACCAAATCGGTGTCAGTCGTCAAATCGTAATCGTTGGCCATGGGGCGGAAGCGGTACAAGACACGCTCGGCACACGGGTAGAGTATGCGGTCCAGGAAGAGCAGCTTGGAACAGGACATGCTGTTCAGATGGCTGAAGCAGAACTTGCGGGTAAATCAGGGGCGACGCTTGTCGTCTGTGGAGATACACCGTTACTCACGGCAGAAACGTTAGAAGCCCTTCTCGCGCATCACGAAGCGCAACAAGCAAAAGTCACGGTGTTGACTGCGATTGCTGACGATGCGACCGGATATGGTCGAGTCGTTCGTGGTGAAGATGGGAATGTGACGAAAGTCGTGGAACATAAAGATGCTTCAGAAGCAGAACTTGCCATCAATGAAATCAACACAGGGACGTACGTATTCGATAACGAATTGTTGTTCGATGCGCTCAAACAAGTCGGTAACAACAATGCACAGGGCGAATATTACTTACCTGACGTCATTTCAATCGCAAAAGAAGCGGGCGAAGTGGTTGCGGCGCATACAGCACCGACGTTTGATGAGACGATTGGGGTCAATGACCGCGTCGCCTTGTCGCAAGCGGAAGCCATCATGCGCAAGCGGACAAATGAGCGTCTCATGCGTGAAGGGGTTACCTTCATGGACCCGGCATCGACGTACATTTCACCAGACGTGGTCATCGGATCGGATACGGTCATTTATCCGGGAACGGTCATTCTTGGCAAGACGACGATTGGCTCAGAATGTGTCATCGGACCAAACTCGGACATCCGCAACAGTGTGATTGAAGACCATGCCGTCGTACGCCAGTCTGTCGTGACTGATAGCCGAATCGGTGAGGCGGCTCAAGTCGGACCGTTCGCTCACTTACGTCAACAAGCTGTCCTCGGTGCGAACACGCGCGTCGGCAACTTTGTAGAGATTAAAAAATCGACGTTCGGTGACGGTGCGAAAGCGTCACACCTGAGCTATATCGGGGATGCGTCAATCGGTGAGCGCGTCAACTTAGGCTGTGGATCAATCACAGTGAACTATGACGGTAAGAACAAGTTCGAGACAGTCGTGGAAGACGATGCATTCGTTGGCTGTAACGTCAACTTGATTGCCCCTGTAAAAGTCGGGAAAGGCGCGATTGTCGCTGCTGGATCGACGATTACGAGTGATGTACCAGAAGAGGCGCTAGCGATTGCACGCGAACGCCAAACGAATAAAGAAGGCTACACAAAACGATAACTTGCTGCCAATCATTATGGAAAACAACGGAGGAGAATCCTAAACATGTCTACTGTATACGAACGAGAAATTCGTCTATTTAGCTTAAACTCGAACCGCCCGCTTGCTGAAGAAATCGCGAAAGAAATTGGTGTCCCGCTCAGCGATTGCCAAGTCAAACGTTTCAGCGACGGTGAACTCTATATCAACATCGAGGAAAGTGTTCGTGGAGATGATGTGTATGTCATCCAATCAACAAGCTCGCCTGTAAACGAAACGCTCATGGAATTGCTCGTCATGATTGATGCACTCAAACGTGCTTCTGTCCGTACGATCAACATCGTGATGCCGTATTATGGGTACGCACGTCAAGACCGTAAAGCACGCTCGCGTGAACCGATCACGGCGAAACTTGTCGCTGACCTTCTTACAGTAGCGGGTGCGACACGCGTCATCACGATGGATTTGCATGCAGCGCAAATTCAAGGATTCTTCAATATTCCGGTTGACCAATTACTTGGTGTACCGCTCATCTCGACTTACTTTGAAACAGAAGAGTTTCAAGCGAAAGATATCGTGGTCGTTTCTCCAGACCACGGTGGCGTGACACGTGCACGTAAATTGGCAGAACGTTTGAAAGCGCCGATTGCTATCATTGACAAGCGTCGTCCGAAAGCGAACGTCGCTGAAGTCATGAATATCGTCGGCAGTGTCGAAGGGAAAACGGCGATTTTGATCGACGACATCATCGATACAGCTGGAACGATCACACTTGCGGCAGATGCTATCGTCGAAGCGGGTGCGAAAGAAGTGTATGCGTCTTGTACACACCCAGTCCTTTCTGGTCCAGCGATGGAACGTATCGACAATTCATCAATCAAAGAGTTGGTCGTCTTAAATACCATCGATTTGACGGGTCGTCCTTGCTCGAGCAAGATCAAGCAAATGTCGGTCGCCCATTTGCTTGGGGAAGCGATTATGCGCGTACACGAGCATAAATCGGTCAGTACCCTATTCGATTAAAAAACGAGGCCCGGAGGCATTCGCCTTTGGGCTTTTTTGTTCAGGAGGAAATGATATGAAATGCATCGTCGGTCTTGGGAATCCCGGGAAAAAGTTTGAGATGACGCGGCACAATGTCGGTTTTTTAGCAATTGACCGTCTCGCCGAAAAGCATGGCATCTCGCTGAATGAAGCGAAGTTTAATGCCCTTATGGGAACGGGAAGAATCAATGGTGAACGCGTTGTACTTGTCAAACCACTCACGTATATGAACTTGTCGGGTGAAGCCGTCCGTCCCATTTTAGATTATTATAAAATTGAAATTGATGATTTATTAGTCATTTATGACGATTTGGATATGGTGCCTGGCAAACTTCGTTTCCGTCCGAAAGGGAGCGCAGGTGGTCATAATGGGATTAAATCTCTCATTCAACACTTGGGAACGGCTGAATTTAAACGATTGAAGCTCGGAATCGGTCGTCCCCCGCACCCGATTAAAGTCGTCGACTGGGTGTTGATGAACTATCGTAAAGACGAGTTACCAGAATTAAATGAAACACTCGACAACGCCGTAACCGCAGCCACTGATTTTGTGGATACAGATTGGCTGGCGCTGATGAATCGATACAACTAAAGGGTCATTGTACCCTTTTTTGTCGTATGAGTTGGAGGAAAACAAATGAATGCTTTAGAGAGATTTATGGTGGCGCTCCCTGAAACGAATGTGATTCGAGAGCGACTCCAAAAAGTAGACCGTCAATTGGTGACGGGTTTGACGACAAGCGCAAAAGCGCTCGTCTTGGCTGGACTCGTGAAATCGTCCTCGAGACGTCTTATTGTCGTGACGCATAACATGTATCAAGCCCAAAAGATGTTCGATCAACTTGAATCACTCATCGGTCCGGACAAAACGTTGTTGTATCCGATCGATGAGACGCTAGCAGGTGAACTGTCACTGACGTCTAGTCCGGAACTGTTAGCCGCCCGAATTGATGCCCGTACTCGTCTCCTCGACCAAACAGGAGGCGTTGTTGTCGTGCCGCTTGGTGGATTACGACGCTATGTACCAAGTCCGGAAGCGTGGCAAGACAGTCGCATCATGTTGAAGCCAGGAAGTGACCTCGATTTAGCGGATTTTTCGAAACAATTGACGGGCATGGGCTATGAACGAACGGCAACGGTGACGACACCTGGTGAATTTTCCGTACGAGGGAGTATTCTAGATGTTTATCCGCTTACAGAAGCGCGCCCATATCGAATCGACCTGTTCGACACCGAGATTGACTCAATTTTCACGTTTGACGCGGAAACGCAACGCTCGCTTGGTGTAGTGGGGGAAGTGTGCATTACGCCTGCGACCGAGTTCATCGCAACGGAGAATCAGCTGAAGCAGGCGGGCGGTACGCTTCGGAAGCAGTACGACCGAACCGTCGAGTTGATTGGGAATGAAGTGATCCGTCAAGCCCTTGAAGAAGGAGTCATGACAGACATCGAGCGGCTTGAGCGTGGAGACCTTCCGGAGAAAGTTGGGAAGTATTCGCCATTGCTCTATACGTCCACACTCCTTGACTACGTTGGGAAAGACGCCGTCCTCATTTTAGATGAGGTGGCACGAATCGAGGACGCTGCGGACGTACAGGATCGTGAAGAGGCGGAATGGTTCTCCTCACTTATCGAAAAAGGGGAGGCTGTCAGCAATTACACGCTCGCCGTCCCGATGCATAAAGTCTTCCGCGACTTGAAGCAAGTCGCGTTCTCCTTGCTTCCGTCTCGTCGTTCGGGCATTCCGGAGAGCGATACGGTCCATTTGAGCTGTCGTCCGCTACCGGCGTTCCACGGTCAGATGCATCTATTGAAGCAGGAAGTCGAACGATGGCAGCAAGGTGATCAACGAATCGTCGTACTTGCGGGAGATAAGTCGCGTGCAGATAAGATTGAAGCGCTTCTTTCCGACTATGGAATCGCCTCGACCTTCACCAATGTCGATGGAGAGTTAGAACCGAGACGTGTCTCGGTCATCATCGGTCAAATCGAAGGGGGATTCGAACTGTCGACGAGCCGTCTCGTTGTCATATCGGAAGAAGAGTTGTTCAAGCGTGTGACGAAACGAAAACGTCAGACGAAGAATTTGACGAACGCCGAACGAATCAAGAGTTACCAAGAGCTGAAACCGAACGATTATGTCGTCCACGTGCACCACGGAATCGGGAAGTACCTTGGCATTAAAACAATCGAGGTCGGTGGAATCCATCAGGATTACCTGCACCTCGTCTATGCAGGGGACGACGCCCTCTACGTGCCGGTCGACCAAATCGATCTCGTCCAAAAATATGTCGGTGCCGAAGGAAAAGAGCCAAAGATTTATAAACTCGGCGGCACCGAGTGGAAGAAAGTAAAATCGAAAGTTGCCAAATCGGTTGAAGACATTGCTGATGAGCTCATTAAATTGTACGCGGCACGAGAGGCCTCGGTCGGTTTCGCGTTCCCTCCGGACGATGAAGAAATGGGTCAGTTCGAATCCTCTTTCCCGTACGCCGAGACAGAAGACCAGGTCCGTTCGATTGCAGAAATCAAAGCGGATATGGAACGCTCCCGTCCGATGGATCGCCTTTTGTGTGGAGATGTCGGATACGGAAAAACGGAAGTGGCAATTCGGGCGGCGTTCAAAGCCGTGCTCGCCGGTAAACAAGTGGCCTTTCTTGTCCCGACGACCGTCCTCGCCCAACAGCATTATGAAACGATGCTCGAGCGGTTCAGCGAATTCCCGATCAACGTATCGGTCATGAGTCGTTTCCGTTCGAAGAGTGAAATGACGGCGACGAAGAAAGGTTTGAAAGAAGGTACCATTGACATCGTCGTCGGGACACACCGCGTGTTGTCCAAAGACGTGACGTTCGCCAACCTCGGTCTCGTCATCATCGATGAAGAACAACGGTTCGGCGTCAAACATAAAGAGCGTCTGAAACAGTTGAAGACGAACATCGACGTCCTCACGTTGACGGCGACACCGATTCCACGGACATTGCATATGTCGATGATCGGAATCCGTGACTTGTCCGTATTGGAGACACCGCCAGAGAATCGTTATCCTGTCCAAACATACGTCATGGAATACGACGGCATCGTCTTGCGTGAAGCGCTCGAACGTGAACTCGCTCGCGGAGGACAGGCGTTCTTCCTCTATAACCGTGTCGAAGGGATCGAACGGAAAGCGGAAGAGATCCGGGCCTTATTGCCGGATGCACGAATTGCTACGGCCCATGGACGTATGACTGAAAGTGAGCTCGAGAGCCAGTTAATCAGCTTCCTAGAGGGCGAGGCGGATATTTTAGTCTCAACGACAATCATCGAGACGGGAATCGACATTCCAAACGTCAACACCCTCATCGTCCACGATGCCGACAAAATGGGACTGTCCCAGCTCTACCAACTCCGAGGTCGTGTCGGACGTTCGAATCGCATCGCCTATGCGTACTTTACGTATCGGAAAGACAAGCGCTTGACGGAAGTGGCAGAAAGTCGTCTTCAGGCCATCAAAGAGTTCACAGAGCTCGGCAGTGGTTTTAAGATTGCGATGCGCGACTTGTCGATTCGTGGGGCCGGGAACTTACTCGGTGCACAACAGTCTGGATTCATCGATTCGGTCGGTTTCGATCTGTACTCACAAATGCTCTCTGAAGCCATTGAGGAACGGAAAGACCGCATGCGTGGACAAGCGAAACAAGTCGTCTTCAAACCGGAGATCACTTTCCAGGCCGATGCGTATATCCCTGATGACTACTTGTCAGATAGCGAATTGAAGATTGAGATGTACAAACGCTTCAAATATGTAGATACGCCGAACGCGTTGTTCGCCCTTCAAGATGAACTGATTGAACGATTTGGCGAATTCCCGGAACCGGTCGCGTTGCTCATTCAATTGACACGTCTGCGTATTTATGGAGAACTGGCAAAAGTGAGTCGAATCAAGCAGACGCCAGGACGTATCGAAATTGTCTTATCGAAAGAATCGACGATGGCTCTGGATGTCCCGTCCTTCATGGAGTGGTCGATGCCTCTTGGTCGTAAGCTTGGCGTAGGGCAAGAAGACGGCGCCTTGAAACTGTCACTCAGCGGTCGGATGCCGCTAACAGAGCTCTTGAATGATGCCGATACTGTATTAGAAGAACTGATGAAGCGGTTGGTGGGCGATGCGGTCGCCAAGTAAGTTTGCGCAAGGCGTCGTTCTGTTCGCCCTTGCCGGCTACGTATCGAAACTGATCAGCTTCGCCTATCGTGTCCCCTATCAAAACTTGGCGGGGGACTTCGGACTTTATGCCTATCAAACCGTCTATCCGTTCGCGGCCATCGTGGCGTCACTCGGCATTTATGCGATGCCGGTCGTCATTGCGAAAATCGGCGTCGGTGCGAAAGGGACGAATCGTAAGTTAGAAGTCTTATGGGGAAGCTTTTACGCCTTACTTCTACTCTCGTCCATGCTTGTCGTCACGGTATGGCTGTTTGCCCCGACCCTAGCGAAATGGCTTGGAGATGAGCAGCTAGCTCCTGCACTTCGCGTGATCAGTTTGAGTTATTTACTCATGCCGGCGTCAGCCGTGTTGCGCGGGGCTTTTCAATCGAGAGATGACTTACGACCGAGCGCATGGTCGCAAGTGCTCGAGAACTTTGTCCGCGTGACGGTCATGCTGTCCCTATTATGGATTGGGGTCCGTCTCGGAAAAGATGCATATACGCTCAGTCAATATGCGTATGGTGCGACGCTCATCGGTGGGCTTGTGGCGATTGCCTTTTTAGTTTATCGCGCACGAGGAGTGCGGATTGTGAGGGTGCGCCGCGTCACGTTTCGGAGAGGAATGAAACTCTTGTTGACGACGGGTTTCGCGGTCGGATTCGCATCACTCGGGATTTTATGGATGCAACTGGTCGACTCCTTCACCATCGTCAATTTGATGGGTGGCACATATGAGGCGAAGGTGAGCAAAGGAGTGTTCGATCGAGGATATCCGCTCGTGCAATTCGCCATTTTGTTCACCACGACCATCGGGATGGCCAACGTGCCGACGCTCGTCCGTCACTATCGGGCAGGGCATCTCCAAAAGACGACACAGGGACTCCGTTCGATGATTCGTGTGACGACGGCGATTGCTGGTGCAGCGACCATCGGGTTGATGGGAGTCATGTTTTTCTTGAACGTGGCCTTGTTTGAAGACGAGTCCGGGACGCGAGCCCTTGTCTTCTTAGCGACGAGTACGTTTGCTGCCTCCTTGGCGATTGCGAGTATGACTTGTTTGCAGGCGATTGACCGAGAGTGGGTCGCGGCACGAAGTATGGTCGTCGCAATTTTAGTGAAAAGTATGGTAAACGCATGGCTTGTCCCGAGTTACGGAATCGAAGGCGCGGCAATCGGGACGTCGATTGGATTTTTAGCGATGGCATTCTATAATTTTCGGGCGCTTGACCGTTCGATTCCGCTCGGATCATTTCGATCGAAACATTATAAATCACTATGGAAAGCCCTCGTACCGATGCTGTTCCTCATTGGCGTGTTAAACTGGCTAGGTCAGATGTGGGTCGATTCGCGAATCACTGCGTTCGGTTGGTTAATCGGAATGGTGTGTAGCGGTGCCGTCCTTTATATATGGAGATTATGGAGTACGCGAATGCTGTCACTTGCGGAATGGGAACTGATCCCGTTCGGAAGTCGTCTGCTCGATGTGCTCGAGAAAAAGGAGAACTAATATGGGTTATACAATCACGGTGGTCGGACTCGGGTCTGGTGAGTTGAATCAATTGCCGCTCGGTGTGTACCGCCATTTAAAACAACAACCGCTCGTCTGGTTGCGCACAAAAGAACATCCTGTCGTTCAAGAGTTAGAAGCGGAAGGACTCGTGTTCGAATCATTTGATTCGGTCTATGAATCGAGTGATACGTTTGAAGAAGTTTATGACCAAATTGTCGAGACGTTGTTGAGTAAAAGTGAAGAAATGGCGATCACATACGCCGTACCGGGCCACCCGTTCGTAGCGGAACGGACCGTCGAACTATTAGTGGAACGCGGTGCCGACCTTCATGTACTCGGTGGTCAAAGTTTCCTCGATGCCATGTTCCAGGCGCTCCGGATCGACCCAATCAATGGATTTCAACTGCTCGATGCGACCGCACTCGACCTTGAACGTTTGCAGGTGACCCAACATGTGCTTATCGGGCAAGTGTACGATGGATTCGTGGCGGGTGACGTCAAAGTGCAATTGATGGAACGGTATCCGGACGACCATCCCGTCACCCTTGTGACGGCTGCCGGTACGACGCAAGAACGGATTGAGCACATTCCGTTATTCGAAATGGACCGGATGGCGGAAGTGAATAACTTGACGACCCTCTACGTTCCACCGCTCGTGGATGAATCGTATTTGGCGAAGGATTTTGCGACACTCAAACAAATCATCGCAACGCTTCGAGGACCAGACGGGTGCCCGTGGGATCGTAAACAGACGCATGCGTCACTTCGCAAGTACCTATTAGAAGAGGCGTATGAGTTGATTGAAGCAATCAATGCAGAAGACGATGATGCCATCATCGAAGAACTCGGTGACGTCTTGCTCCAAGTGATGTTGCATGCTCAAATCGGAGAAGATGAGGGCTATTTCGATATTCGTGACGTAATCGGTTCCATCAGTGAGAAGATGGTGCGCCGCCATCCACACGTCTTTGGCGATGTCACCGTCGAAGATACCTCTGACGTGGTGAAAAACTGGAATGCGATTAAACAGACGGAAAAAGGGGAAAAGAAACAATCGCAACTCGATGGTGTTCTCGTCGACCAACCTTCATTGATGCGAGCGGAGCAACTTCAAAAGAAAGCGGCTCACGTCGGATTTGAGTGGGATGACGTATCCGGTGCCTTCGAAAAACTGGAAGAAGAGTTAAAAGAATGGCATGAAGACCTAAGTGATGAATCGGAACTTGGGGACGTATTGTTCTCCATCGTGAACATCGCGCGATACGTTGGGCTGAATGCCGAGCAAGCATTAGAACAGACGAACCGAAAGTTCAAACGTCGATTCGAGTATGTGGAAGCGAACGGTGACCTTCACCAGATGACACTCGAACAGATGGATGCGCTTTGGAACGAGGCAAAGGAGAAAGGTTTATGAGACTAGATAAGTTTTTAAAAGTGTCACGTCTAATCAAGCGTCGCACGTTGGCAAAAGAAGTGGCGGACCAAGGACGAATCCAACTGAATGGGCAAGTCGCGAAGGCGAGCACAGAAGTCAAAGTCGGAGATGAATTACAAATTCGCTTCGGAAATAAACTCGTCACGGTCGTCATCGATTCAATCGCAGAACATGCACGTAAAGAAGATGCGAAAGAAATGTATCGTTTACTTAAAGAAGAGAAGATGGACGGTAGTATCAACTCATAAAAAAAAGTATACTTAATGTATTAAGAGGAGGGGGATGAGGCGATGAACGGACGTAATCCGATGGATCGACAACGACGCATTCGAGCGCTAGATGAGCGTAGAGAACAGCTAGAAAAAGATACACATCGCCGACGAGTTCATCTTCGACGTCGTTTGGCGGCAGCCTCTCTCCTGTTTTTATTTGTCATGGTGTTGATTGGACAGAGTTACTTCTCGAAAGTAGGGTACGTATCGGACCAGCAACAAGCCTACGCACAAGCAAAAGTGGAGTTGCGTGAACAGCAGGCCGAACAGGATGAGTTGAAAGAGCAAGTGGAACGGTTACAGGATGAAGATTATATCGCGAACTTAGCACGAAACGAACTGCTTTTCTCTAAAGATGGAGAGATTATTTTCTACTTCTCGCCAGAGGAATAAGTCGGTTCGTTGACCGTTAGGGAAACGACTCGTATAATTAGAAAGAATCAATCAAAAAAGGAGTACATTATTTTATGTCAATTGAAGTAGGAAGCAAGGTACAAGGTAAGGTTACAGGGATTACGCATTTCGGAGCGTTCGTCGAGCTCCCAAATGGCAAGACAGGATTAGTACACATCAGTGAAGTGGCAGACTCTTACGTCAAAGACATTAACGAAGTGTTGACAGTCGGTCAAGAAGTCACGGTAAAAGTGTTGAACGTCGAAAATGATGGGAAAATCGGGTTGTCCATCAAGAAAGCAGTCGACCGTCCTGTAAGCGAACGTCCTGAGCGTCCTGAGCGTCCAGCTGGTGAGCGTTTCTCTCGTGGCCCACGTCCAGGTGGCCCAGGTCAAGGTGGTCCACGCGGTGGCGGCGGTCCACGCGGTGGCGGCCCACGTGGTGGCGGTCGTCGTGAACAACGTCGTGAACCAGAAACATTCGATACATTGATGAGTAAGTTCTTGAAAGATAGCGACGAGCGTCTTTCGACGTTGAAACGTCAAACAGACTCAAAACGCGGTGGACGCGGAGCCAAGCGCGGGTAATCCTTCGTATACCAATTAGCTTCTACTCGTAACCATAGAGGTCTTGTAATGAGACGAGCCATGAACATTTTCGTTCATGGCTTTTTTTCTGTTTAAAAAATTTATAAAAAATAACTAAAAGAGTTGCTTTTTTTCGAGGAAGGGAGCAAAATAGGGAACATGAAAAAATAGTTATGTTTTATAAGTGAAGGTGGAGAGAAAAATGAATGGATGGAAACTGTGGACGGCGGAGTGGCGAAGTATCTTCAAGAACCCACGTGTGTTGGTTCCGATTCTTGCGGTCGCACTCGTACCGTTAATGTACGCCGGTATGTTCTTATGGGCTTTTTGGGATCCGTATGGACAGATGAAAGATTTGCCGGTCGCCATCGTCAATGAAGACAAAGGGGCAACGTTTGAAGGGGAGTCGCTTGCAATTGGAGATGACCTCATTGATAAGCTGCTGGATTCGGAGGCGTTCGAGTTCGTCGAAACGACGAAGAAAGAAGCGGAATCTGGACTGAAAGACCATGACTACTACATGGCGATCGAGATTCCAGAAAACTTTTCAGAAAAAGCGACGACTGCTTTAGATGAACATCCGGAGCAACTCGAACTGAAGTATATCGCAAATGAATCGTATAACTTCTTAGCCGCACAAATCGGTGGTTCCGCGATGGAACAAGTCAAAGCGGAACTGTCGACCGAAGTCTCGAAACAGTATGTCAGTGCGTTGAAAGACGGATTGAATGATGTGGCAGACGGACTTGGTGAGGCCGCAGATGGTGCAGCGACACTTGCGGACGGCTCAACGTCAGCAAAAGACGGTGCCGTCAAGTTGGCGGACGGGACGAAGCTTCTCGCTTCGAAACAACGTGAGCTCGCGGATGGAGCAAGCCAATTAAACGATGGGATGACTCAGTTGGCCGATGGTTCATCAGAACTCGCGGATGGGACGAAGCTTCTCGCTTCGAAACAACGGGAACTGGCGAATGGAGCAAGTCAATTACGTGATGGTGTTTCGCAATTGGCCGACGGCTCATCTGCACTCGCGGATGGCAGTCAACAAGTATACGAGGGCTCAGCCTCACTTTCGGACGGGGTCCATCGTGTCAGCGAGGGCGCTTCTGCATTACAAGGCGGGACGAGCCAACTCGTTGACGGAACAGGAGCGTTCGCATCTAAACTAGATGAGCTGCACACAGGTGCGAAGACGTTGAACCAAGGTGTTCAAGACCTTGCTGCCGGCATCGAGCGCTCGAAAGAGGGGGCATCTGCATTACAGGATGGTGCCACAAAACTCTCAGGAGCGTTGACTCAGGCGAAGGACGGAAACGCGGCACTTGTTGCGGGTCAAACAGACGTGGTCAATGGAATCGGACAAATGAAGTCTGAATTGACTGCGAAACAAGATGAGTTGATTGGACAATTGACAGCGCTCGCTGAGTCGGGTCAATCGGCATCACCTGAAATGCTTCAAGCCATTGCGGCACAACTGAGCGAAGGGAAGCAAGAGACGGCGGCCGGGTTTGATCAACTATCCGCTGGCGCGACAAAAGTGAAAGAAGGACAGGTCGCACTTGGCGCAGGTCTTGATCAGGCAGGTACAGGTGCAGACAAACTATCGACTGGACTTTCTGAATTGAGTACCGGTCAAACGAAATTGGCCGAAGGTGCGAACGCATTGGCAAGTGGTTCAAGTCAAATCGAGCAAGGTACGCAAACGGCGGCCGATCGTTCCCAAGAACTTGTGTCAGCGAGTGCGAAGCTCAATCAAGGCGCGACACAACTTCAAGATGGGACAACTGAGCTCGCCGCTGGAAGTGACAAGCTTGTAGACGCGACTGGACAGTTGTCTGAGGGTAGCGAAAAGCTTGCGGATGGAGCGAAGAGCGCAAGCACCGGTACGAATGAATTGGTGAATGGTGCGAATCAATTAGCGGACGGTGGTCAAAAGCTGCAGTCAGGAAGCCGTGAACTGGCCGAAGGTGCGAAGGGTGCCGGAGCCGGAACGAGCAAGCTAACGGATGGCGCGAATCAGCTCGCGAATGGTGGACAAGAACTTTCAGACGGTAGCGGTGAACTCGCTGACGGAATGAAAGAGCTCGCATCAGGTAGCGATGAACTTCGTGACGCCTTGGTAAAAGGTGCGAAAGACGCAGACATCGGTCTAACAGATGACAACGTCGAGATGATGGCCGGTCCAGTGTCGCTCGTCGACAACTCGATTCACGAGGTGCCAAACTACGGTACTGGATTTGCTCCGTACTTTATGTCACTCGGACTTTTCGTTGGGGCACTCCTTCTCTCGATCGTTTATCCATTATACGATCCAGCAGGGCGCCCGAAACGTAGTCTATCGTGGGTATTGTCGAAATCTGGTGTCCTCATGGTCGTCGGATTCTTGCAAGCCTTGATTCTCGATGTGGCTATGGTGCAACTGCTCGGTCTTGAAGTGAGCGAACCATTGAAATTCTTCGGTTTCAGCTGGTTGACGAGCATCACGTTCCTCTTTATCGTACAGTTGCTCGTGACAACACTCGGAAACCCTGGACGTTTCGTGGCGATCGTCTTGTTGATTTTACAATTGACGACGTCAGCCGGGACGTTCCCGCTTGAATTGATTCCAAGAGCATTGCAACCATTCAATGCCTTGCTTCCAATGACGTATACGGTTGCCGGATATAAAGAAATTCTATCGGCAGATGGTGCGCAGTACTTGCAGACGGCGACAACCTATTTAGTGTTTGTGGCTGCCGGATGTTTTGCATTACTATGGGCGTACTTCCGGATCGCATGGAAGAAAAAATATCGTCAAGTCGCATCAGAAGCATGATGTAAATACGATACAAAATCGTGTATAGTGGGGAAGACGACACTATACACGATTTTTTTCTTAAAAAAAGAATTGACACTCGAATGGTGACTGGTTATTATAGAAAATGTGCTTAGGACACAACAATAACATGGCGGTGTAGCTCAGCTGGCTAGAGCGTACGGTTCATACCCGTGAGGTCGTGGGTTCGACTCCCTCCGCCGCTACCATTTTATTTAGGCCCGTTGGTCAAGCGGTTAAGACACCGCCCTTTCACGGCGGTAACACGGGTTCGAATCCCGTACGGGTCACTTAACCTAAGCGTAAAGAAGCCATCTCAATCGAGATGGCTTCTTTTGTTATATCAAGGAGGGAATTCATGAAAAAGGTACTCGTCGCTGTGTCGGGTGGAGTCGATTCCATTGTCTTATTGGACCGTCTCGTCAAGCAAGGATGGGATGTGGCGGTGGCGCACGTCCATCACGGTTTACGAGAAGCATCAGATGAAGAGTACACGTTCGTCGCACACGTAGCGGCATCCTACCAAGTCGCGTTTCATGGGACGCGTCTCCATTTTCAAGAAGGAGCATCACAGGCTCATTACCGTAAGGCCCGCTACCGCTTTTTTGAAGACGTCATGAATGAACATGGATACGATACACTGGCCACGGCTCATCATGCGGATGATGTGTTGGAGACGGTGCTCATTCAACTTCATCGAAACGTAATCGAAGTGAAAGGAATTCCCGAGAGAAGAACGTTCGGGCGTGGGACGTTGATCCGTCCTTTATTAAGAGAAACAAAGGTGCAACTCATCGAGTATGCTCGGAAAAACGAACTTGCCTGGAGGGAAGATGCCACCAATCAGGAAGTGATCTATTTACGGAATCGGATCCGTCACGAAATCATCCCGAGGCTGAAACAACTGTGGCCGACAGTCGTTGACGATGTATACGATACGGCGAAACAGGCATACGCTGAATGGGACATGCGTTACCAGTCATGTGGGCGATGGATTGAAGAAAATGTGGATCTTGAAATGAAAGCGTTTCATGTGAAACTTGATGAGTTTAATCGCTTATCCTCACTTGAGCGGTATACGGTCGCTCGCTTGCTGTCCCGTCGCTATGGGGTAGAGGTCGGTGAGGCGGTCGAAAAGTTAAGCATGAGTCAAAAGGACACCGGAACCTATCACCTGTCAGGTGAGTGGTTCATGATGAAGCAGAAGAGGGTACTTAATCTTGTACAACGTTCGACAGAAGCATCACTTCACCCCGTTCAGGTCGAGTCGTTACCGGCCGTCGTTCAATTTGGAAAGCGTACGGTTTCGTTGTCCATCGAAGAAGGACGAGAAGGTATTCCGCTAAAGGAAATCACTTATCCGCTGACAATTCGTTCGCTCGTACCTGGAGATCGAATGCAGTTGAACGTGGGGACAAAAAAAGTATCCCGCATCCTAATCGATGAAAAGGTTGAGCGAACCATTCGACCGACGCTCCCGTTGCTTGAGGACGCCTCGGGACGAATTCTCGCGATTGTTGGGGTAAGAGTTTCAGAATTTCTAGACAAGTCGGATGCGATTTGCCTACGATTAATGGTAAAATGATGATTGTGTCGAAACAGAAAGAGGAGGATTTCAAGATGTCATTAATGAACGATATGGAGAAAATTTTAATCTCACGTGAAGAGATTCAAGAAAAGGTGAAAGAACTCGCTGGAACATTGAGCGAAGACTATAAAGAAGAGTTCCCGCTTCTCGTATGTGTATTGAAAGGCGCGATGCCATTCATGTCGGACCTCGTCAAAGAAATGGATATCCATTTAGAGATGGATTTCATGGACGTGTCGACGTATCATGGAGGAACTTCTTCGACAGGTGAAGTGAAAATCGAGAAAGATTTAAATACATCTGTAGAAGGACGCGACATCTTGATTGTAGAAGATATTATTGATAGTGGATTGACGCTTGGTTACCTCGTCGATCTTCTTAAATACCGTAAAGCGAAGTCTGTGAAGATTGTCACGCTTCTCGATAAGCCGACTGGCCGTAAAAATGGTTTATCAGCAGACTATAGTGGTTTCGTGATTCCACACGAATTCGTTGTCGGCTACGGTCTTGATTATGAAGAGAAATATCGTAACCTTCCTTATGTCGGTGTGCTCAAACCGAGCGTTTACGGGGGCTAACGTTTTTCTTTTGAAAATGTGACGTGGTAAGATAAAGGAAATCCCCAAAGTATAGGCATATACTGAATGGGCGAGAACATCGTTTCTCGGAATAGGAGGCAGAGAATGAATCGTGCAGTGAAAAACACATTGGTTTTTGGTGTGATTTTCCTAGCCTTGATCTTGTTCCTTCAATATTTGCAGAATCCGAATAGTCAGAGTGAAACGCTCTCGTATTCGAAATTCCTAGAATATGTGGAAGATGATCGGATTGAGACGGCAACCGTACAAGAAATCCCGGGGGCTATCTCGATTACAGGCGATCTTACAGGAGATGAAGACCAACGTTATGAAACAAACATTCCAGCGAACGAAGCGGAATATGCGGATGTATTAACGCAGCTTCGAGCGAATACGGATATTCAAATCGAGGAGGCTGAATCCAACAGTAGCTGGTTCAGCATCGTCTTCGCGATTTTACCGTTCATTATCATCTTCATCTTGTTCTTCTTCTTGTTGAACCAAGCGCAAGGTGGTGGCGGTGGTGGTCGTGTGATGAACTTCGGGAAATCGAAGGCGAAACTATACGACCAAGAGAAACGTCGCGTCACATTCAAAGATGTGGCTGGGGCGGACGAAGAGAAGCAAGAACTCATTGAAGTTGTTGAATTCTTGAAAGATCCTCGCAAATTCTCGAAACTCGGCGCACGTATTCCAAAAGGGGTCTTACTCGTAGGTCCTCCAGGGACAGGTAAAACACTCTTGGCTCGTGCGGTAGCCGGTGAAGCCGGTGTCCCGTTCTTCTCGATCTCAGGTTCAGACTTTGTTGAGATGTTCGTCGGGGTCGGGGCGTCACGTGTTCGTGACTTGTTCGAAAACGCGAAAAAGAATGCGCCATGTATCATCTTCATCGATGAAATTGACGCGGTCGGTCGCCAGCGTGGTGCCGGTCTCGGTGGTGGACACGATGAGCGTGAACAAACATTGAACCAACTCCTTGTTGAGATGGACGGATTCAGTGATAACGAAGGGATCATCATGGTTGCGGCGACAAACCGTCCAGATATCCTTGACCCGGCACTCCTTCGTCCAGGTCGTTTTGACCGTCAAATCACGGTCGATCGTCCGGATGTCAAAGGGCGCGAAGAAGTATTGAAAGTCCATGCACGTAACAAGCCACTCGATTCGACGGTGGACTTGAAGTCGATTGCACAACGTACGCCTGGTTTCTCTGGGGCAGACTTAGAGAACCTCTTGAACGAAGCGGCACTCGTTGCGGCACGTTCGAACCGTACAGCTGTTTCAGTTGTCGATGTGGAAGAAGCGATTGACCGTGTTATCGCAGGTCCTTCGAAGAAGAGTCGCATCATCTCTGAAAAAGAGCGCAACATTGTTGCATATCACGAAGCGGGTCACACAATCATCGGTCTCGAGCTTGAGAATGCGGATGAAGTACACAAAGTGACAATCGTTCCACGCGGAAACGCGGGCGGATATGTCGTCATGCTTCCGAAAGAAGATCGTTACTTCATGACAAAACCTGAACTCGAAGACAAGATTGTTGGTCTTCTTGGTGGTCGCGTCGCCGAAGATGTCATCTTTGGAGAAGTGTCGACCGGAGCGAGCAATGACTTCCAGCGCGCTACTGGTATCGCACGTAAGATGGTCATGGATTACGGGATGAGCGATAAACTCGGACCGCTCCAGCTCGGTTCAAACCATGGCGGACAAGTCTTCCTTGGTCGCGATTTCCAGACAGAGCAGAACTACTCGGATGCGATTGCGCAAGAAATCGATTTGGAGATTCGAGACATCATCAATCGCTGTTACGCGAAAGCGAAGCAGATTTTGACAGATCGTCGCGAAGATCTCGAACTCGTTGCAAAGACGCTGCTTGATGTCGAGACGCTCGACTCGAAACAGATTCGTCATTTGATCAAGACACGCGAGTATCTTCCGCATGAGCCGGAAGAGGACGTGGATGGATCGACGGATGCGGATGACGCAGCGAAGAAAGATGATGCAGCCGTTCAACACGGTCAAGTCGTCGATCAACCTGAAGTTGTCCAAGACAGCCAGCCGGATGTCGTACCTGAAGGCGATAAGCCAGAAGCGACACCGACAGAACGTCCGAATAACGAATCACGTTAATGAAAAAGACGAATGCCCTTGACGAGGCATTCGTCTTTTTTCGTGTTATAATTCGAGCGAACTGCAATTGACAACAAAGTGAGGAACTATATCATGATTTTAGTGATTGATGTTGGAAATACAAATATTGTTCTCGGGATGTACGATGGAGATCATCTCGTACACCATTGGCGCATCTCAACGGATCGTACAAAAACGACCGACGAGTACGGCATGCTGGTGAAATCGCTATTCGATCATTCGAACGTCTCGTTCGACCAGGTCGAGGGAGTGATCTTATCTTCTGTCGTACCTCCTGTTATTTTCCCACTTGAACAAATGTCGCAACGATACTTCAATGTACGTCCAATCGTTGTGGGACCAGGTGTGAAGACAGGGTTGGACATTCACGTCGAGAACCCTCGCGAAGTCGGGGCCGACCGAATCGTTAACGCGGTGGCTGGAATCGCCAAGTATGACGGTCCGCTCATAATTGTTGATTTTGGAACGGCAACCACGTATTGTTACATCGATGAGAAACGTCGTTACCATGGCGGAATCATCTCACCAGGTATCATGATCTCAGTGGAGGCACTCTATCAGCGTGCCGCGAAACTACCTCGGATTGAATTGGCGACCCCGCCGACAGTCATCGGGAAGAACACGATTCAAGCGATGCAATCGGGGACATATTATGGATATGTGGCCCAAGTGGACGGTATCGTGAACCGGATGAAGCGTGAAGTCGGTGAAGCGACTGTCATTGCAACGGGAGGGCTGGCGCGATTGATCAGTGAACATGCAGAGACGATCGACCATGTGGATTCGTTCCTGACACTCGAAGGCCTCCGTCTCATTTACGAGCGCAATCAAAAGTAAACTAAAGGAGTTAAATCATATGATTCATACAGAACAACAAGCATTACTCGACCAGATGAAGGATGACTATCTCGTTCGTGCCCTCGGTTTTAACGGAGAGGTTCGTGCCTTTGCCGCACGCACGACAAAAACGGTATATGAGACGCAACTTCGTCATCAAACGACACCAGTTGCTTCAGCTGCCCTCGGACGGACGATGACGATCGGCTCGATGATTGGAGCGATGCAAAAAGGTGCAGCGCGTGTCACGCTTAAAGTAGAAGGTGATGGTCCAATCGGGAAAATCATCGTGGACGCGGATACAGCGGGAGATGTTCGTGGATATGTGTCGTACCCGCGTGTCGATGGCGGTACATTCGTCAACGAACAAGGGTTGACGAAATTGAAAGTCGGCGAAGCCGTCGGAAAAGGAACCATTTCTGTCATTAAAGACTTAGGATTGAAAGACTATGTCGGCGGTTCTTCAGAGATTCAAACGGGCGAAATCAGTGAAGACTTCACGTACTACTTCGCCACATCTGAGCAAGTGCCGTCAGTCGTCGGGGCGGGTGTCCTCGTCTTACCGGAAGATGAATCGATTCTTGCTGCAGGTGGAATCATCGTCCAGTTGCTCCCGAACGCTTCTGAAGAGACGGTACAAGCGCTCGAAAAAGCACTTCAGACGTTCCCGCCCGTATCGGTTTTGATTGGTGAAGAAAAAACGCCAGAAGAAATGCTTCAATTACTCCTTGGCGATAGCCTCGATGTCCTCGACACGAACCCGATTCAGTTCAACTGCACATGCAGCCGTGAACGAATGGAAAGCGCCATTATCGGTCTCGGAAAAGAAGAGATTCGTCAGATGATTGAAGAAGATGGCGGAGCCGAAGCCGTATGCCATTTCTGTGGCGAAAAGTATCATTTCTCAGCGGAACAGTTAGAGACGATGAAAGTACAGGCACAGGCGTAAGCAACGTTCCAAATTGCATATTTTCAATTCGATAGGGTATGATAACAATATCGGAATAGTCGGAATTATGAAGGAGGAAATGCAATGCGTATCGTAAACTCAGTAACAGACTTGATTGGAAAGACTCCGATTGTGAAATTGAACGGAATGACTGGACCAGAGGATGCCAACGTGTATCTGAAGCTCGAATATATGAACCCGGGATCAAGCGTCAAAGACCGGATCGCCCTCGCCATGATCGAAGCGGCTGAAAAAGACGGCATCTTGAAGCCAGGTGATACAATCATCGAGCCAACTAGCGGAAACACGGGCATCGGTCTCGCGATGGTCAGTGCCGCAAAAGGATATAAAGCCATTCTCGTCATGCCTGAAACGATGAGCATGGAACGCCGAAACCTCCTTCGTGGATACGGGGCCGAATTAATTTTGACACCAGGACCTGAAGGGATGGGTGGAGCGATTCGTCGCGCTACTGAAGAAGCAGAGAAACATGGCTACTTCCTCCCGCAACAATTCAATAACGCAGCTAACCCGAACGTCCATGAAATGACGACGGGACCTGAGATTGTAGAGGCGTTTGAAGAATCAGGACTTTCAGTCGACGCTTTGATTGCCGGAGTCGGGACGGGCGGTACCATCACCGGCGCAGGTAAAGTCGTGAAGGCGAAGTACCCGGACGTAAAAATTCTCGCCGTTGAACCGGTCGATTCACCTGTCTTATCAGGCGGGAAACCGGGACCTCATAAGATTCAAGGGATTGGGGCTGGATTCGTTCCATCCATCCTCGACACGGAGATTTATGAAGGGGTTCTTCAAATCACGACAGAGCAAGCGTTCGAATATGCTCGTCAGGCGGCACGTACGAACGGTGTCCTCGGTGGTATCTCTTCAGGAGCTGCCATTGCGGCAGCACTTGATACAGCGAAACGCCTTGGTAAAGGGAAAAATGTATTGGCGATTATCCCATCAAACGGTGAACGTTACTTGAGCACGCCGCTCTATCAGTTTGATGAAGAGTCAAACGAGAGTCGCGTATAACATTTCAGGCAGTAATCGAGAGACATTCTCTTTCGATTGCTGCCTTTTCTTGTGTACAATAAAAGGCATGAATGAATAGACGGAGGAATGACATGTGAGATCGACTGCGTTCAGAACAAAGCGGATGACGAAAGAGAAGGTGTATGAGGCATACATGACGTTGACGGCGGATCAACCGTATCATGCATGGTTAGAGAGTGGGAGAGCGGGACGGTATACGATTGCGGGAATCGAGCCGTTCGGTCGCTTTCATGTAAAAGACGGTGTCGGACTCTTGCAAGTGGGGGATACGACAGAAACGCTATACGGAAAGCCGCTTGAGCTCGTCAGTGAGGTACGGGAGCGATTTGAGGCCGAGCGTCCGGAAGGGGCTCCTCCTTTCTTTGGTGGCATGATCGGGTATGTCAGTTATGATGTGGTCCGGACGATTGAACGTCTCCCTCAGCAAGCGGAGGATGATTTGTCGACACCAGACGTCTCGTTTCTTCTATTTGACGAGGTGGCGGTGTTCGATGAAGTGGATTCGACCCTGTACTTGATGGTGACGGCGGAGGAAGGTGCAGAACGTAAGGCGGACCGATTGGCGGCCATGTGGAACGTCGAGTCGCATTACGCGTTCAAGCCGACAGGGCAGTCACCGATAGAACGATCGCGCTCCATGTCCCAGGAAGAGTTTGTTGAAGCGGTCAAACGGATTCAGTCCTATATCGTAGAAGGGGATGTGTTCCAAGTGAACTTGAGCGTTCGTCAGTCCGAACCGCTTCTCGCTGACCCGCGTCGAGTATATGATACGTTGCGTCAAATGAATCCATCTCCTTATATGGGCTATTTCGTGGATGACGCTTTAACGATGGTCTCCGCTTCACCAGAGCTGTTGCTTGAAAAACACGGAACCGACATTTCGACACGCCCGATCGCGGGTACGCGTCCACGTGGCAAAGATGATGTGGAAGACTTGAAGTTGGCGAACACATTGCTTGAAAACGAGAAAGAGCGGGCCGAACACGTCATGCTCGTCGATCTTGAACGGAACGACCTCGGCAAGGTGGCGGCATATGGCAGCGTTCATGTTGATGAGTTGATGGTGATTGAGAAGTACTCACACGTACAACATATCGTATCGAACGTACGAGGTTCGATTCGGGATGAAGTGTCAGGAGCCGAAGCACTGGCAGCGATGTTCCCAGGCGGTACCATCACCGGCGCACCGAAAATTCGGACGATGGAAATCATCGAAGAACTCGAACCAGTTCGCCGGGGACTCTACACTGGCTCATATGGTTGGTTAAGTTGGGATGACGACCTCGTCTTCAATATCACGATTCGGACGATGGTCGTAAAAGACGGAATCGCATACGTTCAAGCGGGAGCAGGTATTGTGATCGATTCGGATCCGGTCTCGGAATATGAAGAATCCCTGTCCAAAGCGAAGGCGCTATGGGCGGCGAAACACATGACGGAGGAAACGACATGATTGTATTAATCGACAACTATGACTCATTTACGTATAACTTGGTGCAATATTTCGGTGAACTCGGTCAAGAACTAGTCGTGTATCGAAACGATGAAGTCACGATTCAAGAGATTGAGGCGCTTGCCCCGAGTTATCTTGTCATTTCGCCGGGACCTTGCACTCCGAATGAGGCGGGAATTAGCGTTGAGGCAATCCAAGCGTTTGCGGGTCGTATCCCGATTTTAGGGGTTTGCCTCGGACATCAGGCGATTGCGCAAGCGTTTGGTGGAGAAGTCGTCCATGCTGAGCGGCTCATGCATGGAAAAACGTCGAAGATTCAACATGACGGAAAATCGATTTTCAAGAAGATTCCGCAACAGTCGGTCGTGACCCGTTATCATTCGTTGGCCGTGGAGCGTTCGTCTCTACCAGAATGTCTAGTGGTCACTGCAGAGACGGAGACTGGAGAAATCATGGCACTCCGTCACCGAACGCTTCCGATCGAAGGGGTGCAATATCACCCTGAAGCGATTTTGACTGAGCACGGGAAGGAAATGATTCGAAACTTTATCGAGGAGTATCGTCATGTGGTATTGGCATAACGGAGAGTTAGTCGAACGAGAGAAGGTGTTGATTCCGGTTGAAGATCACGGCTTCTTGTATGGAATGGGCTTGTTTGAGACGTTCCGTACATATGAATTCGTTCCTTTCCTGTTCGATGCCCACTGGGAGCGCTTGATGAAGAGTCTCGATGAGCTGTGGATCGATTTTCCATACACGAAGGAAGAAATCGGGACGGCGATTCAGCAACTGTGCCGTCAAAACGATGCACCCGACCTTTATATCCGCTTGAACGTGTCGGCAGGAGTTGCGCCCCTCGGTCTCTACGCGGGTCGTTATGAGACACCGAACGTCACCATGATCGTCAAACCGCTATCCTCAGAAGTTGTACCACAGGAGAAACGGGTCGAACCGATCCCGTTTCCGAGAAGTCGTCCTGAAGCGGCTTTTCGATTAAAGTCACATCATTATATGAACAATATCCTTGGAAAACGAACCTTACAAGACCAAGGCGCTGAAGGACTATTTGCGGACGAACATGGACATGTGGTGGAAGGGCTCGTGTCGAACATCTTTTGGGTCGGTCCAGATGATATGTTATACACGACTCCGCTATCGAGCGGAGCACTCGCAGGTGTGACACGACAATGGGTGATGAAACATTTCTCTGTAATCGAACAACCCGTGACATTTGAAGAATTGACTGCAGCGAAAGAGATTTGGATGACGAATTCAATCCAACAAGTCGCTCCGGTAACGCATTATGGAAATCTGAGATACCCCGGTAAAGACGGGGTACGATTTAACGAAGTGTGGGCGAAACTCGTTCGCTCAATTGGTTAGGAGGCGGAAGCATGACGAAGGTCATGGGTATTTTAAATGTGACCCCGGACTCGTTTTCGGATGGGGGACGGTATACGGCAATCGAGGAGGCTGTACGACATGCGAAACAACTCGTACAAGAAGGTGCCGATGCGATTGATGTCGGTGGAGAATCAACGAGACCTGGCGCGGTACTTGTTTCCGAAGAAGAAGAGATTGAACGTGTCGTCCCGATCATCCGTCGACTGACAAAAGAAATCGATGTTCCGATTTCGATTGATACGTATAAGCCGATGGTGGCGAGAGCGGCAATCGAGGCCGGTGCGACGATTATCAATGACGTATGGGGTTCGAAATGGGGAGACCGCTCGATGGCACGTGTCGCTTTCGAATATGGAGTTTCGATCATTTTGATGCACAACCGAACAGATCGTGACTATCGTCATTTCATCGAAGATGTGGTCAGCGATCTACAGGAATCAATCGAGATTGCGCATGCAGCGGGCGTAAAGGATGAGCACATTTGGCTAGATCCGGGCATCGGATTTGCGAAAGACGTGACGCAAAACCTCGAACTCATGAATCATCTTGACGTGATCACACGTCTTGGGTATCCGGTTCTGCTCGGCACGTCGCGTAAGTCGTTTATCGGTCATACGCTCGATTTACCAACAGAGGAGCGTCTCGAAGGAACGATTGCGACAACGTGTCTCGGAATCATGAAAGGGTGCGATTGGGTGCGTGTGCACGACGTCAAAGCGAACGCCCGTGCGGCGAAGATGATGGATGCGATGATTGGAGGGGATAGACATGGATAAAATATTTGTGAACGGGATGCGTTTTTACGGTTATCATGGGGTGTTTGAAGAAGAAAACCGTCTCGGTCAACGGTTTCACGTGGATTTAATGTGTGAACTGGACCTCGCGCCTGCGGGACGTTCGGATGACTTAAACAATGGGGTCAGCTATGCCGGCTTGTATCAGTTGACGGAAGATATTGTGACGGGAGAACCGGTCAATTTGTTAGAAACACTCGGAGAACGCATCACGACAGCCGTGTTGGCGCATAGTGAGTTGATTCAACGTGTGACGGTTAAAGTAATTAAACCGGACCCACCCATCCCGGGACACTATGATTCAGTAGCAATCGAGATGACAAGGGGACGGACGTCATGATTTATATTGCATTAGGCGCCAATATCGGAGATCGGGCTAGACAGTTGTCTGCGGCAATCGATGAGATGGAGCGAACAGGTCTCCACGTCACGAAACAGTCGTCGGTCTATGAGACGGCTCCTGTCGGATATACAGAGCAACCTTCGTTTTTTAATATGGTGGTCGAAGTCGAGAGTCATCAATCCTCGGACGAACTGCTCAACACGCTTCAACAGATCGAACAACGATTAGGACGGGAACGTCTATTTAAGAACGGACCGCGTACCATCGACCTTGACATCCTCTTTTATAATGGGGAAGATATACAATCAGAACACTTAACGGTTCCGCATCCGCGCATGCAGGAACGTGCATTTGTTCTCGCCCCGTTAGCAGAGATCGCACCAGAACTCGTCGTTCGAGGACAAACGGTCGCCTCCTGGCTCGAAGGGCTACCGATGACGGACCGCCAAGATGTCGTCCGGTTACAGTTGCTTAGGAATTTGGTGAAATGAAGGATGTGTTGTCTTGACAGGCTTTAAGATTGGAAACATAGATATTAAAAACCGTGCAGTCCTCGCACCGATGGCTGGCGTGACCAACCCTGCTTTTCGTTTGATTGCAAAAGAGTTCGGAGCGGGACTCGTCTGTGCCGAAATGGTTAGCGATAAAGGCATCTTGCTCGAGAACGCTCGGACGATGCGTATGCTATACGTCGATGAACGAGAGAAACCGCTCAGTTTACAAATCTTCGGCGGTTCGAAAGATACACTCGTCAGAGCGGCACAGTACGTCGATCAAAACACCAATGCGGATATCATTGATATCAACATGGGTTGTCCCGTACCGAAAGTGACGAAGTGTGACGCAGGGGCGAAGTGGTTACTCGACCCGGATAAAGTGTATGAGATGGTGAATGCCGTCACGAATGTCGTCGAAAAACCGGTCACGGTGAAAATGCGACTCGGTTGGGATGACGAGCACATCTTTATTTTGGATAATGTTAAGGCGGCTCAGACGGGTGGAGCAGCAGCGATTGCCATTCATGGACGTACGCGTGCCCAACAATATGAAGGAACCGCGAATTGGGATTGGATTGGCGAGGCGAAGAAAGTAGCGACCGTCCCGATTATCGGAAACGGGGATATCGCGACCCCGCAGGATGCGAAACGTGTGATTGACCAATATGGTGTGGATGCCGTCATGATTGGACGCGCTGCACTCGGGAATCCGTGGATGCTCTATCAAACGGTTCAGTACCTCGAAACAGGGGAGCTCCCTCCGGAACCAGAGGCGCGTGAGAAAATCGATATCTGCATGCTTCATCTCGACCGGTTGAGTGCAATCAAAGGTGAGCTGACAGCCGTACGCGAAATGCGTCAACACGCGGCTTGGTATTTGAAAGGGTTGAAAGGCAGTGGTCCGATTCGCAAACAAATCAATGAAACGGAATCGCGCGAGGCGTTCGCGGCGGTCCTTTATGGATTTGTGGACCAACTCGAACGACAACTGTCAGAAGTGTGAACTAGTGAAAAGAACTAATTTATGGTAAGCTTGTTTGGCGAAAAAGTGCACCACAACGAATGAACGGCTTCGGCTGTGCTGTTGGCCATCGGGTCGACAGTTTTTTGTTAGAGAGAAACCCAATATGGATAGAGGAGTGAATGGAATAGTGAGCCACGAGTTAGAAATGAATGATCAAATGCAGGTTCGTTTTGAGAAGATGACCGATATGCGTGAGCGCGGTCTCGACCCGTTCGGTCACCGCTTTGATCGTTCTGCACACGCAGGTGAATTACATGAGCAGTATGAATCAATTGAAAAAGAGGCTTTGGCTGAACAAGATGTAGAAGTCACATTGGCTGGACGCATCATGACGAAACGTGGGAAAGGGAAGGTTTTCTTTGCCCACATTCAAGATGTGACAGGTCAAATTCAAATTTACGTTCGTAAAAATGATGTCGGGGATGAGCCGTTTGACTTATTCAAGTCTTCAGACCTCGGTGACATCGTCGGTGTAAAAGGGAAGCTCTTTAAAACGAACGTTGGTGAGCTTTCGATTCACGTGGAAGAGTTTGAATTATTGACGAAGGCGCTTCGGCCGCTTCCGGACAAATATCATGGATTAAAAGATGTGGAACAGCGCTATCGCCAACGCTATCTTGATTTGATTACAAACCAGGACTCGCGTCAGACATTCATTTTGCGTAGCCGCATCATTTCTGAGATTCGCAACTTCTTAAACCAAAAAGGATATTTAGAAGTGGAAACACCGATGTTACACACGATTGCGGGTGGAGCAGCGGCACGTCCGTTCTTAACGCATCATAATGCGTTGGATATGGAACTCTACATGCGTATTGCCATCGAACTTCACTTGAAACGCTTGATTGTTGGTGGACTCGAGCGCGTGTACGAAATCGGGCGTGTATTCCGTAACGAAGGGATTTCTACACGTCACAACCCTGAATTCACGATGATCGAATTGTATGAAGCCTATGCAGATTACAACGACATCATGGATTTGACGGAAGAATTGGTTGCGCACGTAGCGAAAGAAGTGCTCGGTACAACAGATGTGCAGTATGGTGAAGATACGATCCATCTTGGCATCGGTTGGAAACGTGCACATATGGTCGACCTTGTTAAAGAAGAGACAGGTGTAGACTTCTGGCAACAAATGTCCGATGAAGAAGCACGAGCACTTGCAAAAGAACACGGTGTAGAAGTACAAGATCATATGACGTTTGGTCATATCGTGAATGAATTCTTCGAGCAGAAAGTAGAAGAAACATTGCTTCAACCGACATTTGTCACAGGACATCCGGTTGAAGTATCACCATTGGCGAAGAAGAATGAAACAGATCCACGCTTCACGGATCGTTTCGAGCTATTCATTGTTCGTCGTGAACATGCGAATGCCTTCACGGAGTTGAATGACCCAATCGATCAACGTGAACGCTTTGAAGCACAGTTGCTTGAAAAAGAAGCGGGGAACGATGAGGCGCACGAACTCGATAACGATTTCCTTGAAGCGCTTGAATATGGTATGCCGCCAACGGGTGGGCTTGGAATCGGGATTGACCGTCTCGTCATGTTATTGACGAACGCGCCTTCAATCCGTGACGTTCTTCTTTTCCCAACGATGCGTCATCAACAATAATCAATTAAGTGGTCGGATCATACGTGAGTATGATTCGGCTTCTTTATTTTTGATAGCCTCGAAACGCATAGGTATGCCGTTAAACAGAAGGGATACTAAAGATATAAAACTTTTTTAAAAAAACTTTTACAAAACCCCTTGCGTTAATGAGAGGTGTACGGTAAAGTAATAAACGTTGCCGCTGATGGCAGCGGAAAAGAAATAAAAAAGTGGTTGACAACTGTGTCGATGACTTGTATTATTTTAAGAGTCGCCAAGAGCGGCAGACGAACTTTGAAAACTGAACGATGAGGCAAAAATAAGTTTTACAATTTTTGAATGAAGCGCAAGCTTCGTCAATTTAAGAGCTATATCAAATTCTTTGGAGAGTTTGATCCTGGCTCAGGACGAACGCTGGCGGCGTGCCTAATACATGCAAGTCGAGCGCAGGAAACCGCCTGAACCCTTCGGGGGGACGACGGTGGAATGAGCGGCGGACNCGGTACAGAGATGTACCTTCCCCTTCGGGGGCAGGGGTGACAGGTGGTGCATGGTTGTCGTCAGCTCGTGTCGTGAGATGTTGGGTTAAGTCCCGCAACGAGCGCAACCCTTGTCCTTAGTTGCCAGCATTAAGTTGGGCACTCTAGGGAGACTGCCGGTGACAAACCGGAGGAAGGTGGGGATGACGTCAAATCATCATGCCCCTTATGAGTTGGGCTACACACGTGCTACAATGGACGGTANCTTCCCCTTCGGGGGCAGGGGTGACAGGTGGTGCATGGTTGTCGTCAGCTCGTGTCGTGAGATGTTGGGTTAAGTCCCGCAACGAGCGCAACCCTTGTCCTTAGTTGCCAGCATTAAGTTGGGCACTCTAGGGAGACTGCCGGTGACAAACCGGAGGAAGGTGGGGATGACGTCAAATCATCATGCCCCTTATGAGTTGGGCTACACACGTGCTACAATGGACGGTACAAAGGGCAGCGAAGCGTCGCAAGGCTGAAACTCAAAGGAATTGACGGGGACCCGCACAAGCGGTGGAGCATGTGGTTTAATTCGAAGCAACGCGAAGAACCTTACCAACTCTTGACATCCCCCTGACCGGTACAGAGATGTACCTTCCCCTTCGGGGGCAGGGGTGACAGGTGGTGCATGGTTGTCGTCAGCTCGTGTCGTGAGATGTTGGGTTAAGTCCCGCAACGAGCGCAACCCTTGTCCTTAGTTGCCAGCATTTAGTTGGGCACTCTAGGGAGACTGCCGGTGACAAACCGGAGGAAGGTGGGGATGACGTCAAATCATCATGCCCCTTATGAGTTGGGCTACACACGTGCTACAATGGACGGTACAAAGGGCAGCGAAGCCGCGAGGTGGAGCCAATCCCAGAAAGCCGTTCTCAGTTCGGATTGCAGGCTGCAACTCGCCTGCATGAAGTCGGAATCGCTAGTAATCGCAGGTCAGCATACTGCGGTGAATACGTTCCCGGGTCTTGTACACACCGCCCGTCACACCACGAGAGTTTGCAACACCCGAAGTCGGTGAGGTAACCGTAAGGAGCCAGCCGCCGAAGGTGGGGCAGATGATTGGGGTGAAGTCGTAACAAGGTAGCCGTATCGGAAGGTGCGGCTGGATCACCTCCTTTCTAAGGAAAATGCCCATGTGGCATTGCCCATCGTTCAGTTTTGAGGGTTCGTCCCTCGATTGTTCCTTGAAAACTGAAGATTCATCAAGACATCAAAAACCAATTTCACATATGGTCCATAATGGACCGTGTGTCTTAGACGCTAGATCAAGGTAGAAAGGGCGTACGGTGGATGCCTTGGCACTAAGACGATGAGGTAGATAGGTCATGGGTGGAAGCGTGGTGACACGTGGAGCTGAATGATACTAATCGGTCGAGGCTTTGATCTAGTCTAATGGTTTGTGTTGATGAATCCTCAGTTTTCAGGGAACAAGCCCTGTAGAGTCTGGTGGCGATAGCGAGACGGCCACACCCGTTCCCATGCCGAACACGGAAGTTAAGCGTCTCAGCGCCGAAAGTAGNCGAGGCTTTGATCTAGTCTAATGGTTTGTGTTGATGAATCCTCAGTTTTCAGGGAACAAGCCCTGTAGAGTCTGGTGGCGATAGCGAGACGGCCACACCCGTTCCCATGCCGAACACGGAAGTTAAGCGTCTCAGCGCCGAAAGTAGTTGGGGGATCTCCCCCTGTGAGGATAGGACGTTGCCAGGCAACAACGCAGGACGACCGAGCATACGCTCGGTCGTTTTTTTGTTTTAGCGATGCTCTCGACATAGAGGCATCGCTTTTCGTTTGCCTTTTTTTAAATCAATGATAAAATATAGTCAAAAGTCAAAGATGGTCAGAGGGTGGTGGAGATGAGAAATATTTCGGATGTCATCGAACAGTATTTGAAGCAAGTCTTGAAGGAAAGTCAGGCAAACGCAATTGAAATCAAACGTCAAGATATCGCACAACGATTCGAATGTGTCCCATCCCAAATCAATTACGTCATCAACACACGTTTTACCGTCGAAAAAGGATATTTAGTAGAAAGTAAACGTGGCGGTGGCGGATATATTCGTATTCGACGCGTTATTTTACACGAAAAGCAAGATGTTCTCTCTAGTTTGATGGATATCATTCATGAACATCCACGTTTGAACGAACAGCTCGTTGAAAATGTGCTGATTCGATTGGTTGAAGAACAGATGATGCACGAACAAGAGGCGCAGTTGATCTATCATCTCTTATCAGATGAAGCATTGAACTTACAAGTTGACGATCGCTCCTATATTCGACGTCAGCAACTACTCGCGCTGATGAAAGTACTTCGTTATCGTAATGGAGGGTAAGTCGTATGCTATGCGAACGTTGTAAACAGCGACCGGCTGTCAATGAAGTCGTTGTCATGGAACAGGACGTACCCGTAAAAAAACGGCTATGTCGACAATGTACGGTAGAACTTATGACGGGCTATGTGCCGGTCGTAAAGCGCTGCCCAACCTGTCAGATGACGCGTCAAGATTTATTGCGTGTACGAAAAGCAGGATGTGCTATGTGTTATACCGTATTTCGTGATGAACTGATTAAAATCACACGTCAATATCAACAAGGACATGATCATCATATCGGTTCGGTCCCTGACCAGTTACGTACACCACATGAACGAATCGAAGAGCGGCTCGAAAAGTTGGCAGGGGAGTTGACCCGTGCTGTCGAACAAGAAGATTATGAACGAGCAGCACGCATTCAAAAAGAAATGAAGCAATTAGAAGGGCAAGGTGATGTCTAATGGAAACGTTCCTAACACATCCACTTGGTCCCAAAATGAAAGAGCGTGCCAAATTGGATGACCTGGTTGTCTCCACAAGAATCCGACTGGCACGTAACGTCAAAGACACTGTATTTTCGCCAGTCCTTTCTAAAGAAGGAGAACGTCAACTATGTGATCGTCTCGAAGGACGGTTACATGGGTTAAAGGGATTTGAATATCTTCATATGCGTGATTATGATGAAGTCACCCGACAGGCATTGATGGAAAAACATTTGATTAGTCCGGCCATTGCGACCAACGAAGAAAGTGCAGTCTTTTTAAGTGAAGATGAAACTATCAGTGTGTTGATTAACGAGGAAGATCATTTACGAATTCAGACCTTACTCCCAGGTTATCAAGTGAAAGAGGCGTTTGAATTAGCGACTCAAGTAGACGCACTGTGCGCGGAATCACTCTCATACGCCTTTGACGAACAGTTAGGCTACTTGACGACATGTCCAAGCAATATCGGAACAGGACTCCGGGCCTCGGTCATGTTACACTTACCGGGTCTCACGTTAACGGGTCGAATCAGCCCCATTTTGCGAGAGCTTCGAAAACTCGGCTATACGATTCGAGGTCGTTACGGAGAAGGTAGCGATGCGGCAGGACGGTTGTTCCAGCTGTCAAATCAGCGGACATTAGGCAGTCATGAATCACAACTGTTAGCTGACTTTATGGAAGTGACAGAACAAGTGATTCAAGCAGAACGTCATGCGCGTGAAGAGCTCATCGCACATCGACAAGAAGAGTTAGAGGATCGGTTTTATCGGTCATATGGTATTTTACGATATGCCAAACTTCTTTCTTCTACGGAAGCCATTGAGCGACTATCTGATTTACATTTAGCGAGTGACTTAGGGATTTTGTCTGATTGGAGTCCGCCGAAGTTCCATGAACTCATCGTTCGGTTACAATCAGGTTTTCTACAAAAACATTTCGGGAAAACATTATCTACGCAAGAACGGGATCGAGAACGAGCGACACTTGTTCGTCGGACGTTAGATCAAGGCTTAGTTTGATCCAACTATAAGGAGGTTATGTCAATGATGTTTGGACGATTTACAGAACGAGCACAACGCGTATTAGCTTTAGCACAAGAGGAAGCCGTACGTCTTGGCCATCATAATATTGGTACAGAACATATTTTATTAGGATTGGTTCGTGAAGGAGAAGGAATCGCGGCAAAAGCGCTCTTCGCCCTCGGATTGACCTCTGAAAAAATCCAACAAGAAGTAGAATCATTGATTGGACGTGGTTCAGAGAATGGATCGACAATTCATTACACACCGCGTGCGAAAAAGGTCATTGAGCTCTCGATGGATGAGGCTCGGAAATTGGGACACTCTTACGTCGGAACGGAACACATCCTTCTAGGATTGATTCGTGAAGGAGAAGGGGTCGCGGCACGCGTCCTCAATAACCTTGGAATCAGTTTGACGAAAGCACGCCAACAAGTGTTGCAACTTCTCGGGAACACGGAGTCATCTTCAAATGCTTCGCAACCTGGGGCGAGCGCCGCAACACCAACGCTTGACGGATTGGCACGCGATTTGACACAACAAGCGCGCGAGTCTCGTTTGGATCCGGTCATCGGACGCGCAGGCGAAATTCAACGTGTCATCGAAGTGTTGTCGCGTCGGACGAAGAACAACCCGGTTCTAATTGGGGAACCAGGAGTCGGGAAAACAGCGGTCGTCGAAGGTCTCGCTCAGCAAATCATCAACAACGAGGTACCTGAAACGCTTCGAAACAAACGCGTCATGGTGCTCGATATGGGAACGCTTGTCGCAGGCACGAAATATCGTGGTGAATTCGAAGATCGCTTGAAAAAAGTGATGGACGAAATTCGTCAAGCCGGTAACGTCATTCTCTTCATCGATGAGTTACACACATTGATTGGTGCGGGTGGTGCAGAAGGTGCAATCGACGCCTCTAACATTCTTAAGCCGTCATTGGCTCGCGGTGAACTTCAATGTATCGGGGCGACTACACTAGATGAATACCGGAAGTACATCGAAAAAGATGCAGCGCTTGAGCGCCGCTTCCAACCGATTCAAGTGAACGAACCGACAACAGAAGAAGCTGAACAAATCCTACTCGGGTTACGCGATCGCTATGAAGCACACCACCGTGTGACAATTACAGATACGGCGATTCATGAGGCGGTCGTCCTTTCTGACCGTTACATCTCCGATCGTTTCTTGCCGGATAAGGCGATCGACCTCGTCGACGAGGCGGCATCAAAAGTACGACTTCGCTCATTCACGGCACCACCGAATTTGAAAGAGTTGGAATCCCGTCTCGAATCGATTCGTAAAGAGAAAGACTCTGCCGTACAAAGCCAAGAGTTTGAAAAAGCAGCTTCCCTTCGCGATACGGAACAGAAGTTACGCGATGAGTTAGAAGAGTTGAAAGCAGAATGGCAGAACAAGCAAGGTAACGAAAAACTTGAAGTGACGAAAGAAGATATCGCTCAAGTTGTTGCGAACTGGACAGGTGTACCGGTCACGAAGATTGCCGAAGAAGAGACAGACCGTCTCCTCAAACTCGAATCGATTCTTCACAACCGTGTCATCGGTCAAGACGATGCGGTGAAATCAATTTCCCGTGCGATCCGTCGCGCCCGGGCCGGATTGAAAGATCCGAAACGTCCAATCGGGTCATTCATCTTCCTCGGACCGACCGGAGTCGGGAAAACAGAGCTCGCCCGTGCAGTTGCCGAAGCGATGTTTGGCGATGAAGATGCCATCATTCGAATCGACATGTCCGAGTACATGGAAAAACATGCGACGAGCCGTCTCGTCGGTTCGCCTCCTGGTTATGTTGGTTACGAAGAAGGCGGTCAATTGACTGAAAAAGTGCGTCGGAAACCTTACTCGGTTATCCTACTCGATGAAATCGAAAAAGCGCACCCAGAAGTATTCAACATCTTGCTTCAAGTGTTAGACGACGGTCGCTTGACGGATTCGAAAGGTCGCACAGTCGACTTCCGAAACACAGTCATCATCATGACGTCTAACGTCGGAGCCGCAGCGCTTCAACGAAACAAATATGTAGGATTCACAGTGGAAGATGATGTGAAACGTGAATATACGGAAATGAAGGACAAAGTACTCGAGGAATTGAAGAAAGCGTTCCGACCTGAGTTCTTGAACCGGATTGATGAAATCACGGTATTCCATTCACTTCAAAAAGAGCACATTCAAGAAATCATCAAACTTATGGCAGAGACACTTAAGAAACGTCTCGCCGAACAAGGTGTTGATTTCAGCTTGACGGATGCGGCACTCGATAAAATTGCCGATGTCGGCTACGATCCGGAATACGGGGCTCGTCCTCTCCGTCGTGCCCTTCAACGGGAAGTGGAGGACCGCCTCTCAGAAGCAATGCTCGGCGGCACAATCGCTAGAGGCAGTAAAGTTGCGCTCGACGTACAAGATGGAGAGTTCGTCGTTCGTAACGAAGGTGTAGTTCAGTAAAACATTCAGCTCCCTCGTCGTTTAGAGGGAGCTTTTTTTAGACAGGAAGGGAACTTATGGCCAAAATTAAAACGAAATACGTCTGCCAATCGTGCGGATATGAATCAGCCAAGTGGATGGGGCGTTGTCCGGGTTGTAATGAATGGAATACGCTCGTCGAAGAGTTTGTAGAAGAGAAGAAAGCCAAACGTGGAGCGGCCTTTGTGCATAGTTCATCGCGACAATTGAAACCGGAACGCTTAGCGAACGTCGTCTCACAAGAAGAGACGCGCGTGCATACGAATAGTCGTGAATTTGACCGTGTCCTCGGCGGTGGGATTGTCCCAGGTTCACTCGTTTTAGTCGGCGGGGACCCGGGAATCGGGAAGTCGACCATTCTGTTACAGGTTAGCGCTCACTTAGCCCATAGTGGTAAAAAGGTGTTATACATCTCGGGGGAGGAATCTCTCAAACAGACAAAACTTCGTGCGGAACGGCTCGGTTTACCGACCGATGACTTGTTCGTGCTCGCTGAGACGGACATGTTGATGATCGAACGGGTTATTGATGAGGAGCAACCTGGATTTGTCATCATTGACTCGATTCAAACGGTATATATGGATGAGATTCAATCGGCGCCAGGGAGCGTGTCACAAGTTCGAGAATGTACGGCCGCCCTCATGAAAATTGCGAAAACGCGAGGGATTGCGGTCTTCATCGTCGGTCACGTGACGAAGCAAGGGTCGATTGCCGGCCCGCGCTTACTTGAACATATGGTCGATGCGGTACTTTATTTTGAAGGGGAGCGTCATCATACGTTCCGTATTTTACGGGCGGTGAAAAACCGTTTTGGATCGACGAACGAGATTGGCATTTTCGAGATGAAAGAGAGTGGACTAGAGGAAGTGCTTAATCCATCTGAAATATTCTTGGAGGAACGCACGGCGGGCGTATCGGGTTCGACCGTTGTCGCCTCGATGGAAGGTACGCGGACGGTACTCGTGGAACTCCAAGCACTCATCTCTCCGACATCGTTCGGGAACCCGAGACGTATGGCCACGGGCATTGATCAAAACCGAGTCGCGCTGCTCATGGCCGTGCTCGAAAAACGTTCCGGTCTCTTGCTTCAGACGCAGGATGCGTACTTGAAAGCAGCCGGTGGCGTCAAACTGGACGAACCGGCGATTGACCTTGCGATTTGTATCTCGATTGCCTCGAGTTTCCGCGATCGTCCGACTCGTCCGACGGATGTCTGCATCGGTGAGGTCGGATTGACTGGGGAAGTGCGACGGGTTTCCCGAATCGAGCAACGTGTCGCCGAGGCGGCAAAACTAGGTTTTACACGGGCCATCATCCCGAAAAATAACATGGGGGGATGGACCGCTCCGGCAGGGATTGAAGTCGTCGGGGTCGGAACAGTGGATGAAGCACTCCAGTTGGCGATTCCGTTCTAACGGGTCGCCACTGGCAGTTTTTAACGCTTTGTAACGAACGTGATTGAAAAAATCATGTTACAATGAAAGTGTTATTTTTTGAAATTTTATTTCATATAGAAGGAGGTGGAATGAGTGAAGATTGCTGTACGAATCGGATTTATTTTGATTGGACTCGTCGTGGGTTGGTTCGGAATCATCGAAGCGACGCTTTTATTAGCAGACCTTGGCATGAATGTGCCGGAGTGGTTAACGATTCCATACGTAGCAAGTTTGATTGGTGGACTTATCTTCTTCATTCTTAGTTTATTCTTAACAGATGGTGTTGTTGCATTTATTCGTTTTGTCGAAGAACGGCTCGTCCGTTTACCGGTAGGGGATATCTTATTCGGTTCGATCGGTCTCATCATCGGGCTCTTGATTGCCTTTTTGATTAGTGTATCGCTTGAAGTCACGAATATTTTCTTACTGAGTAAAATCGTTCCGATTTTTGTCACGGCCCTGTTTGGTTACTTTGGTTTCGCGGTCGGCTATCGGAAGCGTAACGAATGGATCAAACTATTTGTGAAGAGCGAACGGGAAAAGCCTGCGGCTGAACCGGTCCAACGCTCTAATGATAAGATTTTAGACACGAGCGTCATCATCGATGGTCGAATCGCGGATATTGCGACGACTGGATTCGTGGAAGGAACATTGATTGTGCCCCAGTTCGTCATCGGCGAACTGCAATACATCGCCGACTCCTCGGATACGTTGAAGCGGAATCGTGGACGTCGTGGACTGGACATCTTGAAGGAACTACAAGAGAACAAGCGCATCCAGGTTGAAATCTATGATGGAGACTTCGAAGACGTACCGGAAGTCGACATCAAATTGATTAAACTAGCTGAACTGAAAAACGGGATTGTTGTTACGAATGACTACAACTTAAATAAAGTGTGTGAGGTACGAAATGTACCGGTCTTGAACATCAATGATTTGGCGAACGCCGTCAAACAGATTGTCATTCCTGGTGAAGAGATGGTCGTGACAGTTATTAAAGAAGGAAAAGAGCAGAATCAAGGGGTTGCTTACCTTGAGGATGGGACAATGGTTGTCGTGGAGGGCGGACGTAAATTGATTTCGAAGACGCTTCCTGTCGTTGTGACGAGTGTCTTACAAACGTCTGCAGGCCGTATGATTTTTGCCCGTCCGGAATAACGGATCAAAAAGAGACGCGAGAGCGCTCTCTTTTTTCACGAAGAGAGGTATTAACATGGTAGCTTATACAGTTGTCATCCCGGCTGCGGGAAGAGGGAAGCGGATGGGTGCGGATGCGAATAAGTTGATGCTGACGCTCCGTGACAAACCGATTATTGCTTGGACGTTACAGGCGTTCGATACCGATCCGTGGTGCGAACGAATGGTGTTAGCCATCCGACCAGAAGAACGTGACTGGTTCGAGGCGATGACGTCACAGATGAAGACGCCGGTTACATACGTAGCAGGAGGGGAAGAACGACAACAGAGTGTCCATGCAGGACTGAAGGTTGTTGCACCCGATACGATTGTGATGATTCATGACGGTGCGCGTCCGTTTGTAAAACGTGAACAGTTGCATCAAGTGGCTGAAGCGGCACTGCAAGGTGGTGCCATCTTGGCGGTACCCGTTAAAGATACGGTCAAACAAGTTCAACGTCATCACATCGAACGCACCGTTCCCCGTGAAAACTTATGGTTGGCACAAACGCCGCAAGCCTTTCAGGCGAAAGCGATTTTGGCGGCACATGAACGAGCGGTCGAACAACAGGTGATGGGAACGGATGATGCCAGTTTGTTTGAGTGGCTCGGCGAATCGGTACAAGTGGTCCTTGGGGACTATCACAACATCAAAATGACGACGCCCGAAGATTTATTGTTCGGCGACGCGATTTTAGCGAAGGAGGAATTACAATGAGAATTGGTCAAGGCTTTGATGTACACGCATTTGCAGAAGGACGTCCGTTAATCTTAGGGGGAATCGAAATCCCACATGAGCGTGGACTTCTCGGTCATTCTGATGCGGACGTGTTACTCCATACCATTGCGGATGCGGCACTTGGAGCAATTGCGGCAGGTGATATCGGGAAACACTTCCCGGATACGGATCCGGAATTTAAAGATGCAGATTCGAAAGTATTGCTTCGTCACGTCTGGCAGCTCGTGAAAGATCAAGGCTACGTTCTCGGAAATGTAGATGCGACGGTCATGGCTCAACGTCCGAAACTTCGTCCTTACATTGATGAGATGCGCGCGGTCATTGCCGAACTTCTTGAGGCGGACATCGAGCAGGTGAACGTGAAAGCGACGACGACGGAGAAACTGGGCTTCACGGGACGCGAAGAAGGGATTGCGGCGCAAGCGGTCATCTTACTCAACCGGGCTTGACAGAAATGGTATACTATTTGGGCAGAAGAGAAGAAAGGTGGAACTATTATGAGTGAAGTGCGTGTACGCTATGCGCCTAGTCCGACGGGGCATCTCCATATCGGAAATGCGCGGACGGCGTTGTTTAACTACTTATTTGCTCGCCATGCTGGCGGAAAAATGATTCTTCGGATTGAAGACACTGACCAGAAACGGAATGTATTGAACGGTGTCGAGAGTCAGATGAAATACTTGGAATGGCTCGGCATCGACTGGGATGAAGGTCCAGGGCGTGACGGAGACTACGGTCCGTATTACCAAATGGAGCGTCTTGCGATTTATGAGAAATACGTCAATGAGTTGATGAGCAAAGGCCTTGCTTATAAATGCTACATGACCTCGGAGGAGCTTGAAGCAGAGCGTGAAGCACAAATCGCACGTGGGGAGGCACCACGTTACTCGGGTGCGCACCGTAACCTCACTGTTGAAGAACGTGAAGCGTTTGAAGCGGAAGGGCGTAAACCGTCTATTCGGATTCGTGTGCCGGAAGGCGTGACGTATAAATGGACAGATGTCGTCAAAGGAGACGTCTCGTTTGAATCGAAAGATTTCGGTGACTGGGTCATCGTGAAACAGGACGGCATTCCAACGTACAACTTCGCAGTTGTCGTGGACGACCATTTGATGAAGATCAGTCACGTGTTGCGTGGGGACGACCATATCGCGAACACACCAAAACAGATGATGGTCTATGACGCACTTGGTTGGGACTATCCTGAATTCGGTCACATGACGCTCATCTACAACGACCAACATAAAAAGTTATCAAAACGGGACGAATCGATCATTCAGTTCATCGAACAATATGCGGATCTCGGCTACTTGCCAGCAGCGCTCTTCAACTTCATTTCGCTCCTTGGCTGGTCACCTGTCGGGGAAGAAGAAATCTTCTCGAAAGAAGAGTTCATTGAAATGTTTGATGCGAAACGTTTGTCGAAGAGTCCGGCAGTTTTTGACCAACAAAAACTTTCTTGGATCAACAGTGTATACATGAAGAAGGCCACGCTTGACGAAGTGGTGGCACTCAGTTTACCATTCTTACAAGAAGCAGGACGATTACCCGAGGCGGTATCTATTGAGGAAGCGGATTGGGCGACAAACTTGATTGCATTGTATAAAGAACAAATGACGCACGGAGCAGAAATCGTCGCGTTGACAGACTTGTTCTTCAAAGATGAAATCGAGTATGACGAGGAAGCGAACGCTGTCCTTTCAGGTGAAACGGTACCTGCTGTTCTTGCAGAGTTCAAACAGCAGCTCGAAGCAATCGAAGACTTCACTCCGGAAGCGATTAAAGCGGCGACAAAAGCGACGCAAAAAGCTACCGGTCAAAAAGGGAAAAACTTGTTCATGCCAATCCGTGTCGCGACGACAGGACAAACACATGGACCAGAACTCCCGAACGCCATTTCGTTAATCGGAAAAGAGCGTGTGTTGAAGCGTCTGACAACTCTATTAGCGTAATAAAGGCATTGATGAGGAAAGTAAGCGGTACGACACGTTGCAGAGACTAGAACCTAGGCTGGGAGTTCTAGATGTGTCCTCCGAAGAAGTGCACCTCTGAGCCGTCTCGGCGATATGTAGTCGAGACCGTGACTCGGCGTTAACGAGACTTGAGAGGGGAACGCATTTTCCCAAACAGAGTGGAACCGCGCTTACGGCGTCTCTGTGCCTTGGCACAGGGGCGTCTTTGTTTTTGTATAAGAAAAGGAGATATCGATTATGGGATTTTGGAGCAGTGTACGCGAAGACTTGCGGACTGTCCTGGAACTAGACCCTGCCGCTCGTTCGAAAGTAGAAGTGGCACTGACTTACCCAGGCCTTCACGCCATATGGGCACATCGCATCGCGCACGGATTATGGAAACGTAACATGAAACTGGTGGCCAAGTTATTAGCCCAATTCAGTCGTTGGTTGACCGGGATTGAAATTCATCCGGGGGCGGTGCTTGGGAACCGCGTGTTCATCGATCACGGTTTCGGTGTCGTCATCGGTGAGACGGCGATTATCGGGAATGACGTCACCATCTATCAAGGCGTCACCCTGGGTGGAACGGGGAAAGAGAAAGGGAAGCGTCACCCGACAATCGGGAGTGACGTGCTTATTTCAGCGGGGGCGAAAGTACTTGGGAACATCACGGTCGGCGATTGCGTCAAAATCGGAGCGAGCTCGGTCGTATTGAACGATGTGCCGTCTGATTCGACCGTGGTCGGAATTCCAGGTCGTGTCGTCATCCGAAACGGTAAGCGTGTGAAGCAACATGATCTAGATCATCGTTTCCCAGATCCGGACCGCGAATGCCAAGAACGCTTAGAAGCGGCAGTGGATGAACTACAACAAAAATTAGCGACGCTTGAAAAGCGGATGGAGGAGAAGACACATGATTCAGCTGTACAACAGTCTCACGAATAAAAAAGAACCGTTTGTCCCGATTGTTCCGGGTAAAGTATCGATGTACGTATGCGGTCCGACCGTTTACAACTACATTCATGTCGGAAACGCCCGTCCGGCGATCGCCTTCGATACGGTTCGTCGCTACTTGACGTATCGTGGGTACGAGGTCAAATACGTCTTGAACTTCACAGACGTGGATGACAAGATCATTCGTACGGCGAATGAATTAGGAGAAGACACGGAGACGCTGACGAATCGCTATATCGAGGCATATTTAGCAGATACAGGGGCACTTAACGTTCAACCGGCAGACGTGCATCCGCGTGTTACCGATACGATGGTAGAAATCATCGAATTCATTCGTCAATTAGAGACGGAAGGGTTCGCTTATGAATCAGAAGGAGACGTGTATTTCCGGACGAAGAAGTTTGAGACTTACGGAAAATTGAGTCAGCAATCGATTGAAGATTTGCGGGCCGGGTCACGTGTCGATGTCGGGGAGAAGAAAGAAGACCCGCTCGACTTCGTCTTATGGAAAGCGGCTAAACCGGATGAACCATCATGGGATAGTCCGTGGGGCAAAGGACGTCCGGGCTGGCATATCGAATGCTCGGCGATGGCGAAAAAACATCTCGGGACAACAATTGATATTCACGCGGGCGGTCATGATTTGAAATTCCCACACCACGAGAACGAGATTGCTCAGTCAGAAGCTTGCAACCATGCGAAGTTCGCCAACTATTGGTTGCATAACGGCTTCATTAACATTGAAAATGAGAAGATGTCTAAGTCGCTCGGAAACTTCCTCCTCGTCCATGAGGCGTTGAAAGAAGTCGACCCGATGGTCCTGCGCTTCTTCATGTTGTCTGTGCATTATCGTCATCCGATCAACTATAGCCGAGAATTGATTGAACAAGCGGCGAACGGCTGGAGCCGAATCAAGGAAGCTTATCAAAATATTGAATATCGCTTGTCGGTAACAGCTGGACTTGGAGAGGCGAGCGAGTCGATGGAACGGAAGCTTGAATCCATCAAAGCGTCTTTCATCGAATCAATGGATGATGATATCAATACGGCCAACGCCGTGACCGTCCTCTTTGACTTGGCACGGGAAGCGAACATTTATGCGAAGGCCGATCATGTGGCAAAAGCGACGCTAGAACAGGTCCTGTCGCTATTTGATGAATTGACGGGTGTCCTCGGCTTGACGTTGGCAGAAGAAAAAGAACTATTGGATGCCGAGATCGACCAATTGATTCAAGAACGGAACGACGCACGGGCGGCACGTAATTTTGCCCGAGCTGACGAGATTCGTGATTTACTAAAAGAACAAAGCATCCAACTCGAAGACACGGCCCAAGGGGTTCGGTGGAAGCGGTTATGATGCAACCGAAACAAATGAATGCCCTTGCGCTCGCCTACATGGGAGACGTGGTATACGAAATGGCTGTACGGAGACGCCTGCTCGAGAAAGGATTGACGCGCCCGAATGACTTGCACCGGGGCGCGGTCCGCTACGTCAATGCACGGGCGCAGGCGAGCGTCGTGACATTTTGGTTAGAGACGGATGCGTTGACGGAAGAGGAACAGGCTGTCGTCAGACGTGGAAAGAATGCGAAATCAGGATCGGTTCCGAAACGGGTCGATGTGCACACGTATCGTTATTCCACGGCGTTTGAGGCACTGATTGGGTATATCTATTTGACAGAAAGAAGGGATCGTCTTGAAGAACTCATCAAACAAGCGTTCGAACGACTCGAAGCCGAGTCGACCGAAACGACATGACGGAAATCGGGGAGCGGAGAAACGAACGTTTGACCGCCCTCGTGGGGAACGACCAGATCGCGCGCGTCGCCAAAAGGCAGAACGCCCTGACTATAAGGAAGTCGATGTGATGGAGGAAGGGATTGACTTCCTTTACGGTCGTAACCCGGTACTCGAGGCACTGCGAAGTGGTCGTGATATGAATAAAGTATTCATTATGGAAGGTCAGCAAAAGGGACCACTCGCTCAAATCATCGCGATGGCGAACGAAGCATCGGTCCAAGTGTCATTCGTCCCAAAAACGAAACTTGAGAAGATGGCTGGCAGTGAACATCACCAAGGAGTCGTTGCGGCGGTTGCGGCTTATGAATACAAAACAGTCGAAGACATGTTCGCTCTCGCAGCTTCGAAAGAGGAGACACCGCTCTTCATTTTGCTAGATGAGCTCGAAGACCCGCACAATCTCGGTTCGATTCTACGGACCGCCGATGCCGTTGGCGCACATGGAATCATCATTCCGAAACGTCGCTCGGTCGGTTTGACTCAAACGGTTGCCAAAGCCTCGACCGGGGCCATTGAGCATATTCCGGTGGCGCGTGTGACGAACTTGACACGGACACTTGAAGAGTTGAAGGAAAAAGGATTGTGGGTTGTCGGGACCGATGCGAAAGAAAGTCAGGACTATCGTCGATTGGATGGAAATATGCCACTCGTTGTGGTCATTGGAAGTGAGGGCAAGGGGATGAGCCGACTCGTGCGCGAATCGTGCGACTTCCTTGTTCATTTACCGATGGTCGGTCATGTCACGTCACTCAATGCATCTGTTGCAGCGGCGCTCCTCCTGTATGAGGTGCATCGCTCACGTCATCCATTGGCATGAGTATCCTGAAGCGCGAGCTCCTTCTTGTCGACGGATATAATATCATCGGCGCGTGGCCTCACTTGAGAAGTCTCCGCGATGTAGATTTTGAACAAGCACGCAATTTGTTGATTGAGGCGATGGCAGAATATCAGGCTGCGTCCGGCAAAGAGGTCACCATCGTGTTTGACGCCCACATGCGCTATGGTCGTGAATCCAAAGAGAAGCGGAGTCGGGTCGACGTTGTCTATACGAAAGAAAATGAGACAGCGGACGAATGGATTGAGCGGCGTGCCCATGAATTAGTGGATGACCGGCTCATTACATTATTCGTTGCGACGAACGATTTCACGGAGCAGTGGGTCATCTTTGGTCAAGGCGCATTGCGCGTTCCGGCAACCGAACTGTTGAAAGATTGGAAGCATGCGAAAACACTGATTGAGCAACAGCGCGTGTCGCTAGAGAAAGAACAAGCAAATCGGAAGACGATTGATATTCCACCGCATATTCAAGCAAAGTTTGAAGAAATGCGACGTCGCAAATCAAAAGGTGATTGAAATCACGGACGAGTTCATGAAATGGACTCGTCTTTGTTTCGATTTTGACATTTTTTTGCAAAGGAATGTTGTATACTATTACATATATGAGTTACACAGTATTCAATTGACGGAATTTTTAGAAATTTGTTTGACGCATAGGAGTAGGGAGTCCTATAATGGGACACAACCTTACATAGTTCAGGATCAATCGCCGGGGGGTAACGAGCATGAACGGATGGCCGTACGAACAGTTTGAAAAAATGTCAGACGAAGAGTTGGTCTTATTGGCGCGCAACGAAGGGGATAGCGACGCGCTCGAGTTTTTGATTGAACGATACCGGTATTTTGTGCGGGCGAAGGCACGTTCATACTTTTTGATTGGTGCAGATCACGAGGACATCGTCCAAGAAGGGATGATCGGCCTTTATAAAGGTGTGCGTGATTATAAAGACGAGCGACTTGCGTCATTCAAAAGCTTTGCCGAGATGTGCATCACCCGTCAGATGATCACGGCAATCAAGACGGCGACACGCCAAAAACATATTCCGCTCAACTCATATGTGTCACTCGATAAACCAATTTTTGATGAAGAGTCTGACCGGACGCTGCTCGATGTCATCTTGCCACCACATCCGACTGACCCACAAGAATTGATCGTGACACGGGAAGAACAGTCGTTCATGGAAGCGAAGATGGATGAAATCTTGAGTGACCTCGAACGGAAAGTCTTGCGTCTTTATTTAGACGGGCGCTCTTATCAAGAAATTTCAGACGACCTCGATCGTCATGTCAAATCGATCGATAATGCGTTGCAGCGTGTGAAGAAGAAATTCGAGCGTCATGTCGACGTCCGGATGCTCACGAGCTAACCGATTATTGACCGCGTGCCTCCTATGTGATACTTTAAAAGCAGCGCCTTGTCCGTAGACGCCATTTACAGGAGGCGTTTTTTTTTCGCTCTTTTTTAAGAGAGAGTAGTCGAAAGGGGCGCTTATGAATGGCAAAGAAAGTAAGTCTCGCTTGCTCAGAATGCGGGTCTCGAGAGTACTCGACGACAAAAAAAGACGGCGTGTCGACACGGCTTGAAATGAAGAAGTTTTGTCGGCGCTGTAACGCGCATACGCTGCATCGGGAATCAAAGTAACGTAGATTGGCATTCAATGTAGGAGGAAGCTACCATGAACTTTTTGCGCGACGTATGGAAAGAGTTGAAGAAAACGAGTTGGCCGACTCGTAAAGAACTCACGAAATATACCATTACTGTCATCGCGACTGTTGTCGTGATTGGCCTGTTCGTGTTCGGCGTAGATACTGGGGTCAGTTATCTCGTCAATTTATTGATTAACTAAGGAAGAGGTGAAAGCCGTGGAGAAACAATGGTTTGTTGTCCAGACGTACTCAGGTTTTGAGAATAACGTCAAAGAAAACCTAGAACGTCGAATCGGTTCGATGAACATGGAAGATAAAATTTTCCGCGTCCTCGTCCCGACTGAAACGACGCAAGAAGAAGTCACATTGAAGAGTGGCGAGAAGAAAATCAAAGAACGTGAAGTCAAAAGTTTCCCGGGCTATGTGTTCGTAGAGATGGTCATGACTGACGATTCATGGTATGTTGTCCGCAACACGCCAAACGTCACCGGCTTCCTCGGTTCAACGGGTGGTGGGGCAAAACCAATCCCACTCCAACCGGACGAAGTGACAAACGTCTTGTCACAAATGGGACTCATCGAGAAGAAAGATCGTTACAACTATGAACTCGGTGACCTTGTCCGCGTGAAAGAAGGCGCATTTGAGAACTTTGAAGGAACAATCGACGAGATTGAAGCCGACAAAGAGAAGCTCAAAGTCGTGGTCGACATGTTCGGTCGTGAAACAAAAATTGAGCTTGATTTCGAACAAGTTCAGAAAATTAACTAAACCCACTTGCTAATCCGTAAAACGGATGGTACAATCGAAAATGTTTGATGTTGTGCTTTATTTCGGTACAAACTCGACCTAATAGATTGAGTGGGAGGGCGCACAACGTCCAAGAAACCACATTTTAGACTTAAGGAGGTGTGTCTCGTGGCGAAAAAAGTTTCTAAACTCGTTAAACTTCAAATCCCAGCTGGTAAAGCAAACCCAGCTCCACCAGTAGGTCCAGCACTTGGTCAAGCAGGTGTTAACATCATGGGATTCTGTAAAGAGTTCAACGCTCGTACACAAGACCAAGCCGGATTGATTATTCCTGTAGTCATCACGGTATACGAAGATCGTTCGTTTACATTCATTACGAAAACTCCACCAGCTGCAGTTCTCTTGAAGAAAGCTGCTGGTATCGAGAGTGGTTCTGGTGAACCAAACCGTAAGAAAGTAGCAACGGTTAAGCGTGACAAAGTTCGCGAAATCGCTGAACTTAAAATGCCTGACCTTAACGCATCATCTGTAGAAACAGCGATGCTTATGGTTGAAGGTACTGCACGTAGTATGGGTATTGTAATCGAAGACTAATTGCTAGTCTCTGGGGTTGTCGGTGAATACTGCTCACCTTCAATCCCTTCATTATGTGGGAGGAAATTCCGCTAACCACAAGGAGGAAAAGAACATGGGTAAAAAACACCAAGAAGCAGCTAAGCTTGTTGACCGCACGAAGTCATACGACCTCGCTGAAGCTGTCGAGCTCGTTCAAAAAACAGCTACTGCTAAATTCGATGAAACAATCGAAGTTGCTGTCCGTCTCGGCGTAGATCCGAAGAAAGCAGACCAACAAATCCGTGGTGCCGTTGTACTTCCACACGGTACTGGTAAAACACAAAAAGTTCTCGTCTTCGCAAAAGGTGAGAAAGTGAAAGAAGCGGAAGCTGCTGGAGCAGACTACGTTGGCGACGCTGAGTACATCAACAAAATCCAACAAGGATGGTTCGACTTCGATGTAATCGTTGCGACACCTGACATGATGGGTGAAGTTGGTAAACTTGGTCGTGTTCTCGGACCTAAAGGCCTCATGCCTAACCCGAAAACAGGAACAGTTACTTTCGACGTAGAAAAAGCAATCGCGGATATCAAAGCTGGTAAAGTTGAATACCGTGTTGATAAAGCTGGTAACATCCACGTTCCAGTTGGTAAGAAATCATTTGAAGCATCTAAACTCTCTGAGAACATCGAGACAATTCTCGAAACACTCATGAAAGTGAAGCCTGCTACTGCAAAAGGAACTTACCTTAAAAACATCTCGCTTTCATCTACAATGGGTCCTGGGATCCGTGTAGCGACTGCAGATTTCCTTAAGTAATCTTGTTGAAATAAATTGTTGACAACGTGTGACACCGCTGATAAAGTAATACACGTTCAACCGAATATGTTGGATTACCGTAGACAGAAGGTGGACATCGGTCCGTAAACCCTTCCGAGGTGTCTTTGCTCGAACTTGAGCCTGTTGTCACAGGTTTACTTTCAAACAATTACGCCCTCGTATGTCTTCATACGAGGGATTTCTTTTGGAGAGCAGCCTCTCGTCCGGTATAAGAATTGACTAGGAGGTGCAAACACATGGCAAACGAAAAAATCGTAGCTCAGAAATCGGCACTCGTCGATGAAATCGCTGAGAAAATGCAAGCGAGCGTTGGAACAGTTGTTGTTGACTACCGTGGACTTACAGTTGAAGAAGTGACTACACTCCGTAAATCACTCCGTGACGCTGGAATTGAGTTCAAAGTTTACAAGAACGGTCTTCTTCGCCGCGCAGCTACTCAGTCGAACTTCGAAGGTCTTGACGAAGTCTTCACTGGTCCTACAGCAATCGCCTTCTCTAAAGAAGACGTTATTGCTCCAGCGAAGATCTTGAACGACTTCTCGAAAGAGCACAAAGCGCTCGAACTTAAAGGCGGAATCATCGAAGGTAAAGTTTCTTCACTCGAAGAAATCAAAGCCCTTGCAGAACTTCCATCACGCGATGGTCTTCTCTCGATGCTTCTCAGCGTACTTCAAGCTCCAATCCGTGGGCTCGCAGTCGCAACAAATGCAATCGCAGAACAAAAAGAAGAGCAATCAGCTTAATTTTTGTCGCGTAGCGTAACTCAAAAAACTTTTTCACAACATCAAAGGAGGAAAACCATAATGGCTTTCAACAAAGAGCAATTCATCGAAGACCTCAAATCAATGACGGTTCTCGAACTTAACGAACTCGTAAAAACAATCGAAGAAGAATTCGGCGTATCAGCAGCAGCTCCAGTAGCAGTTGCAGGTGCTGGCGCAGGCGCAGCAGCTGAAGAGAAAACTGAATTCGACGTAATCCTCACAAACGCTGGCGCTGGTAAAATCAACGTCATCAAAGCTGTTCGTGAAATCACAGGTCTCGGTCTTAAAGAAGCAAAAGCACTCGTTGACGGAACTCCAGCTCCAGTCAAAGAAGGCGTTTCTAAAGAAGACGCTGACGCAATCAAAGCTAAGCTTGAAGAAGCTGGCGCATCTGTTGAAGTTAAGTAATTCTACTTCACAACCTATAGAAGCTCGCCATGGCGAGCTTCTTTTATTTCCTTGAAGAATGGGTTAGGAGGTTCAACGCATGGGAGATCATTACTATACGAACGATCCACGTTCGGAAAGTGCCCCGGAGACATGGACGTACGAGTTGCGAGGGAAACAGTATCATTTCACTTCGGACCGCGGTGTGTTCTCGAAAGGGTCGGTCGATTTTGGGTCACGTCTTTTAATTGAAACGTTTGAGATGCCTGATGTGTCGGGACGTATTTTAGATGTAGGCTGCGGCTATGGTCCGATGGGGATCTCGCTTGCCGATGCCTCTGGGCGTGAGGCCTTGCTCATTGATGTGAATGAGCGTGCGCTGGCGCTCTCTGAGCAAAACGCCGCCCGTAATGGAGTGACGGTCGAAACACGGCTTTCTCACGCGTATGACGCGGTGGGGGGAGAACGGTTTGCCGCCATTGTCACCAATCCGCCGATTCGTGCGGGGAAACAAGTCGTCCATACGATCTTGCGTGAAGCACATACGCACCTCGTCGATGGAGGAGCAATCTATGTCGTCATTCAAAAGAAACAAGGAGCACCTTCTGCTAAAAAGTTATTAGAAGAGGTGTTTGGTCAAGTTGAAACGATCGCGAAAGAAAAAGGTTACTTTATTTTCCGAGCAATTCGGTCTTGACAAACGGTGAAGTCTTGTTGACTCGCTATAACGTATATGCTAACATTATAAAATGCCATTGGAATGGAATTCGCTTGAAACTGCCGTGTCTGCCGCTTTTTAGAGACGGAAAACGAGCGACATTCAATGACAATGTTCGATTATTACGCCCGAAAAATTCGCTAAAGAATTGGGGGTCTGAGAGGTGAATCAGTTGACTGGTCAACTTGTTCAGTACGGTCGTCACCGTCAGAGAAGAAGCTTTGCCCGTATCAGTGAGGTATTAGAGCTTCCGAATTTGATTGAAATTCAAACTGCTTCTTATGAGTGGTTCTTGCGTGAAGGATTGAAGGAAATGTTCACAGACATTTCACCGATTTCCGACTTCACAGGAAACCTCGTATTGGAGTTCATCGATTACTCGCTCAGTGAGCCGAAGTATTCTATCGATGAATCGAAGGAGCGCGACGTTACTTATTCTGCGCCACTTCGCGTAAAAGTGCGTCTCCAAAACAAAGAGACAGGTGAGCTCAAAGAACAAGAAGTGTTCATGGGGGATTTCCCGCTCATGACAGAATCGGGAACGTTTATCATCAATGGTGCAGAACGCGTCATCGTTTCCCAGCTTGTCCGTTCACCGAGCGTGTACTATAACGCTAAACTCGATAAAAACGGTAAACGTGGATTTGGCGCAACTGTCATCCCGAACCGTGGTGCTTGGCTCGAACTCGAGACAGATGCCAAAGATATCGTTTATGTTCGTATCGACCGTACCCGTAAAATTCCGGTAACGGTGTTGTTGCGTGCCCTCGGATTCGGTACGGACCAAGAAATTATCGACCTTCTCGGGGATGACGAATACCTTCGTAACACCCTTGAAAAAGATAATACGGAGTCTACAGAGAAAGCGTTGATCGAGATTTATGAGCGTCTCCGCCCTGGTGAACCACCAACGGTAGAAAATGCGAAATCTCTTCTCGTATCACGTTTCTTCGACCCGAAACGTTATGACTTAGCGAACGTCGGTCGCTATAAGATGAACAAAAAACTTCATCTTAAGAACCGTTTGTTCGGTCAAAAATTAGCGGAAACGCTCGTGGACCCGGAAACAGGCGAAGTACTCGCCGAAGCTGGAACGATCCTCGACCGCCGCAACTTAGATCGTATCCTCCCGCACTTGGAGAACGGCCTTGGCTATATCGATGCGGAACCAACTGGTGGTGTCGCTGAAGGTGAGCCATTCGGTCTTCAGTCAATCAAAGTCATCTCACCGGATGACCCAGATGGAGAGCGTATCTTGAACATCATCGGAAATGGCAATATCGATCGCAGCGTAAAACATATTACGCCAGCCGATATTATCGCTTCAATCAACTACTTCTTCAACTTACTTCACGAAGTCGGAACAACAGATGACATCGACCACTTAGGAAACCGTCGTCTTCGTTCAGTCGGAGAACTTCTCCAAAACCAATTCCGGATCGGGCTTTCCCGTATGGAACGTGTCGTAAAAGAACGTATGTCGATTCAAGATCAAAATGCGATTACACCACAGGCGCTCATCAACATCCGCCCGGTTATCGCATCACTTAAAGAGTTCTTCGGTAGCTCGCAATTGTCACAGTTCATGGACCAAACGAACCCACTCGCAGAGCTCACGCACAAGCGTCGTCTCTCTGCACTTGGACCGGGTGGTTTGACACGTGAGCGTGCTGGTTTCGAAGTTCGAGACGTTCACTATTCGCACTACGGTCGGATGTGTCCAATCGAAACACCAGAGGGACCGAACATCGGACTCATCAACTCACTCTCGTCTTATGCGAAAGTGAACGAGTACGGTTTCATCGAAGCACCATACCGTCGTGTTGACCCGGAAACAGGTCTTGTCACTGGCGACATTCAATATATGACGGCTGATGAGGAAGACCTCTATGTCGTCGCACAGGCAAACATGCCGCTCACAGAAGATGGCCACTTTGCAGACGAACAAGTTCTTTGCCGTTTCCGCGGACAAAACTTGTCAGTCGAGCCAAGCCGAGTGGACTACATGGACGTTTCGCCGAAACAGGTTGTTTCTGCCGCAACGGCATGTATCCCGTTCCTTGAGAACGATGACTCGAACCGTGCCCTCATGGGAGCGAACATGCAACGTCAAGCAGTACCACTCCTTCAACCGGATTCACCGATTGTCGGTACCGGCATGGAGTACGTATCTGCGAAAGACTCTGGGGCAGCTATTGTTGCGAAATACCCAGGTGTCGTCGAACGCGTCACAGCGCGTGAAATCTTGATTCGTCGCACGTCTGACGTGAACGGTTCTGAGGTTTCAGGTGACCTTGACCGTTACAAACTTCAAAAATATGTCCGTTCGAACCAAGGGACATGCTATAACCAAAAACCAATCATCGCAGCTGGTGACCGTGTCGAAAAAGGAGAAATCCTTGCAGACGGTCCATCGATGGATATGGGTGAGCTCGCGCTCGGCCGTAACGTCGTCGTTGCCTTCATGACATGGGATGGTTACAACTATGAGGATGCGATCATCATGAGTGAGCGTCTCGTGAAAGATGACGTGTACACGTCGATTCATATCGAAGAGTACGAGTCAGAGTCACGCGACACGAAACTCGGACCAGAGGAAATCACACGTGATATTCCAAACGTCGGAGATGACGCACTTCGTAACTTGGACGATCGTGGAATTATCCGCATCGGAGCTGAAGTCAAGGATGGCGATATCCTCGTCGGTAAAGTAACACCTAAGGGCGTTACAGAATTGACGGCGGAAGAGCGTCTCTTGCACGCAATCTTCGGTGAGAAGGCACGTGAAGTACGTGATACGTCACTTCGTGTACCAAACGGTGGAGACGGAATCATCTTGGATGTCAAAGTGTTCGACCGTGAAAACGGTGACGAGTTGTCTCCAGGCGTCAACCAAATGGTACGTGTCTATATCGTTCAAAAACGTAAGATTCACGAAGGGGATAAGATGGCGGGACGTCACGGTAACAAAGGTGTTATCTCGCGAATCCTCCCTGAAGAAGATATGCCATACATGCCAGACGGTACACCGGTTGACATCATGCTCAACCCGCTTGGGGTACCATCTCGTATGAACATCGGTCAGGTACTTGAACTCCACCTTGGTATGGCAGCGAAGAAGCTCGGTATCAAAGTGGCAACACCTGTATTCGATGGAGCGCGTGAGGAAGACGTATGGGCAACGATTGAAGAGGCTGGTATGGATAAAGATGCGAAAACGCGTCTCTATGACGGTCGTACGGGTGAACCGTTCGATAACCGCGTCTCGGTCGGTGTCATGTACATGATCAAACTCGCGCACATGGTTGATGACAAACTTCACGCTCGTTCGACAGGACCATACTCACTCGTTACGCAACAACCGCTCGGTGGTAAAGCACAGTTCGGTGGTCAGCGCTTCGGGGAGATGGAAGTTTGGGCTCTTGAAGCGTACGGTGCAGCCTACACGCTCCAAGAAATCTTGACAATCAAGTCGGATGACACGGTCGGTCGTGTGAAAGCATATGAGGCCATCGTGAAAGGTGAGAGCGTTCCGAAAGCGGGCGTTCCTGAATCATTCCGCGTCTTGATCAAAGAGCTTCAAGCGCTCGGTATGGAAGTCAAGATGATGTCAGCGGATGATGAAGAAGTCGAAATGAAAGATGAAGATGACGACAACATCCCGAACGCAACATCGGCGTTAGAACAAGTCGTTCAACCGACTGTTACGGAAGAGGAATAAGGCGAAAAGGGAGGTCGGCCCCTTGGTAGATGTTAATCGATTTGAATATATGAAAATCGGCTTGGCTTCATCAGAGAAGATCCGTTCGTGGTCTTACGGTGAAGTCAAAAAGCCGGAAACGATCAACTATCGTACACTTAAACCAGAGAAGGACGGATTATTCTGTGAACGAATCTTCGGTCCTACGAAAGACTGGGAATGTTACTGTGGGAAATACAAACGTATCCGTTATAAAGGAGTCATTTGTGACCGCTGTGGCGTTGAAGTGACGAAAGCGAAAGTGCGTCGCGAGCGAATGGGCCATATCGAGCTCGCGGCACCAGTTTCGCACATCTGGTACTTCAAAGGGATTCCAAGCCGCATGGGGCTTGTTCTCGACATGTCACCACGTGCGCTTGAAGAAGTCATTTACTTCGCATCTTACGTGGTCACAGAGCCAGGTGATACTCCGCTTGAGAAGAAACAACTTCTCTCGGAAAAAGAATTCCGTCTCTATCGTGAAAAATACGGTAGCGACTTCAAAGCAGACATGGGTGCTGAAGCCATCCGTACACTTCTTCAAGACGTTAATCTTGAAAAAGAAGTAGGCGAGCTTCGTGAAGAGTTGAAAACAGTCCAAGGTCAACGTCGTACACGTGCGATTAAGCGCTTGGAAGTTCTCGATGCATTCTTCACTTCAGGAAACAATCCAGACTGGATGATCCTTGAAGTACTTCCTGTCATCCCACCAGAGCTTCGCCCGATGGTACAGCTTGATGGTGGACGCTTTGCGACATCTGACTTGAACGATTTGTATCGTCGAGTCATCAACCGGAACAACCGTCTCAAACGTTTGCTCGACCTCGGCGCGCCGAACATCATCGTGCAAAACGAGAAGCGTATGCTTCAAGAAGCGGTTGACGCCCTCATCGACAACGGTCGTCGTGGTCGTCCGGTAACAGGTCCTGGTAACCGTCCGCTTAAATCACTTTCACACATGTTGAAAGGGAAACAAGGTCGTTTCCGTCAAAACCTTCTCGGTAAACGGGTCGACTATTCAGGACGTTCGGTTATCGTCGTAGGTCCGAACTTGAAGATGTATCAGTGTGGTCTTCCAAAAGAGATGGCGCTTGAACTCTTCAAACCGTTCGTGATGAAAGAGCTTGTCGGTCGCGGCATCGCTTCAAACATCAAGAACGCCAAACGCAAAATCGAGAAGATGCAACCTGAAATCTGGGGCGTCCTTGAAGAAGTCATTCGTGAGCATCCGGTCCTCTTGAACCGTGCCCCGACACTTCACCGCCTTGGTATTCAAGCATTCGAACCGATTCTTGTTGAAGGTCGTGCGATTCGCCTTCACCCACTCGTATGTACGGCATACAACGCCGACTTCGATGGTGACCAAATGGCCGTCCACGTTCCGCTCTCTGCAGAAGCACAAGCGGAAGCACGTCTTCTCATGCTCGCTGCGCAGAACATCTTGAACCCGAAAGACGGAAAACCAGTTGTTACACCATCGCAGGATATGGTCCTCGGTAACTACTACATCTCACTCGAACGTGAAGATGCCGTCGGTCAAGGGAAAGTGTTCTCGAACGTCAACGAAGCGTTGATTGCTTACCAAAACGGTTATGTCCACTTGCACTCGCGTGTGGCACTTCCGGCGCGTACGCTCAACAACCCAACGTTCACAGACGAACAGAACGAGAAATTGCTCATTACGACAGTTGGTAAGATGATCTTCAACGAAATCTTGCCAAATACGTTCCCATACTTGAACGAGCCGACGATGGAAAACTTACAGGAAGCAACGCCTGACAAGTACTTCATCGACAAAGGGGCGAACGTTGCGGAAGAAATCGCATCACGTCCAATCATCGACCCGTTCAAAAAAGGTTTCCTTGGAAAAGTCATCGCGGAAGTGTTCCAGAAGTTTGAAACGACGGAAACAAGCCGCATGCTTGACCGGATGAAAGATCTTGGCTTCAAGCACTCGACAAAAGCGGGTGTGACGGTTGGGATTGCCGATATCATCGTACTTCCGGATAAACAGGAAATCCTTGATGAAGCACAAAAACAAGTCGACCAAATCATGAAGTCGTTCCGTCGTGGTCTCATCACTGAAGATGAGCGTTACGAGCGCGTTGTCCGTGCTTGGAACGAAGCGAAGGATGAAATTCAATCTCGATTGATGAAATCCCTCAACCGCCTGAACCCAATCTTCATGATGTCTGATTCAGGTGCCCGTGGTAACGCATCGAACTTTACGCAGCTTGCGGGTATGCGTGGTTTGATGGCCGCTCCATCTGGTCGCATCATCGAACTTCCAATCAAATCGTCATTCCGTGAAGGTCTGACGGTTCAAGAGTACTTCATCTCGACTCACGGGGCTCGTAAAGGTCTTGCCGATACAGCCTTGAAGACAGCCGATTCAGGTTACTTGACGCGTCGTCTCGTTGACGTAGCGCAAGATGTCATCATCCGTGAAGAGGATTGTGGAACAGATCGCGGGATCCGTGTTTCTGCACTCCGCGAAGGTACGGAAGAAATCGAAAGCTTGTACGACCGTCTCGTCGGACGTACATCGTTTGAAACGGTCACACACCCTGAAACGGGCGAAGTGTTGATCGATAAGAACGAATTGATCACAGAAGACATCGCGCGCATCATCGTAGATGCGGGTGTTGAAAACGTTGAAATCCGTACAGCCTTCACATGTAACACGTCACACGGCGTATGTAAGAAGTGTTACGGACGCAACTTGGCGACTGGATCAAACGTTGAAGTCGGGGAAGCCGTCGGTATCATTGCCGCACAATCAATCGGTGAGCCAGGAACGCAGCTTACAATGCGTACCTTCCACACAGGTGGGGTTGCCGGGGACGATATCACACAAGGTCTTCCGCGTATCCAAGAGGTATTCGAAGCCCGTAACCCGAAAGGTCAAGCGGTCATCTCGGAAATCTCTGGTACGGTCATCGACTTCACAGAATCGCGTGACAAGCGTGAACTCACGGTCGAAGGATTCAGTGAGACTCGTTCATACACGATTCCTTTCGGAGCGCGTCTCCGCGTTCAAATCGGCGACACAGTAGAAGCCGGTGAAGTCTTCACGGAAGGTTCGATCGATCCGAAAGAATTGCTCGCCGTCCGTGGTGTATCTGGTGTTCAGAACTATCTTCTTCAAGAAGTTCAAAAAGTTTACCGGATGCAAGGGGTAGAAATCGGTGATAAGCACGTTGAGGTCATGGTTCGCCAAATGCTTCGTCGTGTCAAAGTTATCGAATCAGGTGACACACCGCTTCTCCCTGGATCACTCGTCGACATCAGCGTCTTCAAAGAAGCGTGTAAAGATGCGATTCGTGATGGAAAACACCCAGCGACTGCGAAACCAGTCCTTCTCGGGATCACAAAAGCCTCACTTGAGACAGATTCGTTCCTCTCAGCGGCTTCGTTCCAAGAAACGACTCGCGTCTTGACAGATGCAGCAATCAAAGGGAAACGTGACTATCTCCTCGGACTTAAAGAGAACGTCATCATCGGTAAACTCGTTCCAGCTGGTACTGGAATGGCTGTCTACCGTGATGTGGAACTCAAAGAAGATGAGGCGCCGGTTGCGCTCGAAGATACAACTGTCGAGTAAAATACGTCTTGACAGCGCAGGTTGGCGGTGCTACTATGATTTAGTGCCGCCAATCGGTTGTTGTCGATGACAACGATGTCCAGCAGTCGGCAAGCTACTTGGACGTCCATCCGAACTTTCTACGGGAAGGTTTGGCTGCTACAATTGCCACTTTCAAGGTATAACTCACGTTTTTGCGAGGTCATGGAATGCCTACGCCTCGTAAAAACGTTTCGTTATGACCTTAAATGAACCACCCGGGTCGGTGGGACTAGAAAATAGCAACATTCAGGAAGGGAGGATCTTCAAAGATGCCTACTATTAACCAGTTAGTCCGTAAAGGACGTAAATCGAAAGTCGTGAAATCTGACTCTCCAGCACTTAACAAAGGTTACAACAGTTTCATCAAGTCACAAACAAACGTGAGCTCACCACAAAAACGTGGTGTTTGTACACGTGTTGGTACAATGACTCCGAAGAAACCGAACTCGGCGCTTCGTAAGTATGCTCGTGTTCGTTTGACTAACCAAATCGAAGTGACTGCGTACATCCCAGGTATTGGCCACAACCTTCAAGAGCACAGCGTTGTTCTTATCCGTGGAGGACGTGTAAAAGACTTACCAGGGGTACGTTACCACATCGTTCGTGGTGCGCTTGACACTGCAGGTGTTGATGGACGTATGCAAGGCCGTTCTAAATACGGTACGAAACGTCCGAAAGCTGCGAAGAAGTAATTCTCGCAAACTAAACTACAATTGAAATTTTGAAAGGAGGGTACTCGGATGCGTAAAAACCGTGCAGAACGTCGTGACGTTATCGCAGATCCGATCTACAACTCGAAATTGGTAACTCGCCTCATTAACCGTGTCATGTTAGACGGTAAAAAAGGTACAGCTCAAACTATCATTTACAACGCATTTGGCATCATCGCTGAACGCTCAGGCAAAGAGCCTATGGAAGTGTTCGAAGAAGCAATGAACAACATCATGCCTGTACTTGAAGTTAAAGCACGCCGTGTAGGTGGAGCTAACTACCAAGTTCCTGTAGAAGTTCGTCCAGAGCGCCGTACAACACTTGGTCTTCGTTACCTCGTGAACTACGCTCGTCTCCGCAACGAAAAAACGATGGAGCAACGTATCGCGAACGAAATCATGGATGCAGCCAACAACACTGGTGCATCTGTTAAGAAACGCGAAGACATGCATAAGATGGCAGAAGCTAACAAAGCGTTTGCTCACTATCGTTGGTAATTTAATCGTAAAGTCCACTCCGCCAAGCATGGCTTAACGGAGTGGCTTTCGGGTATAATCATATCGTGTGCGCGCACACGAAAATCAAACATGCGGAAGGAGAATACCCAGTATGGCAAGAGAATTCTCCCTAAAGAATACTCGTAACATCGGGATCATGGCTCACATCGATGCCGGTAAAACGACAACAACTGAACGTATTCTTTATTACACAGGTCGTATCCATAAAATTGGTGAAACGCACGAAGGTGCTTCACAAATGGACTGGATGGAGCAGGAGCAAGAGCGTGGAATCACGATCACTTCGGCTGCGACAACTGCACAGTGGAATGGCCACCGTGTAAACATCATCGATACACCTGGACACGTAGACTTCACTGTAGAAGTTGAACGTTCACTCCGTGTACTTGATGGTGCGGTTGCTGTACTTGACGCTCAGTCAGGTGTAGAACCACAAACAGAAACTGTATGGCGTCAAGCGACGACATATGGTGTACCACGTGTCGTATTCGTCAACAAGATGGATAAAATCGGCGCAGACTTCTTGTACTCTGTGAAGACGCTCCACGATCGTCTTCAAGCGAACGCTTACGCGATCCAACTCCCAATCGGAGCAGAGGACGATTTCAAAGGGATCATCGATCTCGTTGAAATGAAGACTTACATGTACAACAACGACCTCGGTACTGACATCGAAGTAATAGACGGCTTCCCAGCTGACATGGCTGACCAAGCTGAAGAACTTCGCGGTCAATTGATCGAAGGTGTTGCTGACTTCAACGAAGAGTTGATGATGAAGTACCTTGAAGGTGAAGAGATTTCAATCGATGAATTGAAAGCTGCAATCCGTCAAGCGACACTTAGCGTTGAATTCTACCCTGTACTCGTTGGTTCTGCCTTCAAAAACAAAGGTGTTCAGCTCATGCTTAACGCCGTTGTTGATTACCTCCCATCACCAGTTGATGTAGAGTCAATCAAAGGGATCAACCTCGATACAGAAGAAGAAATCACGCGTGAGCCTTCTGATGAAGCTCCATTCTCAGCACTTGCGTTCAAAGTTATGACTGACCCTTACGTCGGTAAATTGACGTTCTTCCGCGTGTACTCTGGTACAGCTGAAGCAGGATCATACGTGAAGAACTCGACTAAAGGGAAGCGTGAACGTCTCGGTCGTATCCTTCAAATGCACGCAAACAGCCGTGAAGAGATTCCAATGGTATTCGCTGGTGACATCGCCGCTGCTGTTGGTTTCAAAGACACGACTACTGGTGACACGCTTTGCTCTGAGAAAGATAACATCGTTCTCGAGTCAATGACGTTCCCAGAACCAGTTATCTCGGTTGCAATCGAGCCTAAATCGAAAGCAGACCAAGATAAGATGGGTCAAGCTCTTGCGAAACTCGCAGAAGAAGATCCAACATTCCGCACTGAAACAAACCCTGAGACTGGTCAAACGATCATCTCTGGTATGGGTGAGCTTCACCTTGACATCCTCGTTGACCGTATGCGTCGCGAATTCAAAGTAGAAGCTAACGTTGGTGCACCACAAGTTGCTTACCGTGAAACAATCCGTGGCGCTGCGAAGATTGATTCGAAATTCGTTCGTCAGTCTGGTGGACGCGGTCAGTACGGTCACGTTGTCGTAGAATTCGAGCCGAACGAAGAAGGCGCTGGATTCGAGTTCGAGAACAAGATCGTCGGTGGTGTTGTACCACGTGAATACGTCCCTGCTGTTCAAAACGGGATTGAAGAAGCTCTCGAAAACGGTATCCTCGCTGGTTACCCAGTAGTAGACGTTAAAGCTCGTCTCGTATTCGGTTCGTACCACGATGTCGACTCGAACGAGATGGCGTTTAAAGTTGCTGCTTCGATGGCGGTTAAACAACTTAAGGACCAAGCGAAAGCTGTTATCCTTGAGCCAATGATGCGTGTTGAAGTTGTTATCCCAGAAGAATACATGGGTGACATCATGGGTGACGTTACGTCACGCCGTGGACGCGTAGAAGGTATGGAAGCTCGCGGTAACGCACAAGTCGTTAAAGCGATGATTCCACTTTCAGAAATGTTCGGTTACGCAACATCACTTCGTTCACGTACACAAGGACGCGGAACGTACTCGATGCACTTCGATCACTACGAAGAAGTACCGAAATCAATCGCTGAAGAAATCGTCAAAAAAGCGAACGGCTAATAACGGTTGTATCGCTAGATTGATTGTTGTAAGCTAAGGAGGACGTATGTTAAAAGTAGCCTACGTCTTCCTAGTTAAATAAAACTAATCGTTTAATAGAGGAGGAATCTAGAATGGGTAAAGAAAAATTCGACCGTTCTAAGCCGCACGTTAACGTTGGTACAATTGGCCACGTTGACCACGGTAAAACAACTTTGACTGCAGCAATCTCTGCTGTACTTTCACGTGCACAAGGTAAAACAGCTACTAAGTTCGACCAAATCGATGGTGCTCCAGAAGAGCGCGAGCGCGGTATCACAATCGCAACAGCTCACATCGAGTACGAAACTGACAAGCGTCACTACGCACACGTTGACTGCCCAGGACACGCTGACTATGTTAAAAACATGATCACTGGTGCTGCTCAAATGGACGGCGCGATCCTCGTTGTATCTGCAACAGATGGCCCAATGCCACAAACACGTGAGCACATCCTTCTTTCACGTCAAGTAGGTGTTCCTTACATCGTAGTATTCATGAACAAAGTTGACATGGTAGACGACGAAGAGCTTCTCGAACTCGTTGAAATGGAAATCCGTGAACTTCTTTCTGAATACGACTTCCCAGGCGACGACCTCCCTGTAATCAAAGGTTCTGCACTTGGCGCACTTAACGGTGAAGCTCAGTGGGAAGAAAAAGTTATGGAACTCATGAACGCTGTTGATGAGTACATCCCAGAACCAGTTCGTGACACTGAAAAAGACTTCATGATGCCTGTTGAGGACGTATTCTCAATCACTGGTCGTGGTACTGTAGCGACTGGTCGTGTTGAGCGTGGTGTTCTCCGCGTCAACGACGAGATCGAAATCGTTGGTCTTACAGAAGAAACGAAGAAAACTGTATGTACTGGTGTAGAGATGTTCCGTAAGCTTCTTGACTATGCTGAAGCTGGCGACAACATCGGTGCACTTCTCCGTGGTGTATCACGTGACGACATCGAGCGTGGACAAGTACTTGCTAAGCCAGGTTCAATCACACCACACTCTAAATTCAAAGCATCAATCTACGTTCTTTCTAAAGAAGAGGGTGGCCGTCACACGCCATTCTTCGCGAACTACCGTCCGCAGTTCTACTTCCGTACAACTGACGTAACAGGTATCGTTCACCTTCCAGAAGGTACTGAAATGGTAATGCCAGGAGACAACATCGAGTTGACGATCGAATTGATTTCTACAATCGCGATCGAAGACGGTACACGTTTCTCTATCCGTGAGGGTGGCCGTACTGTAGGTGCTGGTTCAGTAACAGAAATCATCGAGTAATCGATTGATTCAACTGAACAACATTAAGCAGTCCGCAATATGCGGGCTGCTTTTTTGTGTTTCCATCACAACATGGTAAGATGAGGCATACGAGAAAGGAGTGGCGTCATGCTGAAGCAACTAGAGACTATTTGTCGCTTGAATGGGATTGAGTATCGCATTGGCGGTTCTGAGCTGTTAAAGCATCATGGCATCGTCGAGGTAACGAATGACATCGATGTTTTTGTTGAACCGGACCAGTTTGAAAAAATCGATCGCGTACTTAGTCGTGCTGGGGAGAAGAAACCATCAGATCCTCACGACGCATACGTAACGACCTACTTTGGAGAGTATATATTCGAGGGAACAGATGTGGACGTCATGTCTAGTTTCCGAATGAAGTGTACCGACGGAATCTATACGCATCCTTTCATTGAACCAGATGGACAATGGATGCACCTAGAAGAGTGGGTCGTCCTTTACACGGTCATCGGACGAGAGGATAAATTAGCGTCATTGCTCCGCTATTTCACGACGCACAGTGTTAATGAAGGAATTGTTCAAGACTGTTTAAAACGAGCGCCACAATCGGTCATAGAAGGGGTGACAGAGCGTTTTGGAGAGGTGATGAAACGCTAGGTCGAGTTGACATGGGAGTTCGTTTGAAAAATAGTTCAATAAAAGAATGAATTTTTGCTTGCAAAAGCTCGCGAATCTTGTTACATTAGGGAACGTTGAGCAACTCATCAGACAACCAGCAACTTCAAAAATCTAATCTTGCATTCCATGACCAGATTAGATATAATGATTAAGTGTTTGTGCGAGTGGTGAGAGACTTTACAGCAGAAAACGGGTCCAATCGTTGATTTGCAATGATCGGATGCCTCTGCTGACACAAGCACGCTGCGTTGAAGCGGGAGGTTATGACACGCCAGGCAGCATTGCCATGGCCGGTGTGGAAATTTCCGCGGAGAATTGTCTATTTTTAAAGTAGGCGACAAAGGAGGGAAACAAACATGGCAAATGAAAAAATTCGTATTCGTTTAAAAGCATATGACCATCGCGTTCTCGATCAATCAGCTGAGAAGATCGTTGACACTGCGAAGCGTTCAGGTGCAAAGGTATCGGGTCCAATCCCGCTCCCAACTGAAAAATCGGTTTACACGATCCTTCGTGCGGTTCACAAGTACAAAGATGCTCGTGAGCAGTTCGAAATGCGTACACACAAACGCTTGATCGACATCGTAAACCCAACACCGAAAACAGTCGATTCGCTTATGCGTCTCGAGTTACCATCAGGTGTAGACATCGAAATCAAACTTTAATTCTTCATATAGTAGATACTAGCCAGAAGAGACAATTAATTATTAACAGGAGGTGTATCTCATGGCTAAAGGAATCTTAGGAACAAAACTTGGTATGACTCAAATCTTCAACGAAGCAGGCGAAGTTGTACCAGTAACAGTAGTTGCTGTAGAAGGTAACGTCGTTCTTCAACTTAAAACAGTTGACACAGACGGTTACGAAGCAGTTCAACTTGGTTTCGGAGACATCAAAGAATCACGTCAAAACAAACCATCAAAAGGTCACGCTGCGAAAGCAAACGCGACACCTAAGCGCTTCATCAAAGAAGTTCGTACTTCAGTAGAAGGATACGAAATCGGTCAAGAGATTAAGGCGGACATTTTCGCTGCAGGTGAATTAGTAGACGTAACAGGTACATCGAAAGGTAAAGGATTCCAAGGTGCGATCAAGCGTCACGGACAATCACGTGGACCAATGGCTCACGGTTCGCGCTACCACCGTCGTCCTGGTTCGATGGGTCCTGTCGCTCCTAACCGCGTATTTAAAGGGAAACTTCTTCCTGGTCAAATGGGTGGAGAGCGTAAAACAATTCAAAACCTTGAAGTCGTTAAAGTTGATGTGGAACGTGGCCTTCTCCTCGTGAAAGGTGCTATCCCAGGCGCTCGTAAATCGAACGTCATCATCAAATCAGCGGTCAAAGGTAACTAATTAACTGCACGGAAAGGAGGAATTACGAATGCCTAAAGTAGCTTTGCTTAACCAAACAGGTTCACAAGTTGGCGAAATCGAATTGGCAGAAGCCATCTTCGGAATCGAGCCAAACGAATCAGTACTTTACGACGCAATCGTCATGCAACAAGCATCACGCCGTCAAGGTACTCACGATACGAAAGGTCGCTCGGAAGTACGCGGTGGCGGCCGTAAACCATGGAAACAAAAGGGAACTGGTCGTGCGCGCCAAGGTTCTATCCGCTCACCACAATGGGTTGGTGGTGGTACAGTCTTCGGTCCAACACCACGTTCATACTCTTACAAACTTCCTAAGAAGGTTCGTCGTTTAGCACTTCTCTCGGCTCTTTCGTCGAAAGTACAAAACAACGAAATCATCGTCCTCGAAGGCCTTGCTTTCGATGCACCAAAAACAAAAGATATGGCTGCTGTACTCAACAGCTTATCAGTAGAACGTAAGGCTCTTGTAGTCACAGCGGACTACAATGAGACTATCGCTCTCGCAGCTCGTAACATCCCAGGAGTGACTGTGATCGACGCAGCAGGCGTAAACGTTCTTGACCTCGTTGCTAACGACAAAGTCATCTTCACTAAAGATGCGGTTGCGAAGGTAGAGGAGGTGCTTGCATAATGGCTCAAGCATACGATATCATCAAACGTCCGATCATCACTGAGCGTTCAGTTAGCCTCATGGAAGCTAACAAATACGTTTTCGAAATCGACGTAAAAGCGACTAAATCGCAAGTGAAACACGCTATCGAAACAATCTTCAACGTGAAAGTTGCTTCGGTAAACACAATGAACTACAAACCGAAAGCGAAACGTGTCGGTCGTCACTCTGGTTACACAGCTCGTCGTAAAAAAGCGATCGTAACCCTTGCTGAAGGCAACACAATCGACTTCCTCGGTTAATTAACTACCTTAGAAGAAAAGGAGGGAATCCTCGATGGCAATCAAAAAGTTTAAGCCGACCACTAACGGTCGTCGTAACATGACATCTCTCGACTTTGCAGAGATCACAACGAATCGCCCTGAAAAATCGTTAACTGAAAAGCTTTCGAAAAAAGGCGGACGTAACAACCAAGGTCGCTTGACTGTTCGTCACCAAGGTGGCGGTCACAAGCGTAAATACCGTATCATCGATTTCAAACGTAACAAAGATGGCGTTGCAGGACGCGTAGCAACGATCGAATACGATCCAAACCGTTCAGCAAACATCGCACTCATCAACTATGTAGATGGTGAGAAACGTTACATCCTCGCTCCTAAGGGCATCAAAGTAGGCATGGAAATCATGTCTGGTCCTGAAGCGGATATCAAAGTGGGGAACGCTCTTCCACTCGTAAACATCCCTGTCGGTACAACAATCCACAACATCGAGCTTAAGCCTGGTAAAGGCGGTCAGCTAGTTCGTGCGGCTGGTGCATCGGCACAAATCCAAGGACGTGACGGCAAGTACGTCATCGTTCGTCTTCAATCAGGTGAATCACGCTTGTTCCTCGGCACTTGCCGCGCGACAATCGGTTCAGTTGGTAACGAAGAACACGAACTCGTAAACATCGGTAAAGCAGGACGTTCACGTTGGTTAGGCAAACGCCCAACAGTACGTGGTTCTGTAATGAACCCGGTTGATCACCCACACGGTGGTGGTGAAGGTCGTGCGCCAATCGGTCGTTCGGGCCCACTTACTCCTTGGGGTAAACCAGCTCTTGGTCTTAAGACTCGTAAGAAAAACAAATCGAGCGACATGTACATCCTTCGTCGCCGTAAGAAATAATTACTACATGATTCTCGGGCGGTTCGAAAGGGCCGTTCCCGAATCATTCCAAAGGGAGGTTCTAACATGGGTCGCAGCTTGAAAAAAGGTCCATTCGCAGATCACCACTTACTCGCTAAAGTTGACAAACTCAACGAATCTGGTGAGAAGCAAGTCATCAAAACTTGGTCACGTCGCTCGACGATCTTCCCAGAATTCATGGGTCACACGTTCGGTGTGCACGATGGTCGTAAACACGTACCAGTATTCGTGACAGAAGACATGGTTGGTCACAAACTTGGTGAATTCGCTCCAACACGCACGTACAAAGGTCACGGATCAGACAAGAAAACGAAACGGTAATTTGAGGGGAGGTCAAATCCATGCAAGCTAAAGCATCAGCTAATATGGTCCGTCTTGCTCCTCGCAAAGCACGTCTCGTTGTAGACTTAATTCGCGGGAAACAAGTCGGCGAAGCGCTCTCTGTCCTTGCTCACACGAACAAGGCAGCATCGCCAGTCGTTGAAAAAGTATTAAAATCAGCGATTGCTAACGCAGAGCACAACTACGATATGAACATTGAGAACCTCGTTGTAACAGAAGCTTACGTAAACGAAGGTCCAACACTCAAACGCTTCCGCCCACGTGCGATGGGTCGCGCAAGCCGTATTAACAAACGCACAAGCCACATCCACATCGTGGTAACTGAGAAATAAGGAGGGATATGTAGTGGGTCAAAAGGTAAATCCGCACGGTCTTCGCGTTGGTGTTATCAAAGACTGGGATTCGCGTTGGTACGCTGAGAAAGACTACGCTGATCTCCTTCATGAAGACTTCGTTATTCGTGAATACATCGAAAACAAAATGAAGGATGCTAGTGTTTCTAAAGTTGAAATCGAACGCGCTGCAAACCGCGTGAACATTTCGCTTCACACTGCGAAGCCAGGTATGGTAATCGGTAAAGGTGGTTCTGAAATCGAATCACTCCGTAAACACATTACAAAAATCGCTGACGGAAAACGCGTTCACATCAACGTTGTTGAAGTGAAAAACGCTGACGCTGTTGCGAAGCTTGTAGCAGAAAACATTGCTCGTCAATTGGAAGGTCGCGTATCATTCCGTCGTGCAATGAAACAATCTATTCAACGTTCGATGCGTACTGGCATCAAAGGGATCAAAACAGAAGTTTCTGGTCGTCTTGGTGGCGCTGATATCGCTCGTTCAGAGAAGTACTCGGAAGGAACAGTTCCACTTCACACACTCCGTGCCGACATCGACTACGGAACAGCTGAAGCTGACACAACTTACGGTAAAATCGGCGTAAAAGTTTGGTTATACCACGGTGAAGTTCTTCCAACAAAAAACAACACAGCGAAAAACGCTGAATAATAAACACTCTTTCAGGAAGGAGGCAACACACTATGTTGTTACCTAAACGCGTGAAATATCGTCGTGTACACCGTGGTAAAATGCGCGGGAACGCTAAACGCGGCACAACTGTACACTTCGGTGAGTTCGGTCTCCAAGCTCTCGAAGCGAGCTGGATTACAAACCGTCAAATCGAATCAGCACGTATTGCAATGACACGTTATATGAAACGTGGTGGTAAAGTGTGGATCAAGATCTTCCCACACAAGCCGTACACTAAAAAGCCTCTCGAAGTCCGAATGGGTTCGGGTAAAGGTGCTCCAGAAGGCTGGGTAGCTGTAGTTAAGCCTGGCAAAGTAATGTTCGAAATCGCAGGTGTATCTGAGGAAGTGGCACGTGAGGCACTTCGTCTTGCATCGCACAAACTTCCAGTAAAATGTAAGTTCGTGAAACGTGAAGAAAATGGTGGTGATACGAATGAAAGCAACTGATCTCCGTCAATCAACAACTGAAGAGCTCAACGGTAAAGTGGGCGAGTGGAAAGAAGAACTCTTTAACCTTCGCTTCCAACTTGCTACAGGTCAGCTTGAGAATCCTGCTCGTATCCGTGAAGTACGCAAGTCGATTGCGCGTGCTAAAACGATTCTTCGTGAACGCGAACTCGGCATCAACAACGGCTAATTACATCGGATTCTTGAGAGGAGGTAACACTCATGGAACGCAACAACCGTAAAGTGTTCACTGGTCGCGTCGTGTCTGACAAAATGGACAAAACGATCGTCGTCGCAGTAGAAACAAAGGTTCGTCATAAACTTTATGGCAAACGTGTAAACTACACGAAGAAATATAAAGCACACGATGAGAACAACGTCGCTAAAGTGGGCGATATCGTTCGCATCGCGGAAACACGTCCTCTTTCTAAAGACAAACGTTTCCGTCTTGTAACAGTAGTAGAAGAATCAGTAATCATCTAATAACAGTTCGGATTTATTAAACATCCGGAGGGAGGTACACTCGCATGATTCAACAAGAATCTCGCTTGAAAGTAGCAGACAACTCTGGCGCGCGTGAACTGTTGACAATTAAAGTCCTCGGTGGTTCTGGTCGTAAGACTGCAAACATCGGTGACATCATCGTCGCAACGGTAAAACAAGCAACACCAGGTGGCGTTGTTAAAAAAGGTGACGTTGTCAGAGCAGTTGTCGTTCGTACAAAACGCGGCGCTCGTCGTAAAGATGGTTCGTACATCCGTTTCGATGAGAACGCAGCAGTCATTATCAAAGATGACAAGAGCCCACGCGGCACACGGATCTTCGGGCCAGTTGCACGTGAACTTCGTGAAAAAGAATTCATGAAGATCGTTTCGTTGGCACCGGAAGTACTTTAATTTCCAATTTCAATCCTATAAGGAGGTGCGCAAACGATGCATGTTAAAAAAGGCGATACAGTCCAGGTAATGTCTGGTAAAGATAAAGGCAAGCAAGGGGTTATCCTCAAAGCTATGCCAAGCAAAAACCGCGTAGTGGTTGAAGGCGTAAACGTGATGAAAAAACACGCGAAACCTTCACAAGCGAATCCACAAGGCGGGATCCTTGAGATCGAAGCACCAATTCACGTCTCGAACGTAATGCCACTCGACCCTAAAACTGGCAAACCAACTCGTGTTGGTTTCAAAGTAGTCGATGGTAAAAAAGTTCGTGTCGCGAAATCGGGCGAATCACTCGATAAATAAGAAGAACGTGACGAAAGGAGGTCCATTCGACTATGAACCGTTTGCAAGAGAAGTATAAAAGCGACATCGTGAAAGCGATGATGGATAAATTCAACTATGACTCGGTCATGCAAGTACCGAAAGTCGAAAAGATTGTCATCAACATGGGTGTAGGTGACGCTGTTTCGAACTCGAAAGCACTTGATATGGCAGTTGAAGAATTAACAATTCTTTCAGGTCAAAAACCACTCGTAACGAAAGCGAAGAAATCAATCGCTGGTTTCAAACTTCGTGAAGGTATGCCAATCGGTGCGAAGGTTACACTTCGTGGCGAGCGCATGTACGATTTCCTCGACAAATTGGTAACTGTTTCACTTCCACGTGTACGTGACTTCCGCGGTGTATCGAAGAAAGCATTCGACGGACGCGGTAACTACACGCTTGGCGTGAAAGAGCAACTTATTTTCCCTGAGATCGATTACGATAAAGTATCTAAAGTACGCGGTATGGACATCGTTGTTGTTACAACAGCAAACACAGACGAAGAAGCACGTGAATTGCTCACACTTCTCGGTATGCCATTCCAAAAATAATCTAGAGGGAGGTCGACAACATGGCTAAAAAGTCAATGGTGAATCGCGAACTTAAACGCGAGAAACTCGTTGCCCAGTACGCTGAAAAGCGTGCGAAGTTGAAAGCTGAAGGCGATTATATCGGACTCAGCAAATTGCCACGTAACTCGTCACCTGTACGCTTGCACAACCGTTGCAGCATCACAGGTCGTCCGCATGGTTACATGGGTAAATTCGGGATCAGCCGTATCAAGTTCCGTGATCTTGCATACAAAGGTCAAATCCCTGGTGTTAAAAAAGCAAGCTGGTAATCCACTAACAGTGTGAAAGGAGGTACATCGCATGGTAATGACAGACCCTATTGCAGATATGCTTACACGTATCCGTAACGCTAACATGGTTCGCCATGAAAAAATGGAGCTTCCAGCTTCGAACATTAAACGTGAGATCGCTGAAATCCTTAAGCGTGAAGGTTTCATTCGCGATGTTGAATATATCGAGGACGCTAAACAAGGTACACTTCGTCTTTTCCTTAAATATGGAGCAAGCAACGAACGTGTAATCACTGGTCTCAAACGTATTTCGAAACCAGGTCTTCGCGTATACGCAAAAGCTGATGAAGTACCTAAAGTACTCGGAGGACTCGGAATCGCAGTTCTTTCGACATCTAAAGGTCTTATGACTGATAAAGAAGCTCGCCAACAACAAGTCGGCGGCGAAGTGCTCGCCTACATCTGGTAAGTCACTTTTCTAACAAGAACGGAGGTGTAATCAATGTCACGTATTGGTAAAAAACCAGTTACGATTCCTGCTGGCGTTACTGTAACAGTTGCTAATGACAACACGGTCACAGTAAAAGGTGCTAAAGGTGAACTTTCGCTTTCAGCTAACCCGGCATTGGAAATCAAAGTTGAAGAGAACGAATTGACGGTTGTTCGTCCAGACGAATCGAAAGAAAGCCGTACAATTCACGGTACGACACGTGCCCTTATTGCCAACATGGTACAAGGTGTGTCGAACGGATTCCAAAAAACACTTGAGATCTCGGGGGTTGGTTACCGTGCTACGAAGCAAGGTAACAAACTCGTCCTCAACCTCGGCTACTCGCACCCAATCGAGTACGTTGCTGAGGAAGGTATCGAAATCGAAGTTCCTTCAAACACGCAAATCATCGTAAAAGGGATTAACAAAGAGCGCGTCGGTCACGTTGCTGCTCAAATCCGCTCGTACCGTGCTCCAGAACCTTACAAAGGTAAAGGTGTTCGTTACTCTGATGAACGTATTCGCCGTAAAGAAGGTAAGACTGGTAAGTAATTCGTCACGAAATGAACGGAAAGGAGTGGCATAAATGATCACAAAGGCAGATAAAAATGCAGTTCGTAAAAAACGTCATGCTCGCGTACGTCGTACGATCACGGGGACAGCAGCTCGTCCACGTTTGAACGTATTCCGTTCGAGCAAGCACATTTACGTTCAACTTATCGATGACGCGGCACAAACAACGCTTGTGTCTGCATCTTCGAAAGATAAAGCTCTCGATCTTACAAATGGCGGTAACGTTGAAGCAGCGAAAGCTGTTGGTAAACTTGCTGCAGAACGTGCACTCGAGAAAGGTATCGACACAGTTGTGTTCGACCGTGGTGGATACCTCTATCATGGCCGCGTCAAAGCTGTTGCAGAAGCAGCTCGTGAAGCAGGTCTTAAATTCTAATAAAAAGGAGGGGACACTCGATGCGCCAGTTAGACGTTAACATGGAACAACTTGAAGAACGCGTTGTTACCGTAAACCGCGTCGCGAAAGTCGTAAAAGGTGGCCGCCGCTTCCGTTTTGCTGCTCTCGTAGTCGTAGGTGACAAAAATGGTCACGTCGGTTTCGGTACAGGTAAGGCACAAGAGGTGCCAGAAGCGATTCGCAAGGCTATTGAAGCCGCTAAGAAAAACATGGTACAAGTACCTATGGTTGGTACAACAATTCCACACGAAATCACAGGAGTATTCGGAGCAGGTCGTGTATTCATGAAACCAGCTTCTGAAGGTACTGGGGTTATCGCTGGTGGTCCAGTTCGTGCGGTGCTCGAACTTGCAGGTGTAGGTGACATCCTTTCGAAATCGTTAGGTTCAAACACACCGATCAACATCGTCCGTGCGACGGTACAGGGCTTGACTGAGCTCAAAAAAGCAGAGGAAGTTGCTAAACTACGTGGTAAAAGCGTAGAAGAACTTCTTAACTAAGGGAGGGAACTAGACATGGCGAAACTCGCAATCACCCTCACACGCAGCACAATTGGTCGTCCGGAAGGTCAGCGTGTTACTGTACGTACACTCGGTCTTCGCAAAATGCATCAAACGGTCGTTGTCCCAGACAACGTCGCGATGCGCGGTATGATCAATAAAGTGTCGCACCTTGTGACTGTAAAAGAAATCAACGAATAATAAAGATTTTAATAAATAAGGAGGTGCCACTATGAAACTCCATGAATTGAAGCCAACTCCAGGTTCACGTCACGAACGTAACCGTGTCGGTCGCGGTATGGCGACTGGTAACGGTAAAACTTCTGGTCGTGGACACAAAGGTCAAAAAGCTCGTTCGGGCGGTGGCGTTCGTCCAGGATTTGAAGGTGGACAAAACCCACTTTACCGTCGTCTTCCAAAACGCGGTTTCAACAACCCAACTCGTAAAGAGTATGCGGTTGTTTCCCTAGACACGCTTAACCGTTTCGAAGCAGGTACTGAAGTTACTCCAGAACTCTTAATCGAGACTGGTGTTGTCAGCTCTGCTAAAGACGGAATCAAGGTCCTTGCTAACGGCAAGCTTGAAACTAAATTGACTGTAAAAGCCAACAAGTTCTCGGGTGCAGCGAAAGAAGCAATCGAAGCAGCTGGCGGTACAGTTGAGGTGATCTGATGTTTCAGACGATCTCCAATATGTGGCGCGTGAAAGATATTCGACAGCGTATTCTCTTCACACTCGCAATCATCATCATTTTCCGCATCGGGGCTCATATCCCGGTGCCGATGGTGAATACGGATGTGTTGCGTTTTGACTCAGGAGGTCTTCTTGACTTCTTGAACTTGTTTGGAGGAAATGCTTTACAGAACTTCTCCTTGTTCGCAATGGGGATCATGCCGTACATTACGGCATCGATCGTTGTGCAACTTTTACAAATGGACGTCGTTCCAAAGTTTGCCGAATGGGCTAAACAAGGAGAGGCGGGCCGTAAAAAGTTAGCGACGGTCACGCGCTATGGGACGATCATCTTAGGCTTTGTCCAAGCGACTTCACTGTCGTTTGGATTTAACCGCCTCTACCCAGGTCTCGTCAATGAGACGTGGGGAACGGCAACTTACTTTGTGATCGCGATTGTACTCACTGCGGGTACAGCGTTCTTGATGTTCCTTGGTGAAATGACAACGGAGAAAGGTGTTGGGAATGGTATTTCCATCATTATCTTCGCCGGTATCGTCGCCGGGTTCCCAAGAATCTTCACGCAGATTTATGAAACAAAACTCCAAAACGCTGGAGATGCATTGTTCATTAATATCGTTTACTTGGTTGTATTGGCACTTGTTATTTTGGCTGTGACGGTTGGGATCATTTATGTTCAACAAGCGGCACGCAAAATTCCAATCCAATATGCAAAACGCACGGCGAACCGTACCCCAGTGGGCGGTCAGTCAACGCACTTGCCAATCAAACTAAACGCAGCAGGTGTTATTCCGGTTATCTTCGCGATTTCCTTTATGGTAACACCACCAACTGTTGCAAGCTTCATTGCTTCGCCGGAGACAACGCAAAAATTACAGACGTACTTTGACACGACGGCGCCAATCGGAATGTCGATTTACGTTGCGTTAATCATTGCGTTTGCCTACTTCTATACATTTATTCAGGTCAACCCTGAGCAAATGGCAGAAAATCTGCAGAAGCAAGGTGGTTATATTCCTGGGATTCGTCCTGGGGCGCAAACAGAACAGTACATCACGAAGTTGCTGTATCGATTGACTTTCTTCGGAGCGATCTTCTTATCGCTCGTGGCGATCATGCCGACAATCTTCATTAAGCTTGCCGGTCTTCCAACTTCCGTTCAAATCGGAGGAACGAGCTTGTTGATCGTCATCGGGGTAGCCCTCGAAACGATGAAACAAATCGAAAGTCAACTTGTAAAACGACACTATAAAGGCTTTATCCGTTAAAGCGGAAGGAAGGGTTGACCCTTCCTTCCTGTCGTGTTTACAAGCCCTTCGTGAAAATCAAAACTGGAGGCTAACCGAGATGAATCTAGTACTCATGGGCTTACCGGGTGCTGGGAAAGGGACTCAAGCGGCTAAAATCGTAGAAGAGTACCAAATCCCTCACATTTCGACAGGCGACATGTTTCGTGCGGCAATCAAAGGCGGAACGCCACTCGGTAAAGAAGCCAAGTCATTCATGGATAAAGGTGAACTCGTACCGGACGAGGTAACAATCGGAATCGTACGTGAACGTCTTAGCCAAGATGACACAGAAAAAGGTTTCTTACTCGATGGATTCCCGCGTACTGTTGCTCAAGCAGAGGCACTCGAAAGTTTGCTTAAAGATTTGGGGAAACAGATTGACCACGTCGTCAACATCGATGTGGATGCGGAAATTCTCGTTCCACGCTTGACAGGTCGTTGGATCTGCCCAACGTGTGGTGCGACATATCATGTGATCTTCAACCCACCAAAAGTGGAAGGCATCTGTGATGTGGATGGGTCGGCACTCATGCAACGTGAAGACGATAAAGAGGAAACGGTTCGCCGTCGCCTTGACGTCAACATCGAGCAATCGAAACCACTCATTGACTTTTACGCTGAAAAAGGGTATCTTCGTACATTGGATGGAGATCGTCCAATCGATGTCGTATATGCCGATGTCAAAGCATTACTCGGTGATACTGAATGATCATCACGAAGACGCCTCGTGAAATTGCGATTATGCGTGAGGCTGGGCAAATTGTTGCTCGAACGCACCAGGTGCTCAAACAGCACATTAAACCAGGAATCACGACGCTTGAGCTCGACCGGATTGCGGAAGATTACATTCGCAGCCAAGGTGCGACGCCATCGTTCAAAGGCTATAACGGTTTTACCGGTAGTGTTTGCGCTTCGGTGAACGAAGAGCTTGTTCATGGCATTCCAGGAAAACGGGTATTGAAAGATGGAGATATTATCTCAATCGACATCGGTGCCTACTATAATGGATACCATGGAGATTCCGCTTGGACTTATCCAGTGGGAACAATCACAGAAGAGACACAGCGGCTACTTGACGTAACCGAAGAAAGTCTGTATAAAGGATTGGAGCACGCCAAGGCTGGAGGGCGATTGACAGATATTTCGCATGCGATTCAAGCATATGTTGAATCACATGACTTTTCTGTCGTCCGCGAATACGTCGGTCATGGTGTTGGACAAAATTTGCACGAAGAACCGCAAATTCCACACTATGGTCCACCGGGGAAAGGGCCGCGCCTGAAGACTGGGATGACGTTAGCCATTGAACCAATGGTTAATGCTGGTCAACGCTATGTTCGAACACTGGCTGATAACTGGACAGTTGTCACCGTGGACGGTAGCATGTGCGCCCACTTTGAGCACACCATCGCCATCACAGACGATGGATACGAGATTTTAACGAAACTCGATTCCGGTGAATGAGGCTCTATTGTTTCATACTGATCCGTTCTGGATCCTTCTCTCACAGTAGATGGCAATAGATCGTCTGTGCTCCTAAAGATTTTCATATAGAAAGGGGAATAAATGATGGCGAAACAAGATGTCATTGAAGTGGAAGGCACTGTTGTCGAACCACTTCCGAACGCAATGTTTAAAGTGGAGTTAGAAAACGGCCACACGGTGCTCGCGCACGTCTCAGGGAAAATTCGGATGCACTACATTCGGATCCTTCCAGGTGACCGCGTAACTGTTGAGTTGTCTCCATACGACTTGACTCGCGGGCGGATTACGTACCGTTATAAGTAACTCCGATTTTTCCAGGAGGAGGGTATACTCATGAAAGTAAGACCGTCGGTAAAACCGATTTGCGAAAAATGTAAAGTTATTCGCCGTAAGGGTAAAGTAATGGTAATTTGCGAAAACCCGAAACACAAACAAAAACAAGGTTAATTTCAGAGGAGGTGCACACATGGCACGTATTGCTGGTGTAGATATTCCACGCGAAAAACGTATCGTTATTTCGCTCACATACATCTATGGTATTGGTAAAACAAAAGCACAAGAAATTTTGAAGGCTGCTAACGTATCTGAAGAGACACGCACACGCGACCTTACTGAAGATGAACTCAACCGTATCCGTGAAGCAATTGACGGAATCAAAGTTGAAGGTGACCTTCGTCGTGAAGTTTCACTTAACATCAAACGTTTGATCGAGATCGGCGCATACCGCGGTATCCGTCATCGCCGTAGTCTCCCTGTTCGCGGTCAAAACACGAAGAACAACTCGCGTACTCGTAAAGGCCCACGCCGTACAGTAGCGAACAAGAAGAAGTAAAGGAGGGAATTGAACAATGGCGAAACGTAAGCAAAACGTACGTTCTAAACGTAAAGTTAAAAAACATGTTGAAGTCGGTGTGGTACACATCCGTTCTACATTCAACAACACAATCATCACAATCACTGATACGCAAGGTAACGCGATCTCATGGGCTACTTCTGGTAACCTTGGATTTAAAGGATCACGTAAATCGACTCCGTTCGCAGCGCAAATGGCTGCTGAAACTGCAGCGAAAGTTGCAATGGACAACGGTATGCGTACAGTAGAAGTTAACGTTAAAGGTCCTGGTGCTGGACGTGAAGCGGCTATCCGTGCGCTCCAAGCTACTGGTCTCGAAGTTACTGCAATCCGTGACGTAACTCCAGTTCCGCACAACGGTTGCCGCCCTCCAAAACGTCGCCGCGTATAATCGCTTGAGCGTGTGAGGGGTTTACCTAGCACGACAGCTTATACTTTAGCAGCTCAAACTGCACGGCAGGATATACTCAAGGAGGGGTTCAGATGATCGAGATTGAAAAACCAAAGATCGAAACGGTCGAAATCAGCGAGGACGCTACGTTTGGTAAATTCGTAGTAGAACCGCTTGAACGTGGATATGGCACTACTCTCGGTAACTCACTACGTCGAATTCTATTGTCATCGCTCCCAGGTGCAGCGGTAACAGCGGTTCAAATCGATGGCGTGCTTCACGAGTTCTCTACGATTGACGGTGTTGTCGAAGACGTCACTCAAATCGTACTCAACCTCAAGAAGTTGGCACTCAAAGTGTACTCGGAAGAAGAGAAAACGCTTGAGATTAACGTTTCAAGTGCCGGTGCTGTCACTGCGGCAGACATTACCCATGATAGCGACGTTGAAATCTTGAATCCTGAGCTCCACATCGCGACTCTCGCTGACAATGCGACGCTTCGCATGCGTTTGACTGCTCGCCGTGGTCGTGGTTACGTCCAGGCAGAAGATAACAAACGTGATGATATGCCGATTGGGGTCATTCCAATCGATTCGATCTATACACCGATTCAACGCGTGAACTACGAAGTAGATAAAACACGTGTCGGTCAAGACGCTAGCTTCGATAAGCTTTTGTTAGACGTGTGGACAGATGGTTCAATTCGTCCGGAAGAAGCTGTATCATTAGGGGCTAAAATTTTGACTGAACACTTGAACATCTTCGTTGGTTTAACAGATGAGGCTCTCAACGCAGAAATTATGGTCGAGAAAGAAGAAGACCAAAAAGAAAAAGTACTCGAAATGACGATTGAAGAACTCGATCTCTCAGTTCGTTCGTACAACTGCTTGAAGCGCGCTGGCATCAACACTGTTCAAGAACTCGCAAACAAATCAGAGGAAGAGATGATGAAAGTTCGTAACCTCGGACGTAAATCACTCGAAGAAGTTCAACACAAGTTGGACGAACTCGGTTTGGGCTTGCGTAAAGAAGACTAAGTTCAACCGAAGGAGGGAAATGTAATGGCTTATTCGAAACTTGGCCGTACAAGCTCGCAACGCAAGGCGCTTTTGCGTGATCTTGCAACTGACCTAATCATCAACGAGCGCATTCAAACAACTGAACAAAAAGCGAAAGAACTTCGCCCAGTCGTTGAAAAATTGATCACTCTTGGGAAACGTGGCGATCTTCATGCCCGTCGTCAAGTAGCTTCATTCGTTCGCAAGGAGAACGCTGGAGAAAAAGACGCAATCCAAAAATTGTTCGAAGACGTGGCACCACGCTACGCTGAACGTCAAGGTGGATACACGCGCATCATGAAAGTCGGCCCACGCCGCGGTGATGGTGCAGAAGTTGTAATCATCGAACTCGTCTAATTCATTAGGCAGTCAACAGGGCATGCGGTGACGTATTGCCCTGTTTCCACATCAGAAAGGAGTCGACCCATGGAATCACAAATTATGGTACGGGATGTCGTATTTCATTACCCTGGACAGTCTGAGCCGGCGCTTAACGGCCTATCGCTCGATGTATATAAAGGGGAATGGCTTGCGATTGTCGGCCATAATGGTTCTGGCAAGTCGACACTGACGAAGTTGTGGAACGGACTTCTCATTCCTGAACAGGGGGAAGTTCGCGTCGAGACACTCGATCCGTCGAACGCCGCAGACGTGTGGGACGTTCGAACGCGAATCGGGGTCGTCTTTCAAAATCCCGACAATCAATTTGTCGGGGCGACCGTGCGCGATGATGTGGCATTTTCTCTCGAAAACATGGGACTTCCACGTCAAGAAATGGTTCGTCGAATTGATGACAGTCTAGCGCGCGTTGGATTATCGGAACTAGCGGACCGTGAACCGCATCAGTTATCCGGTGGACAAAAGCAGCGCGTTGCGATAGCTGCGGCTCTCGCAATGCGCCCGCGTGTCCTCGTGCTCGATGAAGCGACCTCCATGCTCGACCCGATTGGGCGACAAGAGGTATTACAAACGGTACGACAGCTCGTCTCGGAAGGGATGACCGTTGTCGCCATTACACACGAGCTCGACGAAGTGTTGTTTGCTGACCGTATCATTGCATTGTCGAAAGGCAAGATTGCGATGACCGGCACACCTGAAGACGTGTTTCAACATCCAGATACGCTTCGTGACATTCAACTAGATGTCCCGTTTATCGTTCGGATGCAACTCGAACTGAAGGCACGTGGCATTCCACTCGATCGTCTGATGCTACAACATTCGGAGTTGGTGAACCATCTATGCCGATACGCATTGAAGAAGTAACATATCAATACCAAATGAATACTCCGTTTGAACGAACCGCGCTGCGCGATGTGAATGTAACCATTCCATCGGGAGCGCTTGTTGCGTTTCTTGGGCATACTGGCTCAGGGAAATCGACACTCGTTCAACATATGAACGGCTTATTGCGCCCGACTGACGGACGTGTGGTGATCGATGATATCATTGTCACCCCGATTCGGACGCGCCGTGACAAGAAACAGAATCTTTTGCCGCTTCGGCGTCGCGTTGGGCTCGTCTTTCAATATCCAGAGCACCAATTGTTTGAAGAGACGGTCGAACGCGACGTCATGTTCGGTCCGCGCAACTTTGGCGCGACAGATGCCGAAGCGAAAGAGCGAGCCCACGAGGCCCTTCGTCTCGTCGGCTTGGATGAAACGTTATGGGACCGTTCGCCGTTTGATCTTTCAGGAGGGCAAATGCGCCGTGTCGCGATTGCAGGTGTTTTAGCGAGCCGGCCTGATGTTCTCATTGTCGATGAACCGACAGCGGGTCTCGACCCAATTGGGAGACGAGACATGCTCGCCTTATTCAAACGTTTGCGAGAAGAGTTGAACCTTACGTTGATCCTTGTCTCGCATGACATGGATGATGTACTCGCCTATGCGGAGCGCGTCATCGTGATGGAGCGTGGCCAGGTGGCGTTTGATGGGGACCCGTTTGAATTGTTCCAAGACGAGGTACTGGTGCGACGTCTCCAGCTCGACATCCCGCACGTCTTACGATTCGCTCGTGACATGGCACCGGTTCTTGGAGAAACGTCCGTCCCGCTCGTACGAACCGAGGGCGAGCTGGCGGATTGGGTGGCGGAACGGCTGAAAGGGGGAGCGACATGATTATCGGTCAATATATACCCGGACATTCATGGCTTCATTCCCTTGATGCGCGTGCCAAGACGCTCTTCATTTTAGGATTCATCCCAGTTGTTTTTTTAGCTGACAACTTATGGACGAATTTATTTTTACTCGCGTTCACGTTGTTTGCGGTCAAACTGTCACAGTTATCGTGGCGCTATTTATGGAATGGTCTTCGCATGATCTTATTTTTGATCGTCTTCACGTTGATCTTACAACTGTTATTCAATCGAGACGGCACACTTCTATTCGAATTAGGACCGATTGCGATTTATTCGGAAGGAATTCGAATGGGGCTGATTGTCTCGCTTCGCTTCTTTTATCTCGTCATGTTGACGACACTCGTGACGTTGACGACGACACCGATGGAATTGACCGATTCGATTGAAGCGGGGCTACGGCCATTCGAACGGATTCGTGTGCCGGCCCACGAAATTGCGTTGATGCTTTCCATTTCACTCCGTTTCCTACCGACGCTTGCGGATGAGACGGACCGGATTATGAAAGCTCAGCAGGCGCGTGGGGTCGATTTGATGAGTGGACCTTGGAAATCCCGTCTAAAAGGGGTTATCCCTCTTTTGATTCCATTGTTCATTTCTGCGTTTAAGCGTGCTGAGGACCTCGCTACGGCTATGGAAGCCCGTGGTTACCGAGGAGGAGAAGGGCGGACGAGGTTGCGTGAAATGGAATGGCAAATGCGTGACACAGCCGTATTACTCATCTTTATCGCGTTGACGCTCATTTTGTTTGGATTGAGAGGGATTGGATGAGACGAATTAAACTGATTGTCGCCTATGATGGGACACATTATGCGGGATATCAAGTGCAGCCGAATGGCAATACCATTCAAGCGGAGATTGAATCTGTCTTGGCACGTATGCATCGGTATCCGGTAAAAATCGTCGCCTCAGGTCGTACAGACGCTCGCGTCCATGCTTTAGGACAGGTGATTCACTTTGACACGTCATTAGAGATGCCCGCTGAGCGCTTCGTCAAAGCGTTAAACGCCATGCTACCAGACGATATCCTCGTTAAACAGGCGGAAGAAATAGACGATACGTTCCACGCACGTTACGGTGCGAAGCGAAAAGAGTATCGCTATCATATCCGTCAGACCGAGGATCCGTTTCGTCGGCACTATGCTGCGACCGTGACGTATAAGCTGAGCCTTGAGGCGATGCGTCAAGCGATGGAGCGGTTGATTGGGACCCACGACTTTACGTCGTTCTCTGTGACAAAGGCAGAAGTCGAAGATCGGGTCCGTACCATCTATGAAGCAGAAGTGCTCGAGATGGGAGACGAGATCATATTCCGTTTCGTTGGATCAGGTTTTCTATACAACCAAGTCCGCATCATGGTAGGGACGGTCATCGAGGTAGGGAGAGGCAAGTATCAGCCCTCAGATCTCACACAAATGCTAGAGGCGAAGGACCGCCGCGTAGCGGGGATTACCGCCCCCCCACACGGTTTGTATTTGTGGAATGTGAATTATGAAAAAGTAGATTGACATTCCCCTTATAAAATCGTATTATATTCATTGGCATTTCATTTTCAAATTTAGAGATGAACCACAATCTTAGCCCCGTAAACTAGGATTATGATAAAGCATCAAAAAATTAAGTGAACAGACATTTCTAGGAGGTATTCCACATGCGCACAACATTCATGGCTAAAGCATCTGAAGTAGAACGCAAATGGCTCCTTATCGACGCAGAAGGCAAAACACTTGGTCGTTTGACTAGTGAAGTAGCTTCACTTCTTCGCGGTAAGCACAAGCCGACTTTCACACCACACGTTGATTGCGGAGACCACGTCATCATCATCAACGCTGAGAAAATCAAATTGACTGGTAACAAATTGAATGACAAGATCTACTACCGTCATTCAGGTCATCCAGGCGGTTTGAAATCACAAACTGCAAAAGAGCTTCTCGCAAAACGTCCAGAGCGTATGCTTGAACTCGCGATCAAAGGGATGCTTCCAAAAGGATCACTCGGTCGTCAACAATTCAACAAACTCCACGTTTACGCTGGAGCTGAACACAAGCACGAAGCACAAAAACCAGAAGTTTACGAACTTCGCGGTTAATCGAGACACAGGGAGGAACTAAACGATGGCAGATGTACGTTACTACGGAACAGGCCGCCGCAAACACTCGGTGGCTCGCGTTCACCTCGTTGCAGGTGACGGTAAAGTTGTTGTAAATGGCCGCGATATCTCAGAATACTTCGGTCATGAGACTTTGATCATGATGGCTAAATCACCACTCGTATTGACTGAAACAGAAGGTAAATACGATGTAATCGTTAACGTTAACGGTGGTGGATACACTGGACAAGCTGGAGCAATTCGCCACGGCGTATCACGTGCGCTTCTTCAAGCGGACCCAGAATTCCGTCCAAGCCTCAAAGAAAAAGGCTTCTTAACTCGTGACGCTCGTATGAAAGAACGTAAAAAATACGGTCTTAAAGCAGCACGTCGCGCACCACAATTCTCGAAGCGTTAATCTTCGCGATGTGGTTCGAACTCTCCATCCTTTCGGGTGGAGAGTTTTTTGTTTGAAATAGTCGATTCCGAACCCGTCAAGAAAACGCTTTTTTTGATATACTGATATCGAAACAGTTAGAAGGGGGAAGCAATATGCTTACAGTAGAGCAAGTACGCGAGGAATTGGCGGGGCTTGTTGATCCGACGATCAACCGAACGCTTGGAGATACAGCAGGGGTAAAAGACATTCGAATCAAAGAAGACTATGTCAGTGTAAAAGTGGCACTCGGACAAACAGGGAGCGGGGAACAGCTTCAGTTACAACAAGAAATCGTCACATTGCTCAAGGGGAAAGGCTTTAAGACGGTCGGGCTTCGCTTTGAGGCATTGAATGATGAAAGTTTGAAAGAGGCGACGAAACCGGCAATCCTCCGTGAAAATTCAGGGACGACGTTTATCGCCATCGCTTCTGGTAAGGGAGGCGTAGGTAAATCGACGGTATCCGTCAACTTGGCTGTCGCGCTTGCGCGAGCGGGCAAAAAGGTCGGTTTGATCGATGCGGATATTTACGGCTTCAGTGTTCCAGATATGCTTGGTATTGAGGAACGACCGGTTGTTCGCGGCGAGAAGATCATTCCAGTCGAGCGTTTTGGCGTAAAAGTCATCTCAATGGGATTCTTCGTTGAAGACAATGCGCCGGTCATCTGGCGTGGACCGATGCTCGGGAAGATGTTAAATAACTTCTTCAATGACGTCGAGTGGGGCGATCTTGACTATCTCTTGCTCGACTTACCGCCGGGAACGGGGGATGTCGCGCTCGATATCCATTCGATGCTCCCATCATGTCAGGAATTGATTGTCACGACACCTCATGCGACAGCAGCATTCGTTGCGGCTCGTGCCGGAGCGATGGCAATCAAAACGAACCACAAACTATTAGGTATCATTGAAAACATGGCTTATTTCGAAAGTAAGCTAACTGGTGAAAAAGAATACGTATTCGGTTACGGTGGTGGAGAAAAGCTTTCAGAAGCATTGAAGAGTAAGCTACTTGCTCAAATCCCGCTCGGCCAACCGTACGACAATGAAGAGGACTTCGCACCTTCTGTCTATCGGGATGGACATCCGTTCGAGCATACGTATGACGAGTTGGCGCAAGCAGTCATTAAACAAATAGAAGGGTGAATCGGTGAGAGATGAAAGTACAAGGTTTTTTACGTTTGTTTTGGACAACGCTCGTATTCGGGACGTTGTTCGGGTTCCTGATGAATTTATTGGCGAACCCGGGTTATTTGGTCAGTCAGTCCTGGGAGGCAATTGTCACGGCGCTTAGTTACTCGAGTACATGGACGGGGATCAGCATGATGGGCTTCTTTGCCTATTTGATTATTCATCGGGTCGGACTCGATTTATTTAGAGGGCCACGTCTATGGAATCGCGTTCAAGTGTTACTAATCGCATTTGCGATTTTTGATGCCGTCTACTTACGGATGCTCGCATTCGGTAATGATCACATGTGGCGTTATATCGGTGAGATGCTTGTGTTACTCATTGTCGCTTGGGTCGTTGCTGCGAGTAAGGCGAAACAAACAAATAGGAGTGCTTTCATCCCGACACTTTTCTTAATGACTGTCATTACGTTAATTGAATGGATTCCAGCTCTGCAAACAACGGACGAGATTCCATTGCTCTGGCCGGCACTAGCCACATTGGTGTTTGCGAACGCTTATCAGGTATTAATGCTTCATCGCTTCCAACAGACAGGACAAGCGGTTCAAGTCGCTTCACCCGAAGTTAGAAAGAAAAAAACGAAGAAACAGATGTCGTCTAAATCATCGTAAAAAGTAAATGGTTGTGTGGATAATCCGAAGTGTTTTGGGTGATCCGCCAACCATTTTTTATTCATTTCAACAAAACAAAGAAAAATTAAAGTTTTTTTAGAAAAATAGTTGACGGTTTTTTAGGATGCTGATATATTAATAAACGTCGCTGATGTTGTTCACGAAACAAACTTCAGGAAGCGAAAAAAATAATAAAAAGTGGTTGACTTTAATAAGTCAAATCGCTATTATTAAAAAGTCGCTAACACGACAACGATTGGTCTTTGAAAACTGAACGATGAGGCAAAAATAAGTTTTACAATTTTTGAATGAAGCGCAAGCTTCGTCAATTTAAGAGCTATATCAAATTCTTTGGAGAGTTTGATCCTGGCTCAGGACGAACGCTGGCGAGTAACCTGCCCCTGACTCTGGGATAAGCGTTGGAAACGACGTCTAATACTGGATATGATCACTGGCCGCATGGTCTGGTGGTGGAAAGATTTTTTGGTTGGGGATGGACTCGCGGCCTATCAGCTTGTTGGTGAGGTAATGGCTCACCAAGGCGACGACGGGTAGCCGGCCTGAGAGGGTGACCGGCCACACTGGGACTGAGACACGGCCCAGACTCCTACGGGAGGCAGCAGTGGGGAATATTGCACAATGGGCGAAAGCCTGATGCAGCAACGCCGCGGGAGGGATGACGGCCTTCGGGTTGTAAACCTCTTTTAGTAGGGAAGAAGCGAAAGTGACGGTACCTGCAGAAAAAGCACCGGCTAACTACGTGCCAGCAGCCGCGGTAATACGTAGGGTGCAAGCGTTGTCCGGAATTATTGGGCGTAAAGAGCTCGTAGGCGGTTTGTCGCGTCTGCTGTGAAATCCCGAGGCTCAACCTCGGGCTTGCAGTGGGTACGGGCAGACTAGAGTGCGGTAGTGGCGATTGGAATTCCTGGTGTAGCGTTGTAATGCGCAGATATCAGGAGGAACACCGATGGCGAAGGCAGATCTCTGGGCCGTAACTGACGCTGAGGAGCGAAAGCATGGGGAGCGAACAGGATTAGATACCCTGGTAGTCCATGCCGTAAACGTTGGGCGCTAGATGTAGGGACCTTTCCACGGTTTCTGTGTCGGAGCTAACGCATTAAGCGCCCCGCCTGGGGAGTACGGCCGCAAGGCTAAAACTCAAAGGAAT